>NZ_JBMKIA010000010.1:0-167046 GCF_049238215.1 Enterobacter cloacae complex sp. IR5441
GGCATTCTGGCTACACAATAACAAGGGAAGACTTACTCGTGGCTGCAACCCTACTAGCTCAAAATTTATTCACACATGGTTACGCTTTGGGGAAATTATGAGGGGATCTCTCAGGGCTTAGCGCCGAGCACTGTTGACTTATCAATATCTGACTCAGGCGCGAAACGGGTATTCATGTGAAACCTCACTGACTGATGCGATCATTTTTTGATCGGCATAAAGAATTATCTTAAAAACCAGCAGATCAGGGAATGTTTGCGGCGAGTCTAATTATAGACTCGCTTTTTTTTGAGTCTTAATTAATTGAAATTGAAACCTTTTTTATTCAGGTCTAAAAGTAGACTTTGGCCATTATTCTTAAGGTGTTTCCGAGTGAATATGTTTTGTAATTGTTAAAAGAGAGTCTACAGCTAGACCTCAAAATTGATTGTATGCGGAAAAAGAGTTGTATAAATTTTGACTCGTCGGAAGGTCTTTTGTTTCTGCAACTGAATGTCGGTAATAAATAAAGTAATACGGGATATAAAATTATGAATACAAAATTGATGATGGCAATGTTAGCGGCAGGTTCTGTACTCACCATGACCAATGCATTCGCAGCGGCCGGTACCGTTAATTTTAACGGGAATATTCTGGATTCTGCCTGCGACGTTGATGTGGCATCCCAGAATCAGGTGGTGGTATTAGGCGATTATTATAAAACGGAATTCCCGACAACCGGGGCGAGAACGGCTGCGACGCAATTCAATATTATTTTGAAAAACTGTCCGGTAACGGTCACCAATGCAAAAGTCCGTTTTGACGGCACGCCGGATTTAACCAACGCCAGCCTGCTGGCGATTGATACGTCCGTGGCGGGGGCGGCCACCGGGGTGGCGATTAACCTGATGACGGCAGATAAAGCCGATCTGCCGCTGCACGGCAGCAACAGCTATATTTACCCGCTCAGCAGTACGGCTGATAATACGCTGAACTTCTACGCGCAGTATATCTCCACCGCGGCATCCGTGACCGCGGGCCCGGCTAACTCGGTCGCAAACTTCTCAGTGGTATACAACTAAGTCATTGCAGTAATCAGCAGGGGGCCGCCCGGCCCCTTGTTTTATGAGGTATTAAAATGCATTTTATCACGACAATGGGCCTGGCTATGGCGCTGTTACCGCTGACGTTAACATCCGTCAGTGCAGGCGTAATTATTGGCGGCACCCGTATTATTTTTGATGGGACTAAAAAAGAGGCGTCAATAGGTATTACTAATCCTGATAACGTTCCTTATTTAATCCAGTCGTGGATAGATGTTCAGGATGAACAATCGGGTAAAGCGCCTTTTATTATTACGCCACCACTGTATCGGCTGGACGGCGGGCAAAAGAACCTTGAGCGTATTGTCATGACCGGCTCACTGCCTCAGGGGCGGGAGAGTTTATTCTGGCTGAACATTAAAGCTATTCCTTCAGCCTCAAAGCAGATGAACTCGCTGCAAATTGCCGTCAAAACGCGCATCAAATTAATTTATCGACCAGAGACTCTTCGTGCGTCTACCCCCGAGGAGCAAGCCAATAAATTAACCTGGCGTCGTTCGGGAAATACCCTTCAGGTTAATAACCCTACGCCGTACGTTATCAATTTCAATGAAATTACGTTGGGTAATAAGAAGCTTGACGATGTCACGTACGTGATGCCTTCAGGCACAGCCCGTTTTCCGTTACCGAACGGAACCAGTGGCAATACGCTGACGTTTAAAGTCATTAACGATTATGGCAGCCCTGGCGAATTACACCGGGCCAGTTTGTGATCCTTACGCGTTAATCAGGTGTTCGTCATGACAACGGCATTGAATGCAATGCAGCCTGCGCGCCTGGCAATATTTATTGCCCTCGCGCTTGCTGGTGTCTCTCCCACACTGTATGCCAGTGAGACGTTTAATACGGAACTGGTAGAGCTGGATAATCCCGGAATGGGAAAAGCGGATTTATCTGCCTTTGAATCCGGCTCGCAGGCGCCCGGGACATACCACGTTGATATTATTCTTGACGATCGGCTGCTGGAAACGCGGGATATTCGTTTTATGGCAGTGAAGGATGCTAACGGCAGTGAAACGTTGCAGCCGTGCCTGAGTATCGGGCAGTTAAAAGCGTGGGGCGTGAAAACGGCGCTTTTCCCGCAGCTCGCCGCCGGGGAAGGTGAATGCGCCGATCTCAGGGCGATCCCACAGGCCAGCGCGGATTTCCAGTTTGGCGCCCAGCGTCTGGCGATTAGCATTCCACAGGCGGCTATAGACCTGCCAGCGAGAGGTTACGTTCCGCCGGATATGTGGGATGAAGGCATTACCGCGGCCATGCTCAACTACAGCCTGAGCGGGGCAAACGGCCGGGCAAGAAGCGGGGCAGGCACCCGCAGCGACAGCCAGTATGCAAACCTGCGGCCGGGGATCAACGTCGGTCCCTGGCGGTTACGCAACTACACCACCTGGTCCCGCGATGCGTCCGGCCAGGATAAGTGGGACAACGTCTATACCTTGATGCAGCGCGCGATTATTCCCCTGCAAGCCCAGCTTACGCTCGGAGACAGTTCCGCGTCTGCCGATGTCTTTGACAGCATGCCGTTTCGCGGCGTCCAGCTGGCGTCCGACGACGATATGCTGCCGGATTCCCTGAAAGGCTATGCGCCGGTGGTGCGCGGTATTGCGCGAACTAACGCGCAGGTCGTGGTGCGTCAGAATGGCTATCAAATCTACCAAAGCTATGTGGCGCCGGGCGCGTTTGAGATCGCGGATATGTATCCCACCGGCGGCGCGGGCGATCTTGATGTCACGATCGTCGAAGCTGATGGTAGTGAGCAACATTTCACCCTGCCGTACGCTTCGCTGCCGGTCCTGCAACGGGAGGGGCGCCTGAAATATGCCCTTACCGCCGGGCAGTATCGCTCGTATAACCGTAGCGTGGAGAAAACCCCCTTCGGGCAACTGACCGGAATTTACGGCCTCCCTCACGGTATTACGCTCTATGGCGGCGTCCAGGGGGCAGATAAGTACCAGTCGGCGGCTCTGGGGGTGGGCAAGAATATGGGCGATCTCGGGGCTGTATCCGCAGACGTCACTCAGGGCTGGTCAACGCCGGAGCATGCCGCGAAAACAAACGGTCAGTCGTGGCGGGCCCGATACAGCAAGAATTTTATCAATACCGGGACCAACTTTTCGATTGCCGGGTATCGCTACTCGACCCGCGGCTATTACGGGATGCAGGACGTCCTCGATTCTTACGGCGACAGCAGCGCGCTTCATGACAGGCGACGTAACCGTGCCGAGCTGACGATGAGCCAGACGCTGGGGGACAACCTGGGCGCGCTTACCCTCAGTGCGGCGCGGGAAGATTACTGGAATGACGGTAAGTCGATGGCTTCGTGGAGCGTCGGCTATAGCAACTACTGGCATAACATCAGCTATGGCCTGACATGGACTTACAGCAAAAATGTCCGCTCAGCGTCAGAAACCCGCGACAGCCAAAAAAACGCTGACCATGACCAGCTTCTGGCGTTCAACGTCAGCATTCCGCTGGATAAATTTTTGCCGCAGACATGGGCTAACTATGGCATGAACGCCAGCGGGAATAACGGGACGACGCATAACGTCGGCCTGAACGGGGTAGCGCTCGAGAACCGTGCCCTGAACTGGAACGTACAGCAGGGATACGGAACAGAGGGTGTGGGCTATACCGGCAATGTTAACGCGGACTACAAAGGCGCCTATGGCGAAGTCACGGCAGGTTATGGTTATGACAAAAACAGTGAACGCCTGAATTACGGGCTGCAAGGCGGCATTCTCGCCCATGCTGATGGCATCACGCTTTCCCAGCCGCTGGGGGAGACCAGCGTCTTAATCAAAGCCCCTGGCGCCCACGACGTGGATATCCGCAATCAGCCCGGTGTACGGACAGATTTTCGCGGATATACGGTCGTGAGCAACCTTTCTGTCTACCGGAAAAACGATCTCACCCTCGACCCGGAAACGATGCCGGACGATGTCGAGCTGGAGATCAACACCCGCACGGTGACGCCGACGCGGGGAGCGGTGGTGAGAGCCGATTATCTGCCGAAGTCAGGACACCGGGTGCTGATGACCTTGACCGACAACGACCGCGCCGTTCCGTTTGGGGCGGTGGTCACCCTTGTGGGTGATGACAGCGGCAGTTTTATTGTCGGCGATCGCGGTCAGGTCTATTTAACCGGGATGCGCGAGCAGGGAACGTTAGTCGCTACATGGGGAAGTCAATCCAGTCAGCAATGCCGCGCTGATTTCACGCTGCCGAATCACTCAACGTACGGTGGGATCGCTGATATGCGCGCCACCTGCCGTCAGGAACGCTAACATGAAATGTCTTAACGCGATGCTGCTGCTCTGTTTGCTCGCGGCGGCAAATATGGCTCGTGCCGGTACCTGCACCACCATCACCCCGCAGCTTTCCACCCTGTCCGTGGGGACGATCAACGTGCAGCGCGATGCGCCTGTCGGCACGGTGGTATTTTCTGGCGCGGCGTCAGCCACAGGCTCCTATCTTACCGGGTGTACTAATCCGCTGATGCTGGGATTTAGCCTGCGCTACAACGGCGCCACGTTGAGCAGCTACGGCAACCATGTTTACAACACGAACGTCAGCGGGATAGGGATACGCTTTTCTTCCAACGGCTATTTTGAAAACCCGAGCAATACGTTCTCGTACAATGCGCAGACCTCCTATGTGGACTGGTACGGCGGGAGGATTGAGCTGGTGGTGACGGGGCCGGTCTCATCGGGGGCATTAACGCCGGGGACGATCGGCGTCGTGACGCTACAGGGAAGCGATGGCCTCTACCGTGACGGTCTGACCACGCAGCTCACCTCCGGCACCATCAATGCGCTGGCGTGCACGGCGAATACGGCCCAGCTGACGTTTCCGATAGGGGATATTCCCGCCTCGGCGTTCGGCTCCACGGTGGGCACCACGCCAGCGGGAGCACAGAACACGCAAAACCTGGGCCTGACCTGCGCCGCCGGAACCAATATTACGGTCTCGCTCAGTGGAATACAGAACCCGGACAGCGCCAATACCAGCGTGATGGCCTTAACCGGGCAGGGAAATGCCGGCACTGCGAAAGGGGTGGGGGTGCAGCTTATCTATAACGGTGCACCGCTGGTGATGAACAGCCGACTATTCTTGCGGCAGTCTGCCGGGGGGCAAGAGACGTTGCCATTAACGGCCCGGTATTACCAGACGTTAACCCGCGTGGAGTCAGGTTCAGCGAATGCCTCCGCCACCCTTAATTTGACCTACCAGTAGCAGGTAAGAAGATGAAAATAAGATGCAGGACACTGCTTTTACTTGCCTTACTCAGCGGGAAGGTATGCTCCGCTGATAGCGTCAACATCGGTGTGACGGGAAATATCGTTGCGTCGCCGTGCATATTTAATGGCGGCAGTAACAGCCTCGATGTCAACCTGGGCAATATTCAGGCAACCAATATGGCGACGCCGGGCTCAACATCGGATCCGGTGCCTTTCAGTCTGCTGTTTACCCAGTGCCCAACGGGAACGCAGAGTGTGACCGTCGCTTTCACCGGCAGCCCCGATCCCGAGGCGGGAGCGGACTATTTCATGAACAGCGGTTCGGCCACGCATGTGGCGATAGCCATGCGCGATGCCCAAACCGGCGCGCTTAAAGGAACAGGCACCAGTATGACCCAGACCATTGCCGCGGACAGAACCGCGACATTGGCTATGCTGGCCTCGGTAAAATCCATGCCGGGAGGCGCCACGCCGGGAAGCATCAGCGCGGTTGTGGTAATGACGATGCAGTACAACTAAATGCCGGTGATAAGCCTTTTTTAAAGACGTTGGTGTGAACTATGTTAAATATTCTGATTCAGGAAACGGATCTGTTTTTTCAGGCTGGGCTACAGAGCTTTTTCGACGATTTTTTTAAGCATAACTTTCATCGCTCCATCACATTTCACCTGGCGCTGACCAATGAAAACGTCAGCCAGGCTGATATTATTGTTCTTTCATTATGTCAGGGGGAAACGCTGACCTGTTTTCCGGAGTTACTGGCCCGGCAAAAAGGAATTGTGATAGGTCTCGTCGACGATGAACTGCGCTTTTCGGCGCTGCCTTCCTGCTTTCAGGACATCATTTTTCTCCCGCGCCGGGCGTCGCTTGATCGTATTAGCGGCGTTCTGTTTATCGCGTGGTTCAGGACGCAATTACCAGGTTACACGTTGAATAAAAAGACCTGTTTCGACTGCCAGCATAAAGGGTTATCCCGGCAACAGATTCGTATTATGGTCAATTTTTACCGGGGGCTGTCGGTGGTGCAGACCGCGAACGCGTTGAAGATGAGCGAAAAAACGGTCTTTACCCATAAATATATGATGATGCAGAAATTTAATCTGCGAAGCGATTACGAGCTGATCGTACTGTTGAGAAGGCTGATGGAGAAAAAGAGCCGTCCGAACCTGCTTCGCGATTACCTGGAAAATAATTATGCACAACAAATAGCCTAAAACGGCAGCGGATAGCGGGCCGGGCAGCGATAGCTACCCGGCAATGCATTTAAACATTAACCGCAGCGATCAACCGCGTCTTCATGGTCTGGTATGCGGAAGCCGCAAAATCCTCCGCCCAGCGCTGGTCCTCGATCGCCTCCAGCTGCACGGCGCAATACTTCGTTTCCGGCGTTCTGGAGATCGGGTCGAGATTATCCTGCGTCAGCTCATTACAGGCGCCAATCCACCACTGGTAGGTCATATAGATTGCTCCCGCATTGATGCGCTCGCTGATGCTGGCGCGCGTGATCACTTTACCCCGGCGTGAACGTACCCAGACCAGTTGGCCCTCGGCAATCCCCCGTTCATCCGCGTCGGCCGGGTTGATCTGCACCCGGCCCGGCTCGTCGGCCAGGCTTTGCAGCGCCGCGCAGTTCCCGGTCATTGAGCGACAGGAGTAGTGACCCACTTCGCGCACCGTGCACAGTACCAGCGGGTAATCCGCATCCGGTGTCTCCGCCGGGGCGCGCCAGGGGGCGGCAAATAGCTGTCCTTTGCCAGTAGGGGTGTCGAACTGATTATCCTTGTACAGGTAGGGAGTGCCGGGATGATCGAGGGATGGGCAAGGCCACTGCACATGGCCCATCTCGCCCATTTTTTCGTAGGTCACGCCGTAGAAGAGGGGGCACAGCTCGCGCATTTCGTCCCAGATCTGCTGGTTATCCTCGTAATGCATGGGATAGCCCATCTCCGTGGCCAGCAGGCTGATGATCTCCCAGTCGCGCTTCACGTTGCCGCTGGCCTCAACGGCTTTGCCGAAACGCTGGAAGCCGCGATCGGCGCAGGTGAACACGCCGGCGTGTTCTCCCCATGAGGTGGCAGGGAGCAGCACGTCAGCCACCTCTGCCGTTTTGGTCATAAAGATGTCCTGAACCACCACAAAATCGAGCGCCTCAAAGCCGCGGCGGACCAGTCCCAGATCGGCTTCTGTCTGAAGCGGATCTTCCCCCATGATGTAATACGCTTTGATCTTTCCTTCCAGCGCGAGATGTGGCACTTCGGTGATACGCGTCCCGACGCGATCGTCCATCCGGTTGACATTGATTTTCCACGCATCGGCAAATTTCAGTCTGACCGCCGGGTCAGTGACGTCCTGGTAGCCGGGGAACATATTGGGCAGAACGCCCATATCGCAGGCACCCTGAACGTTATTTTGCCCGCGAACCGGACCCACGCCGACGGCAGGGCGGCCCAGGTTGCCGGTCAGCAGCGCCAGGCTGGAGAGACCTTTCACCACATCGACCGCCTGACCAAACTGCGTGACGCCCATCCCCCACATCACCGTTGCTGAAGGCGCCGCTGCGAACATGCGCATTGCCTGACGAACATCCCGCGCGCGGATCCCCGTCAGATGTTCAACCTGCTCGGGTGCGTAATCTTTTACCGTCAGCCGGTACGCCTCAAGCCCTTCGGTAAAGCGGGCAACGTAGTTTTTGTCGTACAGTTCCTCTTCCAGCAGGACATAGCCAAAGGCATTGACCAGCGCCATGTTACTGCCATTTTTTAGCTGAAGATGAAGATCGGCAATGCGTGCCGTTTCAATATGACGCGGATCGCAGACGATGATTTTAGCGCCATTTTCACGTGCTTTAAGCACGCGTCGGGCGACGATGGGGTGAGAGTCGGCGCAGTTATAGCCGAATACCAGCAGGCATTTTGAGTTTTCAATATCGTTAATGGAATTGCTCATGGCGCCGTTGCCGAGGGTCTCCTGTAAACCGGCAACGGACGGACCGTGACAGACGCGGGCGCAGCAGTCGACGTTGTTAGTATTCAGCACCGCACGGGCAAATTTTTGCATCACATAGTTGGTCTCATTGCCCGTTCCCCGTGAGGAACCCGTGGTCATAATGGACCGAGGGCCATACTGTTCTTTGATGCTTTTAAGCCTGTGAGCGGTATAACGAATGGCCTCTTCCCAGGTAACAGGGGTAAAGGCCTCGCCTTTGCTGTAGCGGATCATGGGCTGCGTCAGACGGGGGGTAAGCAGCCGTGTGTCGTTAAGAAAGTCCCAACCGTAGAAACCTTTCAGGCAAAGCGTGCCTTGATTGGTTACGCCATCAGCGGCTTCGGCACGGATAATCCGGTTATTTTTAACGACGAGGTTTAGTTTGCAGCCTGCACCGCAGTAGGGGCAGACGCTGGCGATTTTTTTCATCAATAACAGACCTGTTAAGAAATGAAGCAATGTTTACTGGAAAGCCCAGTCCCTTAGCGGACTAAGCAGGATCCATGCCACATTCAGCGTTCTTGATTAACAGGGCGTTTGTGGAGAGAGGGTGTGTCATCGTCAGTATGTTCGTCACAATTGACGATGACACGCTATCCGTAGGGATGGGGGAGGCATTAAAGATCGTCCATGGTGTAACCGACGACAATTTCCAGCGTCTTGCGGATCACATCCGCCTTAACGACATCGTCGGTGGATTCCAGCGTCTGGATTAGCCAGAGAATGATCGCTTTGTTGGTCAAATGACCTTCGGAAGCAAGAACACAACGAACCGCAGTCGAAAAAATGGCAGACTCTTCAGCAAAGCGATCGCCTGCGTGACGGAAATACTCCGACAACGCGCTATCTAAAAAGGCGGAATGGTATTCGGGTTGAAGCTGAATATTTTGTCTCATTTGTTCTCACCGTAGCTGTAAAGTTGTAGTCAATGTATCTTTTTAGGATCGGACGGTTTTCCATTTCCAAATAACGGCACTACATTGTCTCGGTTATTTTTGAGAGATCCCTCTCTCTGTATTCGTCCTTGTGCGGTTCTGCGACCTTTAAAAGCGACCGTGCCAGAGCTGATGTCAGCTATCACTCGCGCTAATGTCTCCCGCCGCTGGGGATCCGTTTCATATGCTTGCATGTTACGCAGACGCTGAACCAATCCCTCGGTCGTCACGGGATCGCGCTCCTTCAAAAGTGAAAGAGCGGCTTCTCCAATAAGCTGGTCGATCAGTCTGTCCGCATCACTGCTGTTCATGACATTAACGTTCGAAGAGCAGGCCAAGAAGCATGTGATAATGATGTTCCTCTTCCGGGCCATTGGCCTTTTCAAGGCGACTCAACAGTTTTGTGCAGAGCGATTTGCGATTCAGATTTCGCCCGTCGCTAAGGATTTCAACAACAACCTGACCCAATGTTTCCTGTTGGGTTGGAAGCGCGGCTTTTTCGAAATACTGCGCAATCGCTGTTGCCGAGTCTGCGAGGTGTCCGTTCTGCTGCATGTTTCGCTCCTGTAAATTTTAGTAATCAGTAACGTTACATTTAAGGTATACATAATTTTCAAATCTGTACATTTAAAATGTACAATTTTTTAAATATTTTATAATATATTTTATAAAATCATTATTTATCAGATACTTATTCTTATGCGATTTACTGCGGTATTCACAAGATATATTGTACAATCCGAAGCGGCGTCGCAGAGTTGTACAAGCCCGTAAATGACGCAAAAAAGCCGTGTAAATCGTTGAGATGTAAATTATTTGTTGGGCAATTAATGTGCTATAACAGAGTTTTCCCCACGTGTTTTCGTGGTCACCCCCTCAATCTTCAGGATTAGCATGCTCACAACCATCATTTACCGCAGTCATATCTGCGAGGACGTTCCAGTGAAAGCGCTGGAAGACATGGTCGCTGCTGCAAATTGTAGAAATCGCCAGTTCGATGTGACGGGGATTTTGCTGTTTAACGGCACACACTTTTTTCAGTTACTTGAAGGGCCCGCTGATAACGTTAAGGAGATCTATGAGCTCATCTGCCGTGACCCACGGCATCACAACGTGGTCGAATTGTTAAGCGATCACGGGCCTTCAAGACGTTTTGGCAACGTGGGTATGGAGCTCTTTGACCTTCGTCAGTACGATACCGACGAAGTGCTGCAACAGGTACTCGATAAAGGCACAACGCGCTATCAGCTGACCTATAACGATCGCGCCCTGCAATTTTTCCGCACCTTCGTTGAGGCCACTGAAAAAGCCAACTACTTTGAGCTGCCTCCGGCTGACGCCTGGGAGTTTGTCACCGAAAATACGCCGTTATCCTCCCAGCCGACAGTAGTGGCAAAGGGCGCGGACTGTAGTTTCGCATTTCAACCTATCGTCGATCCGTTTATGCAGCAGGTAGTTTCCTGGGAAGCCCTGATCCGCACGCCGTCCGGTGAGTCCCCGGAAAGCTATTTTGCCAACCTGTCGCGTGAGGCGCTGTACGAATCGGATCTGAAGAGTAAACAGGTGGCTTTGTCGATGGCCAGCGCGCTGGGCCTACAGACTCAAACGTTGTCCATTAATCTGCTGCCGATGACGCTGGTCAATGTTCCTGGCGCCGTCGATTTTTTACTGACGGCAATTGAGGCGAACGGTTTTGTGCCGGAGCAAATTGTGGTCGAGTTCACCGAGAGCGAGGCGATCTCGCGCTTCGAAGAGTTCACCAGCGCGGTCAGACAGCTTAAAAGCGCCGGGATCAGCGTGGCCATCGATCACTTTGGCGCGGGATTCGCCGGTCTGCAACTGCTGGCCCAGTTTCAGCCGGACAGAATCAAGATTAACCGTGACTTGATTGCCAACGTGCACAAGAGCGGCCCTCGTCAGGCGATCATTCAGTCAATTATTAAATGCTGCGCCTCCCTGGAAATTCTGTTCTGTGCGGTAGGCGTAGAGCTGGCTGAAGAGTGGATGTGGCTGGAATCTGCCGGGATTTCTCAGTTCCAGGGGCACCTTTTCGCCAGCCCGCGCCTGGGGGGCATACCGGCGATTGCCTGGCCCGAGAAAAAGTACGATTTATAAAAACCTGTACGTAACTCTTAAAAGTGACCTGTACGTACGGCTAAATTTATACAACAATACATTAACGAGTGAGTGGTTCGTTGAGCCATTCACTTGTCTCAGAACGAGGAGTTAGTTATACAAATGATTTGTACAATCTGATAAGGTTGGTTTGGTTAGGTATGGAAGTATTGTGCGTGAGGGAGTTAATGGCCTATTACAGTATCGGCGAAGTGGCCGAACGATGCGGTATCAACCCCGTTACGCTGCGTGCCTGGCAGCGCCGTTATGGATTGTTGAAGCCGCAGCGAAGCGAAGGGGGTCATCGTCAGTTTGACGATGAAGATATCCTGCGTATCGAAGAGATCAAACGCCTGATGAAAACGGGTGTTTCGGTCGGTAAAGTAAAAGCGCTTCTTGAAAATACAGAAGTAATGACTCAGGGGAACTGGGCATCTTTTCAGGAAGAGATGTTAACCGTTCTGCGCTATGCCAGTCCGGCAAAACTGCGCGCCAAAATCGGCGAGTTCCGCCGTGACCATGCGATGGATGTTCTGATAGATAACATCATCACCCCTGTGCGGCAGCGAATGAACCAGGACCAGAATACGGTGCGTCACATGGCGAGCCTGCTGGACGGTGTCCTGATTGAGTTTGCCGTTGCAAGCCTGGGTGAGTCGCGAAAAAAAGCAGGTAAGGATGCGCTGCTGATTGGGTGGGAGTGCGACGACCGTACGCATTTGTGGCTGGAAGCGGCCCGTCTTGCCTACAAAGGCTGGCATATCGACGTGCTGGCTGAGCCGATTGATTCTCCACGTCCTGAACTCTTCCCCGGGCAAAAAATCTTCGTCTGGACCGGTAAAGCGCCTACGCCTCGTCAACAGGAGCAGCTCGACCACTGGCGTGAACAGGGTTTCGCCGTTTCGTTCCATCACTGATGTTAAGGGGGCCAACGGTAAACCGCCAGTGCGGGATTTTGCCTTCTGGCGATACGACAGGGGTATCCGCGAAGATGCATAGCATCAGTACCCCTGTCATATCGTCGGTTTATTCCATCATCAGGTTGTCTGAAATATTCATACTGGCCACGGATTCAACTTTCCACACGCCATCTTCCTTGACCATGCAGTCAATCACGGTGTGATCCCGCTTTTTGCCGAATGAGATATAAACCTGCATACAGGCGGCATCGTAATCCAGCGCCCGCGCACTGACGATGCCCCAGTCATCTTCATATCCCTGAGCCTTGATGAACATATCGACGTCAGGCACGTCATATTCATCTGGATCCAGCTTATCCATGGCTTTGAGTTTGCTGATAGTTTCGCGGGTTACATATGGCCTCAGCGCTTCATAGTTTTTCAGGGGCTCTTTCCCGATAATAATTTGCGAGATGTACCACTTATTAAACTGAAGGGCAGCGGATACCTCAGGGGGGAACTTCTGTGCAGCGGATGCGAGAGTGGGCAGAAGCAGGATCGCCAGAATTATTTTTTTCATGTCAGTCATGCCTGTAAATTGCATATGCTGTCTTTACTTGCCGGTATTGCTATTAAAGAAAATTCTGCACATCTTTTCTGGCTATACTGACCTGCATGCTGGCGAGCATGAGCTGCGGCTTTATAGGTACTCCACATAATTTAATCCCTTATTGAATAAATGGTTAACAAGGGAAACATTACGTCGAAAAGGGATGAGTTTATGTAATTAATCATGATCGGAATTTAACCACTATCAGACTGATAAATAATGGTTAACTTATCCATCAAACGTCTTTATGCGCGCCCAGGTAAGGCAAAAAAGGATTAAAAAGAACCTGGCTTAAGGGGGAGGCATACGTAAAAAATGTATATGGTGCCTGCGCGTACTTTAGCTATCTTAAAAATAGGTATTTCCAATACAATTTTTATCATTGCCCGTCACCTTACCGCCTTTCTTATGAAATGCATTATTTATCAATACATTGAACAAATCTAACCATCCCATCCGCATCCCGTCACAGGGTCTATGCTTAATGAAAGTAGCCAAAAAGGGCGGTTTAGCCCAAAGCCCCTGCTCGCAGGGGGTTGAAGTGATAATCGTTATCACTAACATGGTGTTATGCCCTGGTGGCTTATCAGATGAGGTGGACCTATGGAACTGCATTCAGAAACCTTCAATCCGGCCGATTTTGCCTGGCGTGGCTTAACGCTGACGCCCGCGGCGGCGGCGCATATTCATGAGCTGGTGGCAAAAAATCCCGACATCCTCGGCGTACGCTTAGGCATTAAGCAGACTGGCTGCGCGGGATTTGGCTACGTGCTGGACACCGTAACCGAACCTCAAAAGGACGATCTGGTCTTTGAAACCGACGGTGCAAAGTTATACGTCGCGCTACAGGCGATGCCGTTTATCGATGGAACCGAAGTCGACTACGTTCGGGAAGGTTTAAACCAGTTATTCAAATTTCATAACCCGAAAGCCCAGAACGAATGCGGCTGCGGCGAAAGCTTTGGGGTATAGGCGGTACTATGTCTCGTAATACTGAAGCAACGAGTGATGTAAACACCTGGAGCGGCGGACACCTCAACTATAAAGAGGGTTTCTTTACGCAGCTGCAAACCGATGAGCTGGCGAAAGGCATCAACGAAGAGGTCGTGCGCGCCATTTCGGCGAAACGTAACGAGCCGGAGTGGATGCTGGAGTTTCGTCTGAGCGCATTCCGCGCGTGGCTGGAGATGGAAGAACCCCACTGGCTGAAAGCGCATTACGATAAGCTGAACTATCAGGATTATAGCTACTACTCCGCGCCCTCCTGCGGCAGCTGTGATGATACCTGTGCCTCGCAACCCGGCGCGGTTCAGCAAACTGGCGCGGATAACAGCTTCCTGAGTAAAGAGGTGGAAGAGGCGTTTAATCAGCTCGGCGTGCCCGTGCGCGAAGGCAAAGAGGTGGCGGTAGACGCCATTTTTGACTCCGTCTCGGTGGCAACCACCTACCGTGAAAAACTGGCGGAGCAGGGGATCATTTTCTGTTCCTTTGGTGAAGCCATTCACGATCACCCCGAGCTGGTGAAAAAGTATATTGGTACCGTGGTGCCGAGTAACGATAACTTCTTCGCGGCACTGAATGCGGCGGTGGCGTCAGACGGTACTTTTATCTACGTGCCGAAAGGCGTGCGCTGCCCGATGGAGCTCTCGACCTATTTCCGCATCAACGCGGAAAAAACCGGCCAGTTTGAACGCACCATCCTGGTGGCCGATGAAGGCAGCTACGTCAGCTATATCGAAGGCTGTTCGGCACCTGTGCGCGACAGCTACCAGCTGCACGCGGCGGTGGTAGAGGTGATCATCCATAAAGACGCGGAAGTGAAATACTCTACGGTACAGAACTGGTTCCCGGGCGACGGCAACACCGGTGGTATTCTGAACTTCGTTACCAAGCGTGCGCTGTGCGAAGGCGAAAACAGCAAAATGTCCTGGACGCAGTCAGAAACCGGCTCCGCCATTACCTGGAAATACCCGAGCTGTATTCTGCGCGGCGACAACTCCATCGGTGAGTTTTACTCAGTGGCGCTGACCAGCGGTCATCAGCAGGCCGATACCGGCACCAAGATGATCCACATCGGTAAAAACACCAAATCGACCATCCTCTCCAAAGGGATCTCTGCCGGTCACAGCCAGAACAGCTATCGCGGGCTGGTGAAAATCATGCCGACGGCAACCAACGCGCGTAACTTCACCCAGTGCGACTCCATGCTGATTGGCGCGGACTGCGGGGCGCATACCTTCCCGTATGTCGAATGCCGCAATAACAGCGCCCAGCTTGAGCATGAGGCAACTACGTCACGTATTGGTGAAGATCAGCTTTTCTACTGCCTGCAACGCGGGATCAGTGAAGAAGATGCGATTTCAATGATCGTTAACGGCTTCTGTAAGGACGTGTTCTCTGAACTGCCGCTGGAATTTGCCGTTGAAGCCCAGAAACTCCTCGCCATTAGTCTTGAACACAGCGTCGGTTAAGGAAAGCACATGTTAAGCATTAAAGATTTACAGGTTAGCGTGGAAGAGAAAGAGATCCTGCGTGGCCTCAATTTTGACGTCAAACCGGGTGAAGTTCACGCCATCATGGGGCCAAACGGCTCCGGGAAAAGTACGCTTTCAGCGACGCTGGCAGGACGCGAAGATTATGAAGTTACCAGCGGCTCCGTTGAGTTTAACGGCAAAGATCTGCTGGAGATGTCGCCGGAAGAGCGTGCCGGCGAGGGCATCTTTATGGCCTTCCAGTATCCGGTGGAAATTCCGGGCGTCAGCAACCAGTTCTTCCTGCAAACCGCGCTGAACGCGGTGCGCAAGTATCGCGGCCTTGAGGCGCTGGATCGCTTTGACTTCCAGGATCTGATGGAAGAGAAGATCAAGCTGCTGAAAATGCCGGAAGATCTGCTGACCCGCTCGGTAAACGTGGGTTTCTCCGGCGGTGAGAAGAAACGTAACGATATTCTGCAAATGGCGGTTCTGGAACCGGCGCTGTGCATTCTCGATGAGACCGATTCAGGGCTGGATATCGATGCCCTGAAGATCGTTGCCGACGGGGTGAACTCCCTGCGTGACGGCAACCGCTCATTTATCATCGTGACTCACTATCAGCGAATTCTGGATTACATCAAACCGGACTATGTCCACGTGCTTTACCAGGGACGCATTGTGAAATCCGGTGACTTTACGCTGGTTAAACAACTGGAGGAGCAGGGTTATGGCTGGCTTACCGAACAGCAGTAATGCACTTCAGCAGTGGCACCGGCTGTTTGAAGCGCAGGGTGGAGTGCGCTCTGAACAGGCTCAGCACCATCTCCAGCAGATGCTGCGTCTCGGTTTACCGACGCGTAAACATGAGAACTGGAAATATACTCCGCTGGATGGCCTGCTGAACGGCGAGTTTGTCACCCGTCTGGCGCAGGTCAGCCCCGATCAGCGCGACATGCTGGCGCTGAGCGTGGATGCCGTGCGTCTGGTGTTTGTCGACGGTCTGTTCCGTGCGGAGCTGAGCGACAGCGTGCAGGAGAGCGGGTTCGATATCGTCATTAACGATGAACGTCAGTCGCTGAACGCGCCCGTTCAGCCTGAAGTCTTCCTGCACCTGACAGAGAGCCTGTCGCAATCTGTCACCCATATTCGCGTTAAGCGTAACCAGCGCCCGGCGAAACCGTTGCTGCTGATGCATATCACCCAGGGCGTTGAGGGTGATGAGATTAACACCGCCCACTATCGCCACCATCTTGAGCTGGCAGAAGGGGCGGAGGCGACGGTGATCGAGCATTACGTCAGCCTTAACGACACCCGTCATTTTACCGGTTCGCGTCTGACGATGAACGTGGCGGCCAATGCCCAGCTGCACCACATCAAGCTGGCGTTTGAGAATCCGCTCAGTCACCACTTCGCCCACAACGATATTCTGCTGGGCCAGGATGCCGCGGCGTACAGCCATAGCTTCCTGCTTGGCGGCGCGGTGCTGCGCCACAATACCAGCACCCAGCTGAACGGTGAAAACACTACGCTGCGTATTAACAGCCTGGCGATGCCGGTGAAGTCAGAAGTGTGCGACACGCGCACCTGGCTTGAGCATAACAAAGGCTACTGCAACAGCCGTCAGCTGCACAAAACCATCGTCAGCGACAAAGGACGTGCGGTGTTTAACGGCCTGATAAACGTGGCGCAGCACGCCATCAAAACTGACGGGCAGATGACCAACAACAACCTCTTGCTGGGACGTCTGGCAGAGGTGGACACCAAACCACAGCTGGAAATCTATGCGGACGATGTGAAATGCAGCCACGGCGCGACGGTCGGGCGTATTGACGATGAGCAGATGTTCTACCTGCGCTCGCGCGGGATAGACCAGCAGGCCGCGCAAAAGATGATTATTTACGCCTTTGCGGCTGAGCTGACGGAAGCGCTGCCCGATGGCGGACTTAAACAGCAGGTGCTGGCCCGTATCGGTCAGCGGCTGCCTGGAGGCGAAGCATGACATTTCCCGTAGAGAAAGTCCGGGCAGATTTTCCGGTACTGACCCGTGAAGTGAACGGTCTGCCGCTGGCCTATCTCGACAGTGCGGCCAGCGCGCAAAAACCAAATCAGGTGGTGGATGCGGAAGCCGAGTTTTATCGCCACGGTTATGCGGCGGTACATCGCGGGATCCACACCCTGAGCGCCGAGGCGACCCAGCGCATGGAAAACGTGCGCACGCAGGTTGCGGCCTTCCTCAACGCGCGTTCGCCGGAAGAGCTGGTGTTTGTGCGTGGCACCACCGAAGGGATCAACCTGGTGGCTAACAGCTGGGGCAATGCGCA
The DNA here is from genome assembly GCF_049238215.1 of Enterobacter cloacae complex sp. IR5441. Classification (NCBI taxonomy): domain Bacteria; kingdom Pseudomonadati; phylum Pseudomonadota; class Gammaproteobacteria; order Enterobacterales; family Enterobacteriaceae; genus Enterobacter; species Enterobacter cloacae complex sp. IR5441. The sequence goes on from NZ_JBMKIA010000010.1 coordinate 17,660, forward strand.
GGTGCACGCGGGGGATAACATCATCATCACCCAGATGGAGCACCACGCCAACATCGTGCCCTGGCAGATGCTCTGTGAGCGTGTGGGGGCGCAACTGCGGGTGATCCCCCTGAATGAAGACGGCACGCTCCAGCTGGAAAAGCTGGACGCCCTGCTGGACGACAGAACGCGGCTGGTGGCGGTGACCCACGTTTCAAACGTGCTGGGGACGGAAAATCCGGTGGCGCTGATCGTCGACAAAGCCCATCAGGTTGGTGCGAAAGTGTTGATTGATGGCGCCCAGGCGGTGATGCACCATGCGGTTGACGTTCAGGCTCTGGACTGCGATTTCTACGTCTTCTCCGGGCACAAGCTGTATGGCCCGACGGGCATCGGCGTGTTGTATGTGAAAGAGGACATTCTCCAGGCCATGCCGCCGTGGGAAGGGGGCGGGTCAATGATCGCCACCGTCAGCCTGACGGACGGCACAACCTACGCCCGTGCGCCCTGGCGCTTCGAGGCGGGTACGCCCAACACGGGCGGGATCATCGGGCTGGGCGCGGCCATTAGCTACGTCTCTGAAACGGGGCTGGCGGCGATTCAGGAGTACGAACAGCAGCTGATGCATTATGCCTTGCAGGAGCTGGCCAGCGTCCCGGAACTGACCTTATATGGCCCTGCTGACCGTCTGGGTGTGATAGCCTTCAACCTCGGCAAGCATCACGCCTATGATGTGGGCAGTTTCCTTGATAATTACGGCGTCGCCGTGCGTACCGGGCATCACTGCGCGATGCCGTTGATGGCGTATTATCAGGTACCGGCTATGTGCCGCGCATCGCTGGTGATGTACAACACAACGGAAGAGGTCGACAGACTGGTGGCGGGACTAAAACGTATTCACCAGCTGCTTGGCTAACGGAGAGGCGAGAGATGGCAGATTTGCCGGACAGAGATAAATTGCTGCGCAACTTTGGGCGTTGCGCAAACTGGGAAGAGAAATACCTTTATATCATCGAGCTGGGTCAGCGCCTGCCGCCGCTCAGCGAAGAGGCGCATAACCCGGACAACATCATTCAGGGCTGCCAGAGCCAGGTCTGGATCCTGATGCAGCAGACGGATGAAGGCGTAATTCAATTACAGGGTGACAGCGATGCCGCCATTGTGAAGGGGCTTATTGCCGTCGTATTTATTCTTTATCACCAGATGTCGGCACAGGATATTGTCGCCTTTGACGTTCGCCCGTGGTTTGAAAAAATGGCCTTAACTCAACACCTCACCCCGTCCCGATCCCAGGGGCTGGAAGCGATGATCCGCGCCATACGCGCCAAAGCCGCAATCCTTAGCTAAACTGACAGAACAGCATTCATTCTGTTTCGCGGGGTGGTTTCCACCTCGCTGGTTTTTCAGCTTTCTGACGTTTGGTCAGTGAATAAGGAATCTCAGCATGAAGCGCGCGTCTCTAATAACTCTATTACTCCTTGGTTCGCTCAGTGCTGTTAATTCAGCCTGGGCGGTTGATTATCCTTTACCGCCCGCAGGCAGCCGCCTGATTGGGCAAAACCAGACATACACCATTCAGGAAGGTGACAATAAACTTCAGTCTATCGCTCGTCGCTTTAATACCGCCGCACAGCTGATCCTTGAAACCAATAATACCATTGCTCCGGTGAACCCTGCGCCAGGAACGGTCATTACCATCCCTTCCCAGATGCTACTGCCGGACACCGAGCGTGAGGGCATTGTGGTGAATCTGGCGGAGCTGCGTCTTTACTTCTATCCGCCAGGCGAAAATATCGTGCAGGTCTATCCGCTGGGTATTGGTCAGCTTGGGCTGGAAACACCGGTCAGTACCACCCGTGTGAGTCAGAAAATCCCTAACCCTACCTGGACCCCCACAGCGGGCATCAGAGCGCGCTCACTGGCCCAGGGCATTAAACTGCCGCCTGTGGTACCCGCAGGGCCAAATAACCCGCTGGGGCGCTTTGCGCTTCGTCTGGGTATCGGGAATGGGGAATATCTTATTCACGGCACCAGCGCGCCGGACAGCGTAGGGTTGCGGGTCAGCTCGGGTTGTATGCGAATGAATGCGCCGGATATCAAAGCGTTGTTTGAGCAAGTGCGCGTCGGCACGCGGGTGCAGATCATCAATGAGCCGGTGAAGTTCTCCGTCGAGCCGGACGGCAAACGTTATATCGAAGTGCACAGGCCGCTGGCGCAGGCTGAGGGCGAAAACCCACAGACGGTGCCGTTCACGCACTCGGCGGCGTTTACCGCCTTTGCAGCGGAATCAGGTAGCGATAAAACGCTTATCGATAAAGCCCTGGCGCGCAGAGCGGGGATCCCGGTGGCCGTTTCAGCAGGCAGTGGTTCGTCAGCCAGCAATTCTGTCCTGTCGGTGCAGAACAGTCGTGTCTCAGCGGCGGTGGCGGAAGGCGAGGGAGAGAAGGCGCTTCAGTAGAGGTTTGACGAAGGCAAAAAAAATGGCGCACAATGTGCGCCATTTTATTAACAGGTACTATTACTTACGGTATTTAGTAGCCTGGTTGTCCAGACGCTGGTTAGCGCGAGCTGCGTCGTCTTTAGCAGCCTGAACGTCGGAACGCATTGCGTTCACGTCGTTGCTCAGCTGGTCAACTTTAGCGTTCAGAGTCTGAACGTCAGAAGACAGCTGATCGATTTTAGCGTTGCTGGAGCAACCTGCCAGCAGAGTAGAACCCAGGATTACCGCGCCCAGTACCAGTTTAGTACGATTCATTATTAATACCCTCTAGATTGAGTTAATCTCCATGTAGCGTTACAAGTATTACACAAAGTTTTTTGGGTTGAGAATATTTTTTTGATGGGATTACGCCTATTTTTGATCGTTCGCTCAAAGAAGCAACGAAATCGGCAATTTTGACGAAAAAGCTATGTTAAAAAAGGCATTTTTCATCGGATTCATCTTAGATAAATCGCGATTAAATAGAAAAACCCGATTTGCTTTTTGAATAGTTCTGGTTAAAGGCGGGAATAAAAAAAGCGCCCCGAAGGACGCTTTTTAACAAAACAATAATTTGTTCGTGAAATATTACAGCACGTGGACAGATGCCGTGTTGGTGGTGCCGCTTGGAACCAGTGCACCAGAAACCATAACCACCACGTCGCCTTTCTGAGCCAGGCCACAATCAACCAGTTCCAGCGCCACTTCTTTACCCAGACGATAGAAATCATCGGTAGAGGCAATCTCTTTCACCAGGTGTGGGATCACGCCTTTGCTCAGCACCAGCTGACGCGCGGTGGTTTCGTTGGTGGTCAGCGCCAGAATGGTCGCATCCGGGAAGTATTTACGCACGGCACGCGCAGATTTACCGCCCTGGGTCGCCACGACAATCAGTGGGGCTTCCAGTTTTTCGGCGGTTTCTACCGCACCACGGCACACGGCTTCGGTGATGCGCAGTTTACGGCTGTCGTTGTTGTAATCCAGACGGCTTTTCATCACGCGGTCGGTACGCTCACAGATGGTCGCCATGATGCTGACCGCTTCCAGAGGGTATTTCCCTTTTGCAGATTCGCCAGACAGCATAACGGCATCGGTACCGTCGAGGATGGCGTTTGCTACGTCGCCTGCTTCAGCGCGGGTAGGGCGTGGGTTTTTGATCATGGAGTCCAGCATCTGCGTTGCGGTGATAACCACTTTACGCGCGCGAACACATTTCTCGATCATCATCTTCTGCGCGAAGATCACTTCTTCAACCGGGATTTCAACGCCCAGGTCGCCACGCGCTACCATGATACCGTCAGACGCTTCGAGGATTTCGTCGAAGTTGTTCAGGCCTTCCTGGTTTTCGATCTTGGAGATGATCTGAATGTTCTCGCCGCCGTGCGCTTTCAGGTGCTCACGGATCTCAACCACGTCAGAACGTTTACGGATAAAGGAGGCAGCAACGAAGTCCACGCCTTGTTCGCAGCCGAAGATCAGGTCTTGTTTGTCTTTTTCAGCCAGCGCTGGCAGAGCAATGGAAACACCCGGCAGGTTAACGCCTTTATTTTCGCCCAGATCGCCGTTGTTCATCACTTTACAGATAACCTTGTTACCTTCGATCGCGGTCACTTCCATGCCGATCAGGCCGTCATCCACCAGCACGGTGTTGCCAACGGACAGATCGCTGGTGAAGCCTTCGTAGGTCACGGCAACGATTTCGTTATTACCTACAACGGATTTGTCGGTGGTGAAGGTGAAGGTCTGGCCCGCTTTCAGGGAAACGTCGTTACCGCCTTCCAGTTTGATGGTGCGGATTTCAGGACCTTTGGTGTCGAGCAGGATTGCCGCTTTTTTCCCGGTCTTGCTCATCACGTTGCGCAAGTTCTGGATACGCTGACCGTGTTCAGCATAGTCGCCGTGGGAGAAGTTCAGACGCATCACGTTCATGCCGGCATCCAGCATTTTGCTCAGCATCTCTTCGGATTCGGTTTTCGGGCCGATAGTACAAACAATTTTCGTCTTTTTCATGACAGTCTTAGTCTTTAAGTTGGGAAGGATATGGAAATCTCGCTCCGGGGGCGCACCGCCGCGGAGTCAAACCTGTGTTGCGAAAGAGTATATGACACGCACTAAGAATAGGTGACATCAAATGAGCGTGCAGAAGAAAGTGTGCCTGAGTGCCAGCCCAACGAAGGAGAGGAGAAGTTGTACGTTGTTTTTTGTATTCCAAGCGCTGAAACCATTCACCAGGGATTTGGCGCGCATTATACGCTGATTTACAGTAAAAAGGAAAATGGAAACAGCGTTTCAAAACAATCTGTGCAGATTCACATAAGTTTGTTATCAAGGCGTTAAGGTCTAATGTCATCTTATGACGGCAGGCGCAACGCCCGCCGTTTTTTGCTCACTTTTCCAGCGCCTGCTGAAGGTCGGCGATCAGATCCTTCGCATCCTCAATCCCCACCGACAGGCGGATAAGCTGCGGCACAATGCCGTTTGCAAGACGCTGCGCCAGTGGTATGGAGGCGTGGGTCATGCTGTAGGGCTGGCTCACCAGACTCTCCACACCGCCCAGACTTTCCGCCAGGGTAAAGAGCGTAAGATGACGGATCACCTCTGTCGCGCGTTGCGCATCGCCTTTAATCACAACGGAGATCATGCCGCCCGGCAGCGCCATTTGTCTGCGGGCCAGCGCATGCTGGGGATGTGACGCCAGCCCGGGATAGAACACGCGGTCTACCTGTGGATGCTGCTCCAGCCATTGCGCAATTGCCAGTGCGTTGGCGCTGTGCTTCTCAACGCGCAGTGAGAGGGTGCGAATCCCCCGCTGCGTCAGGAAACTGCTGAACGGATCCAGAACGCCGCCAACCGCGTTTTGCAGATAGCCCAGACGCTCCGCGAGATCCTTATTTGCCCCGACAACAGCCAGCCCGGCAACCACGTCTGAATGACCGTTGAGATATTTAGTGGCGGAGTGGACCACTATATCGAACCCCGCCTCCAGCGGCCGGTGAATGACCGGGGAGGCGAAGGTATTATCCGCCACGCTGATCGCATTATGGCGCCGGGCAATGTCCGCGATGGCCTCCAGGTCGGCCAGTTTCAGCAGCGGGTTCGTTGGCGTTTCCACCCAGATCATGCGCGTGTCCGGGCGAATGGCGGCCTCAAGCCCGGCTACATCGTCCGGCTTAACCCAGCTCACCTGTAACCCGGTGCTGCGCTTGCGCACGTTTTCGATCAGGCGATACGTACCGCCATACACGTCGTCAATGGCGACGATATGGCTGTCTTTATCCAGCAGTTCGAGCACGGTGGAAATGGCTGCCAGCCCTGACGCGAAAGCGTACCCGCGCGTGCCGACTTCCAGTTCGGCGATGGCGGTCTCCAGCGCGTGGCGGGTTGGATTGCCGCTCCGGGAGTATTCGTAGCCGGTATGTTCACCCGGTGCCGGTTGCGCAAACGTCGACGTGGCGTAAATTGGCGGCATCACGGCGCCGTGCGGGTCGTGATACTCACCGCTGTGAACGCTGAGGGTGGCCAGGTTTTTCATCTTTTGCTCCTTTTATTTTGTCAGGCGGTTACGCCAGGCGGTGAGTACGTCACTGCGTGTGATCAGACCCAGAAAGCGATCTTCGTCATAAATAATCGCCACCAGGCCACGGTCAAAGATGGCGTACAGGGCGCTCTCCGGGGCCTGCTTATCCAGATATTCGACCTGACGCGTCATGGCTGCCGTCACGGGGAGAGAGAAGCGATCGGCATCTCCCCCAATGTGTCGCAGCAGGTCCCACTCGTCGATGATGCCGACGACCTTGTCGTTATCGAGCACCGGCAGCTGGGAGATGTCGTACAGGCGCATGCGGGCCAGCACGGTGGAAAGCGTGTCGTCCGGGGCGGCAGTCACCGTCGCGCCTTCATCGTGGCGCAGGGCAATATAGTCCGAGAGATCGCCTGCCTGCGGACGCGAAATCAGCCCCTGCTGGCGCATCCAGTCGTCGTTGAACATCTTCGAGAGGTATTTATTGCCGCTGTCGCAGGCGAAGGTGACCACACGTTTTGGCGTAGTCTGCGCCTGGCAATATTTCAGCGCCGCCGCCAGCAGCGTGCCGGTGGAAGAGCCCGCCAGGATCCCTTCCGTTTTTAGCAGATCGCGGGCGGTGGTGAACGCCTCGCCATCGGTAATGCGCCAGGCGCGGTTAACCCCTTCGATGTGCGCCAGCGGAGGGATAAAGTCTTCGCCAATCCCCTCAACCAGCCACGATCCGGCATCGTGATGGCGTCCGGTCTCAACCTGGTCCGCCAGCACCGACCCGGCCGGATCGGCAAGCACAAATTCCGTCTGCGGCGAATGTTCTGCAAACCACGCCTGTAAGCCGCCCAGCGTACCGCCGGACCCCACGCCGACGACGATGGCATCGATCTGGCCGTCAAGCTGTTCAAACAGTTCCGGTGCGGTAGTGGTGCGGTGCGCCAGCGGATTGGCCGCGTTATTGAACTGATCAATATAAAACGCGCCTGGCAGTTCGTTCGCCAGCCGCCGGGCATAATCCTGGTAGTAGGCCGGATGCCCTTTATTCACATCTGAACGGGTCAGCACGACCTGCGCCCCTAACGCGCGCAGGTGGAAAATCTTCTCGCGGCTCATTTTGTCCGGCACCACCAGGATCAGCGAGTAGCCCTTCTGCGCCGCAATCAACGCCAGCCCCAGGCCGGTGTTCCCCGCCGTGGCTTCAATAATGGTGCCGCCGGGCCGTAGCTGGCCCGTACGCTCGGCTTCATTAATCATCGACAGCGCGACGCGGTCTTTAATCGAGCCGCCGGGATTCTGGTTTTCCAGCTTCAGAAACAGCGAGCAGGGGCCGGTGTCCAGCTTGTGCAGCTGGATGAGTGGCGTACGGCCAATCAGTTCGGTGACGGAGTGGTAAAGCGTCATGGTCATGTCCTGTGAAGAGGTGATGACCGGATGATAGAACCATGAAATTTTCTCAATAAAGAACCTTTCACTGAGTTTTAGAACGGAAAGGAATAATTCTTGTGTTTTCAGATGGAAAGACAGCAAGACGTAAAGTTGTCCGGATGTGAGGATGGCTATATCCGCATAAAGTGCTGCAAAATTAGCCGATTTCGTCGGGTGAGTAAGACCTGATATGCAAATGGCAGATAATTATTGCTGATATTCATCTAAATGCTTTTCACCCGCCAGTTCGCTGCTTATTCCTGAGCATTATAAGAAATTCTTTTTTGGTCATTTAAAAGCTGATAACGGCTGTTTACTATCTTTTGGACATCCATACTGCTAAACCGCTATATGCGAAACGGATAACGAATAAGAATGATTGTACTCAGCAATATTTCGAAGGTTTTTGACAACGGGAAACAGGCGCTGACAGCCGTAGATAACGTCAACCTGACGATAGAGCAGGGACAGATTTACGGGATCATCGGTTACAGCGGGGCCGGGAAAAGTACGCTGATCCGTCTGCTGAACGGTCTGGAAAAGCCCAGCGCCGGCAGCGTCAACATTAACGGTCAGGATATCTCCGCCGCGAAGGGAGAAGCGCTGCGTCAGGCACGCCTGAAAATCAGCATGGTGTTCCAGCACTTTAATCTGCTCTGGTCACGCACGGTGAAGGAAAACATCGCCTTTTCAATGCAAATTGCCGGTGTGCCAAAAGCGCAAATTCAGGCTCGCGTTGCCGAGCTGGTGGAGCTGGTCGGCCTGAAGGGGCGCGAGAATGCCTACCCATCCCAGCTGAGCGGCGGGCAAAAACAACGTGTGGGCATTGCCCGCGCGCTGGCCAATCATCCGGACGTACTGCTGTGTGACGAAGCCACCTCGGCGCTGGATCCGCAGACCACCGATCAGATCCTCGATCTGCTCCTGGACATTAATCGTCGCTTTAACCTGACCATCGTACTCATTACGCATGAGATGCACGTGGTGCGCAAAATCTGCGACCGCGTGGCGGTGATGGAAAACGGCAAGGTGGTGGAAGAGGGGGACGTGCTGAGCGTGTTTACGCATCCGCAGCAGCCGATCACCCGGCAGTTTGTCCGCCAGGTGAGCCAGTACGCGGAGGAAGAGACCTTCAACACCGAACTGGCAAACGATCTGGAAGGCACGGTAATCAGGCTGACCTTCACCGGGCACAGCACGCACAGGCCGATCGTCGGTGAACTGACCCTGCGCTACGGCCTGCCGTTTAACATCCTGCACGGCAAAATGACGCAAACCGCCCACGGTGTTTTCGGGCAGCTCTGGGTGCACGTGGTGGCATCGGACGAACAACTGAACAATATCCTCGCCGACCTGAAGCAAAGCGATATTGAAGGCGAGGTAATCAAGCATGGCTGAAGAACTCTTTCCGCACCTGAAGTGGGATCAGCTTTGGGCTGCAACCCAGGAGACGCTTTACATGACCGCGCTTTCCGGCGTGGCAACGTTTGTCCTGGGGATCGCGCTCGGTCTGGCGCTGTTTTTAACCGCCCGCGGCGGGTTATTCCACAACCGCACGGTCTACAGCGTGATGTCGATTGTGGTGAACGTGTTCCGCTCGATTCCGTTCATCATTCTTATCGTTCTGCTGATCCCGTTCACCAAGACCGTTGTGGGGACCATTCTTGGCGCTAACGCTGCGCTGCCCGCCCTGATTGTGGGTGCGGCGCCGTTCTACGCCCGTCTGGTCGAGATTGCCCTGCGAGAAGTGGACAAAGGAGTCATTGAGGCCACGCGTTCGATGGGCGCGCGGCTGAGTACGTTAGTGTTTCGGGTTTTATTGCCGGAATCTTCACCCGCACTGGTTTCAGGTATGACGGTGACGCTGATTGCGCTGGTGAGCTACAGCGCAATGGCAGGGGTGATAGGTGCTGGCGGTTTGGGAAATCTGGCTTATCTGGAAGGATTCCAGCGCAACCATGGTGACGTCACGCTGGTGGCAACGGTGACCATTCTGATCATCGTGTTCATTATCCAGTTCGTCGGCGATGCCATTACTTCACTGTTAGATAAACGCTAATAAATACACACAGGAACCACATCATGAAAAAGACACTGACACTGATCGCCGCCGCAACCCTGAGCGCCCTGAGCTTTGCCTCCTGGGCGGACACGCTCACCGTGGGGGCGTCCAACACCCCGCACGCGGAAATTCTGGAGCAGGCTAAGCCGATTCTGGCGAAGCAGGGGATCGATCTGGAGATTAAACCGTTCCAGGACTACATTCTGCCAAATACGGCGCTGGCGGGGCATGACATTGACGCCAACTATTTCCAGCACATCCCTTACCTGAACAGCGTCCTGAAAGATCACGCGGGCGATAAGGATTATGATTTTGTCAGTGCGGGCGCAATCCACATTGAGCCGATCGGGATCTATTCGAAAAAATACAAATCGCTGAAGGATCTGCCGGAAGGCGGCAAAATCATCATGCGTGATGCGGTTTCCGAGGAAGGGCGTATTCTCTCCATCTTCGAAAAAGAGGGCGTGATCAAGCTGAAGCCAGGCATCGATAAAGTGACCGCGCGCATCAGCGATATCGTGGAGAACCCGAAAAAGCTGCAATTCACCCCTAACGTCGAAGCGTCTCTGCTGCCGCAGATGTACAACAACGACGAAGGTGCTGCGGTGGTGATCAACGCCAACTACGCAATTGATGCCGGTCTGGATCCGGTGCACGATCCCATTGCGGTAGAAAGCGGTGAGAATAACCCGTACGCCAACATCATTACCGTTCATCGCGGTGACGAGAAGAAGAAGGATATCGTCGCGCTGGTGAACGTGCTGCACTCCAAAGAGATTCAGGACTGGATCCGCACCAAATACAAAGGCGCAGTGATCCCGGTAAACAACTAATCTGCTGATTTTCCAGACGAAGCCCGGCGAACAACACGCCGGGCTTCTTTTTTGTATCCAGCCGACGAATGATTTAAGCTGACGGTTTAGGGCAACGGAGTGATGGCAATGGGCAATGTGACCAAAGACGAAGCGCTGTACCAGGAGATGTGTCGGGTGGTAGGCAAGGTCGTTCTCGAAATGCGTGATTTAGGGCAGGAGCCGAAACATATTGTCATTGCGGGCGTTCTGCGTACCGCGCTGGCGAACCAGCGCGTTAAGCGCAGTGAGTTGACCACCAAAGCGATGGAAACGGTGGTTAAAGCGCTGGCCGGTTAACGCGCCAGCGCTTCGCGAGCAGCTCAAGCGAGCAGCAGAGCAGGTAATAGATCACACCCGTAAAGATAAAAATGGCCGCCGGGTAAATTTGCACCCGGTTGTTAATCTGTCCCGCCACCGTGGTCAGTTCAGGAACGTTCACGATAAATGCCAGCGACGTATCCTTCAGCAGGCTGATAAAAATCCCCACCAGCGACGGCAGAATATTTCTCAGCGCCTGCGGCAGCAGCACGCGCCACAGCGTTTGCTGCGTACTGAACCCTTGAGAAAGCGCGGCCTCATTCTGGCCCAACGGCAGGGCTCTCAGTCCGGCTAACACCGAATGCATCACCGCAGCCGCGGTAAACCAGGCCAGCGCCAGCGTGACGGTCGTCGCGCCCGGGAGATCCCTGCCGGTTATCAGTGGCAGCAGATACCACATCCAGAATATCACGAAGATCAGGGGGATCCCGCGAATCAACTCTGCCCACGCAAACAGCGCACTGCGCACCACGCCGGGATAGCGCCAGGCGACGCAAGCCAGCACAATCCCGCCGGGCAGGGCAAGCGCGGCGGCGCCTGCGGCCATCAGCAGTGAGAGCAGTACGCCGCCGGGTTCTCCCGCAGCCGCACGTCCCCAAAGCAGATAATCCAGGTTTTCGACAATAACGTTAAATCCGGGGATCATGATATTTCCTCCCTGAATGGGGGCCGAGCCGCACCAGCACGCTTCCCGTCACCATCCCGGTAAGCAAGTAGAGCACCGTACCGACGGTGAAGGCTTCCAGTGCATGGGCGTTGTAACTTTCTATCTGGCGGACCTGGTAGGTCAGTTCGGCGAAGCCAATCCCGCTCGCGAGCGAGGAGAGCTTCATCAGGTTAAGGTACTGGCCGACGACGGGCTGCCACGCGTTAGCGAGCCCCTGTGGCAGAAGAATGTAGCGAAACAGACGCCATGAGGAAAATCCCTGAGCGAGCGCCGCCTCCCGTTGCCCGGCAGGTACGGAACGCAGCCCCGATTCCACTTCTTCAATTAAAAACGCCGAGGTAAAGACGCCTAACCCCCAGGCGGAGCATAAAAACTCGGGCGTAAACCACCAGACGTCACCGGGTAAAATGGACCAGCTGTGGTCTGCGTTCACCGCGTCACGCAGCCCCTGCGGCAACCCGTTCCAGTCGGCGAAATACCAGAACAGCAGCTGTACCAGCAACGGCGTATTGCGAAACAGCGATACCCAGCAGCTGACGATCAATGTCCCGAAACGTCCCCCGGAAAGCCGCAAAAGCATAAAGAACAAGGCGAGCAGGCTGGCCAGCATAATCCCCGCCAGCGTCACCCACAGAGTGGTGAGAAATCCGGAGAGGATCCAGTGCAGGGGCTGTCCGGCCAGCACCCCCTGCCAGTCCAGAGCGGGCATTACAGTTGCTCCTGATGCAGCGGATCCAGCACTTTTTGCAGGAAACGCCTCGCACGGGGATGCGACGGTTGATTGAAAAATTGCGCCGGGGGCGCGGTTTCCAGAATTTTTCCGCCGTCGATAAAGACGATTCGATCGGCAATTTCCCGGGCGAACTGCATCTCATGGGTAACGACAATCATGGTGATCCCGCTGTGGGCGAGGGTTTTCATCACAAACAGCACTTCGCCAATCATTTCCGGGTCGAGTGCCGACGTCGGCTCGTCAAAGAGAATGATTTGCGGCGACGAGGCCAGAGCACGGGCAATCGCCACGCGCTGCTGCTGTCCGCCGGAAAGTTCAGCGGGGAAGCGGTGCGCCTTCTCCAGCATGCCGACCTTCTCCAGCAGCGCCAGCGCGCGCTCCTGGGCGGGCAGGGGTTTCCAGCCGTGAACGTGCTCCAGTGCCAGGGTGATGTTCTGACTGGCGGTAAGGTGGGCATAGAGATTGAACTGCTGGAACACAAACCCGACGCGGCTGCGTAACTGACGTAGCCTGCTGCCGGAAAGCTGTCCGGTCGGCTTGTGGTCGATCAGAATCTCCCCGCCGCTCAGGCTCTCAAGCTGGTTGATAAGCCGAATCAGGGTCGATTTTCCGGAACCCGAAGGGCCGAGAATGGCAACCACTTCACCCGGCATGATGGTGAGGTTAATGTCGGTTAAAACCGGATGGTCGCCGTAGCGTTTGTCCACATGGCGAAACTCAACGCTGGCCTGTTCCAGATGTGAAAAATCCGCGGCATTGGCCGCGGAGCGTGAAAATAAACCTGAGAGCATATTACCGGGCTTCTATTTTAAAGTTACGAGGCTGTGGAGCTGGGGTGCCTGGACCGAACCAGACGTCATAGATTTTTGCCGCCTGGCCGTTTTTCTCCAGGGTTACCAGCTCATCGTTAACGGCTTTCAGCAGCGCCGTTTCACCCTTTTTCACCCCCACGCCAATCTCTTCTTTACTGAGCAGGTCGGGCAGGATTTTGAAGTCGGCTTTATCCGGCGCCTGCGCCAGCAGACCGGCCAGAATGGTGCTGTCCTGGGTAATGGCCTGCACGTTGCCATTGCGCAGTGCCGTCAGCGCCAGCGGAATATCATCATAAGAGAGGACGCGGGTCTGCGGAAAACGCTGGTGCAGCGCCTGTTCACCCGTCGTACCTTTTACGGCGCCAATGCGTGCCCGGCTATAGTCATCAAGCTTGTCCGGTGATTTTGCCGGAACCAGGAACTGCTGGCCGGTGACAAAGTAAGGCGTTGAGAAATCAATGACCTGTGCGCGTTCCGGAGTGATCGTGATATCCGCCACGATGAGATCCGCTTTTCCGGACTGTAGCAGCGGAATACGGTTAGCCGGATTAGTGGCGACCAGTTCAAGCTTTACGCCGAGCGATTTCGCCAGCGCTTTGGCAAAGTCCACGTCGTAACCCACTATCTCATGCGTTTTGGCATCAATCGAGCCAAAGGGTGGATTGGCATCAAACGTGGCCACTTTCACCACGCCTGCTGCCTTGATATCCGCCAGCCGATCGGCCTGCGCCTGCGCTTAGACCAGGCCCCAGGCTGCCACTAATCCCAGAACCTGCGCCCGTTTTTTAAACCTTTTCATTTTTGCAGCCATAGTCATACGCCATCCCGTTGTTTTTGTTTTACCCCGTTACGCTCCCATAAGGGAAAGCTATCGCCAAATAAGAAATCGTTCTTTGCTATGAGAAAAAAAGCATGAGTGAACAAGGTGTTAAAGAAGAGAGCAGACGGCGGGGCGCTATTTGCAGATCCTGCACATCGACAGTGGATTTTGATATTTCCCCGGGCGCAATTTGGGTGTTTAACTGAGGACAGGTTAAGCGAGAAGGGTAATGACGATGAAAAAATGGATAAGCACGTTACGGCGGTTTTTTGCGCCCCGACCAGTGAATGCGGAGAACAGCGCGCAACGTGTTCTTGAGTCAATATTGCCTGTCGCCAGCCTGTATGGCGTGGACGTAGCCAACATCGACCCGGAGTGGTTCCATGATAAAACGTCACGCTGAACTGCGCCGGACGCGCGAAATGTACTGGAATGAGCTGTGCGTGGTGTCTGTAAAGCGAGGATGAAGGGAAAAATACCCAGGCTAATCCTCGGTAAATGATGGCCGTTTTGTTACCACTATCTCCTTTCACAGATGGAGATAATAATGAAACGGACAGTATTAACCCCCGCGCTTTCTGCCTCCGCACTTCTGCTTACCATGCAGGCGGTACACGCTGGTCCACAGGCGCATGTTGTATGTAGTTATTCCCACACCCTCGGCGATGATGCCATTATGATGTTCGGCATGCCCAATGAGGCTATGCTGCACGATTTTTTTGGTAACGTGCACGCGGATGCTTACTCCAGCCGTGAATCTCTGCGTACCCAGGAAAAGACCACCTGCGATAACAAAGCAGACAGCTCGGCCTACTGGGCTCCGTCGCTAAAATTGCCGGACGGAACGGTGGTCAAACCCGCCTATCAAAAAACCTATTATCAGGCATCGAACGTTGACGCCTGGCCGCTTCATCCGTTCCCGGCGGGGCTGTCGCTGCTGGCGGGCGATCACCACGGCACCGCGCCAAATCCGCATATCACCTTTTTATGCGCCAATGGCAAGGGCTACACCACCAGAACGGGTGAAGTCTGCGGCTTACGCAAGGCGAAGGATGCCGTGCAGTTTAATATCGGCATTCAGTTCCCGAACTGCTGGGACGGGGTCAACCTGAAGCCCGCCCACGGCCTGGCTAACGCCACCTACGATACGAAAGGACAGTGTCCGTCCGCCTTCCCGGTGAAGATCCCGACGGTGAACATGAATATTGCGTACGTGCTTCCGACAATTAGCTCTCTGGATACCAGCAAAGTCCAGCTTTCCCTCGACCCCATCATGCATGGCAGTGAGCGTGAAGAGCGGTGGGGGAGCCTGTATACGGCGCATGCTGACTTCATGAACGGCTGGACGGAAGATGCCGCGCGATTTATGACCGACCTGTGCATGAACCGGGGAATGGATTGCGGCACCACCGTGCCGTATGGTTATTCAAAAGCGAAGGCTAACGTCTGGCTCAGCAGCATGGAACCGGCACTTTCACAGCCCGATCCCCAGGTCTTACTGGTGCAGGATAACTGGAAGAACGGTGGACGCACGAAAAACAGCGAAACATTGTCGCTGGTGAAGTTCAACATCCCTCCGCTGCCTGTCGGACAGGATCCTGCCAAGTTTAAATACCGCGTGAGAATTTATGGCGGGAAAGTGGAAACTGACGGCGCGGATCAAATCTTCTTCTATCCGGCGAGTAACGACTGGGAACCGGCCACCGTGAGCTGGCAGTCACGACCGTCCTGCAACTATCGCTCGGATGCGGTGCTGTACCTGAACCACTCCCGCGAATACCGGATGGTGGACGTGGATAAAGCGGTGCGCAAGGCGCTGGCAGAAGGGAAAACCGACATTTCGTGGTATATAGGCGGCGATCGTCAGGGAAATCACTATCAGTTTGAGACGGGGTCATCTCCCCAAAGCCTGATCCTGATGCTGACCGGGTTTAGCAAAACGCCGGAGATCTGATAGCGGGTAGCAAAAGGCATTCATAAAAAAAAAGCACCGGGGAGCCCGGTGCTTTTTCTTCAGATCTTGCAGGCATCGCCGCAGTCGTCATCGGCGACAATCGCCTGGGCTTTTTTATCCGCATCGTCGAGACGTTCCGCGTTGCGCTCTTCTGCTTCATCCAGCCCGTTAAAGACTAAGTTATCGAGATCAATTTCCATGTGCCACCTGCGTTATTCAGTTTTTGATACTCGCACAGTATAAGTCAAAAAAAGCGGGCCAGGCACCCCTCAGCACATATGGATAATCCCTGCCATACTCAGTGCTTTATTGCTGAGGAAAGCCGATGATTACACTCTGTCAAACCTGCGGTACCGCTTACGATGAACAGCCTAAAAACTGCCCGATTTGTGACGATGAGCGCCAGTATGTCCCGGTGACGGGCCAGGCATGGACGGACTTCGACAGCCTTACGACCACGCACACCAACAAATGGCAACAGCTGGAGCCGCAGCTGTTCAGCATCAAAACTGTTCCCTCTTTTGCCATCAACCAGCGGGCGCTTCTGCTGCGTACGCCACAGGGCAATGTTCTGTGGGACTGCATCGCCAATCTTGACCCGGCGACCAGAGCGTTAGTTGACGCGCTCGGGGGAATCAGCGCGATCGCGATTTCGCACCCGCATTACTACACCACCATGCAGGAGTGGGCCGCGGCGTTTAACGCACCGATCTACCTGCACGCCAGTGATCGGCAGTGGGTGATGCGTGACAGCCCGGCGATACGCTTCTGGGAGGAGGACGCCCTGGAGATTATGCCTTTGGTGACTCTTCTGCGGCTGGGCGGGCATTTTGCCGGCGGCACGGTGCTGCACTGGCAGTCAGGCGACGGCGTGCTGCTGGCCGGTGATATTTTGCAGGTTACGCCCGGTCAGGACGCCGTGTCGTTTATGTGGAGTTATCCGAATATGCTGCCGCTGCCTGCCCGCACCGTTGAGTCGATGATCGGTCGACTGACAGGGAAAACGTACCAGCGCCTGTACGGGGCCTTTGAAGGGCAGAACATCCCGGCGAACGCGGATGAGATCGTGCAGCGGTCGGGCCAGAAATATATTGCTTGTCTCCGCTAAGGCGCGGTGGTTAAATTTTACGAGTGTGATCGCGATCATACCTAAACTAAAACAGATAAAAGAGAAATGGCTATGCAACATATCATTGAAGGTTTTCTCAGCTTTCAAAAAGAGATTTTCCCGCAACGTAAAGAGCTTTTTCGTAGTTTAGCGTCCAGTCAGAATCCCAAAGCGCTGTTCATCTCCTGCTCCGACAGCCGTCTGGTTCCGGAACTGGTTACGCAACAGGAGCCAGGACAGCTCTTTGTCATTCGAAACGCGGGCAACATTGTGCCACCGTTCGGGCCGGAGCCTGGCGGTGTCTCTGCGACCATCGAATATGCTGTTGTTGCCCTGGGCGTGACCGATATCGTTATTTGCGGCCACTCCAACTGCGGCGCAATGAAGGCGATTGCTGACAACGCCGATCTGGAGCCGATGCCGGCCGTTTCCCACTGGCTGCGCTATTCTGATGCGGCAAAAGCGGTGGTTGAGAAGAAAACCTGGGATAAGCCAATCGATAAGGTGAATGCGATGGTGCAGGAGAACGTCTTTGCGCAGCTGAGCAACATCAAGACCCATCCGTCGGTGGCGGTAGGCCTGCGCAACAACGCCATTCGCCTGCACGGCTGGGTATATGACATCGAAAGCGGCAAAATCCTTGCCCTGGACAAGAACACTAAATCGTTCGTGTCGCTGTCGGAAAACCCGGACGTCTTCTTCGAGTAACCCGACCCCGCAGGGCAGGGAAGCTCTGTTAAAATTCCATGAATGGTAACTTCCTTCGCACGCCCGACGCAGGTTTTCCAGCCGCTTTCGCCATCGCTTTACCAATTTCAGCGCACTCAGACAAACCCTGAACAAAGGGATGATCGTGCATCAGCCAGGGGATCGCCCCAAAAGCGATGCGCCCCCGCAGTGATGCAGGCGCCAGCAACGTATAGTCTTCCCCCACGTCCGGGACGTCATCGCCGGTTTCCGCAAGCTGTTTACGCAGGGTGGGGAAGGGAATGTCCTTGTTTCTGAGCGGCTTTTGCCCGCGCGCATCAATAAACACGTCGAAGCGGTAACGCTTTTCTGCCGTGGTGATGACGGTCTGATCGCTGCCGATATCCAGGTCGTAATCATCACCGAGTGCGACCACGCTAATGATCCCTGCCTCGCGCAGCGCCAGTAAACGGTGGATAGACTGCGGTGGAATGGCGGCATAATTATCGATAAACACACGCTCCAGCCCGGATTTAAACCGCTCTCTGTCATGCTCACTGAGTGAAGGGACGATGGCCTGAACCACTTCATGCAGACGAAGCACGGTATAGCGCCAGGCAACGGTGCGTTTTTCGCGCTTGTTGCGCTCCACTTCTTTCAGATTCGCTTCGGCCCAGGTGAAAGGGCCATGCTTTTTACGATCCTCAAACCAGACATCACGAAGCGTGTCGGCATTCAGCGTACCGAGCGATATCGCCTGGCACCAGCGCGGATCGGCCAGCTCGAGCTCTTTCACCATCAGCGCAAAGATGCGGTCAAGCAGCCCTTCCGGGCCTTTGGCGATTTCGCTCTCCGCCACAGGCTCCGTTAACACGGACAGCGGTTCATAAGGGATAGGGCAGTAAAAGTCGGCCTCCGGCAGAACGCCCGTGCGGGACATCAGCGTGATTTTTAGCCCTTCGCTGCCTTTATTGACAACGAACTGCTCCCCGCTAAACCGGCCATGCTGCATCACAACCGCCATTGCAGCGTCCAGGCCGCTGAGGGAAGTACCCATGATCCCCACCTCACAGGCTCGGACCTCCGCGTCCATCAGCCCTGACCATGGGCTTGGGAAATATGCGCGGGTGGTATCATCTTCATCAGGCCAGACGTGGCCGGTGGCAACAACCGCAAGATCAAACCGCCTTGAGAAAGGGGCATCGTTCACTGAAAGGGCCACGCCGTCTGCATCAGCCTTAATATCCGTGACTTCTGCGTTGGGGTGCACCTCGACATTAAAGCCCGACTTTTTCGCCTCAGCAACGACGGCGAGAAAGCGGTCGTGAAAATATTCACCCAACAGAATACGCGGCAGGAATTGCCGGTCATGCAGTTTCTCACTGTCGACGTTATAGCGGGCAAGATGGGCCGCACTCTGCTGTTTGAGCCAGTCGAGATAGGTAATAAAAATGGGCGGGATTTCGATACTGGCGATGTTCGCCAGCATCAGCCGGGAATTATCCTCGTCGCTGTAGGGCATCCCGACACCGGGTTGGTCTGCCTTTTCGAACACGGTGATCGAAAGCGGTGCTGCGTTGTTAAGAAGTGAGTAAAAGGTATAAATCCCTGTTGGGCCTGAGCCGATAATGGCGATTTTTTTCATCGAAAGCGTTCCTGCATTTCTGAACCATAAAATAAGCGTAGCAGGAGAAAGGTTAAATCATTCAATGAAGGGAGAAATTAAGACGTTTAGAAGAGGGGATGTTGCGCCCCTTCCTGAACTTATGGGAAAGTCAATTCAATTGACCCTGGCTGATTAGATATGATTCTGCCTGATTTCTGAAAGGAAAGACTGTTTGGTCCCAGGTTTAACGATTATCTGTATGTGATGGGGGTTAAAAAGTACGGTAACTTCGCCGGCGGGCTTGACCTGCACAGCGTCAGTGAGGAGAACCAGCTGATTTTATCAGGAGAATTCTCCATCTTACGGTCAGTGTACTTTTTAACATGCAGGCTGATGCCGCCCGTGGAAGACAGCCCTGCTCGTGCTCAAAAGGTGGCATAGCACACTGTACATCGGATGGTCGTTTTGTCTGCAATGACGGAAGTCTGAGCCAGTCGAAGCGATTCTGTTCAGGTTATGGTGCCTCCGAACTGCCCCCGCAGGTAAAACCCTCCCCCTCCGCCAGGAAAGCGCAGACGAAAAAGAGAATAGCCGTGAAAGGCCAGGAGCAGCGTGTTGTAGAAAACAATGCGCAGTTCGATACACAACCGCGGCAACCTACATGCGCCCTTCTCTATATGGCCAACAAGCCCGGATTCACCCATTTACCCGTTTGTTCAGGAAATCAGTATTAATCCGCCAGTGTAAACGTTCTTTGTCTGTTATTCGAACTGATAAGACGCTTGCAGGTGGAAACCCACCTGAACGCGCTGGGCGACCTGTTACAGCGTCTGGCATTAAAGCATGCCGTTCGCACCTTCCGGCTACATGGCGAACTTACTGCATGGCTGGCGTTTATGTTTTCTGCATGATTGATAAAAGGGAGGGAAAATTATGACCAGGGCTGAAGAGTTTTGTCGTTCCTGAAATGTGAACACTGGCAGATGGATGCGCACGCATCGCTCAAAAAACGATCTTTTTCGGGCGGATACTGAGATCAGAAAAGCATATGACCTTGAACAGTAATCACAATGACTGGAGGGATATGCTAATGAAGCGACAAGATATAAACGCATTAAAGAATTTTGATTTTCTGGCACGCAGTTTTGCCCGTATGTACGCCCTGGGCCAGCCAGTTGATATCGATGCCGTGACCGGCAATATGAGTTATGAACAGCAGGCATGGTTCCGGGAGCGATATGACCACTACCGAAAGCAGGCTGAGCGGGCGAGAGTGATAGAACTGCGATGATGTAACGAATAACGGGCTTAACGGCCCGTTGCGTTTTTTAAGTTCCAGCTACATTTTGCAGCTCCTGAGGTTGAAATATTGTGCGGTAACCTCATATAGAAAGCGGGTAAGGAATACCTGCCCGTAAGACATGAACTTTTTGAATATCCTTTTTTACTGTTCAGGAGGTACATGATGACTCTGAGAGCTTTTCCCATGTTGAACGATCTCTCCGACTCTCTGTTTGCGGACCGTTTTAACCGTATCGATCGCCTTTTTAGCCAGCTAACCGGCAGTACGCCGTTGCCCTCCACGCCTTCTTACAATATCCGGCGGGTGGGTGATAACCGCTATGAACTGACGCTGAGCGTGCCGGGCTGGAAAGAGAGCGAACTGGAAATTGAAACCGTTGGCGGTCAGCTGAATATCAGCGGTAAACGTGAAGAAGAGAAAACCGAAAACGGCGAAGAAGGGTGGATCCATCGGGGTATCAGCCGCAGCGACTTCCGGGCCAGCTATAGTCTGCCGGAGCATGTGAAAGTAACCGGCGCTTCGCTGGAAAACGGCTTGCTGGCGATTGAATTACACCAGGATATCCCGGAAGAAGAGAAACCGCAGCGCATCGCCATCAACAACAACCCGGCGATTGAACATAAGCCGTAATCATTGATTGACGTTGTTTTCACGCCCGGCAAACGCCGGGCGTTTTGCTAACCTGATGGGACTTATGCCATTCCGCTCTTTCGCTGCACGCGCGGGCTGGAGGTCACTTTCGATGTGCTTAAAAGGTTTGCTGCCTCTGCATGAGGCTGAACGGGAATGAAATGTGCGAGAAAACAGATTGGTGCGTCTGAATGGACTCGAACCATCGACCCCCACCATGTCAAGGTGGTGCTCTAACCAACTGAGCTACAGACGCAGAATGGTGCGTTCAATTGGACTCGAACCAACGACCCCCACCATGTCAAGGTGGTGCTCTAACCAACTGAGCTATGAACGCATTGTGTTGTCGGTGACAACGGGGACGAATATTAGCGGCACAGCCCCAAGGTGGCAAGAGGGAAAATGCATTTTTCTCTCTGATTTCACGCGATTGCTTCATTACCGCGCAAAGTGAAGAGAAAGTAGCCGCCAGGCGGCGGCTACTGTGTTATTAACGTGCAGCGCGCTGCAAAATTACCGCAGACGGCTGACGTTGCAGGAAGCGCATACGCAGCATCATCATAATGGCCGCAGACGTTAAGCCGATGATAAAGCCCATCCAGAATCCGGCTGGCCCCATGCGATCCACCACCAGATCCGTGAGCGCCAGAATGTACCCGCACGGCAGACCCAGCACCCAGTAAGCGATAAAGGTGATGAAGAAGATGGAACGCGTATCTTTATACCCACGCAGCACGCCGCTGCCAATCACCTGGATGGAGTCAGAGATCTGATAAATGGCCGCCAGCAGCATCAGATGCGAGGCCAGGGTCACTACCTCCGGGTTGTCGTTATAGAGCAGGGCAATTTGCTCACGCAACAGCACGGTAAAGAGCGCGGTACAGACTGCCATGCAGACGCCGACGCCGAGGCCGGTGCGGGCTGCCGTTTGCGCGTCCAGCGTCGAGCCTTGCCCCAGACGGAAGCCCACGCGAATCGTCACCGCGGCAGCCAGGGACATCGGCAGGACGAACATCAAAGAGCTGAAGTTCAGGGCGATCTGGTGTCCTGCGACATCAATAATCCCTAACGGCGAGACCAGCAGGGCGACGACGGCAAACAGCGTCACTTCGAAGAACAGCGCCAGCGCAATGGGTAACCCCAGCTGAATGAGACGGGTCATGAGCGTCCAGTCAGGTGCGCTGAACGAGGTGTCGTTACGAATGTCACGCATGGATCGCGCATGTTTAATGTAGGTGAGCATACAACCGAACATCACCCAGTACACCGCAGCCGTTGCCACGCCGCAGCCCACGCCGCCGAGTTCCGGCATGCCAAAATGACCGTAAATGAAGATATAGTTCACGGGAATGTTCACCAGCAAGCCGATAAAGCCCATCACCATGCCCGGCTTGGTTTTTGCCAGCCCTTCACACTGGTTACGTGCCACCTGGAAGAACAGATAGCCGGGCGCGCCCCAGAGCAGGGCACGCAGATAACCGACCGCCTTATCCGCCAGCGCCGGGTCGATATTATGCATGGCGCGAATAATATACCCGGCGTTCCACAGGACGATCATAATCAGGACGGAGACACCCCCGGCCAGCCAGAAGCCCTGGCGCACCTGATGGGCCACGCGGTCGCGTCGACCGGAGCCGTTAAGCTGCGCGATAACCGGCGTCAGCGCCAGCAGCAGGCCGTGACCAAAAAGAATGGCCGGAAGCCAGATTGAGGTTCCGATCGCCACGGCGGCCATATCGGTGGCGCTGTAACCACCGGCCATTACCGTATCCACAAATCCCATTGCGGTTTGGGCTACCTGCGCGACGATCACCGGTATGGCCAGTGCCAATAACTGACGCGCTTCGATCATATACTTCTGCACGTGAACACCTTTGTATTGTAGTTATTTGAGAGACTAAAAAGGCCGCCGTTACTGGCAGCAAGAAGAAAAAACAGAGGGATGCCAGCTATTGTAGCGGGGTTTAACTAATTATCTAGTGAAAAAATCGCCAGAAATTGCGCATCACTGGCAACCTGTTTTTTCAACTGTTATTGTGGTGGGATTATACGGTGTCATCGCCGTTCGGAATGAACAGGAGCTGTAAGCATGTTTACTGGTATTGTGCAGGGCACTGCCAAAGTGGTGTCCATTGATGAAAAACCGAATTTCCGCACTCACGTAGTTGAGCTGCCTGAATATATGCTCGACGGCATTGAAACCGGGGCGTCGATAGCGCATAACGGCTGCTGCCTGACGGTGACCGAAATTAACGGTAACCAGATAAGCTTTGATTTAATGAAAGAGACGCTGCGTATCACTAACCTGGGTGAGCTGGTGGTGGGAGATATCGTCAACGTGGAACGCGCGGCGAAATTCAGCGATGAGATTGGCGGGCATCTGATGTCGGGCCATATTATGACCACCGCAGAAGTGGCGAAAATCGTGACCTCGGAAAATAACCGTCAAATCTGGTTTAAGGTGCAGGATCCGTCATTAATGAAATACATCCTTTATAAAGGATTTATTGGCATCGATGGGATTAGTCTGACCGTCGGTGAAGTGACGCCAACGCGTTTTTGCGTGCATTTAATTCCTGAAACGCTGCAACGTACTACGCTTGGCGCAAAAAAACTGGGGCAGCGCGTAAATATCGAAATTGATCCTCAGACCCAGGCGGTCGTGGACACCGTTGAGCGCGTACTGGCGGCGAAAGAGGCGGCGATAATAAAAACCGTGGAAGAAGAATAAAAAATAACCCCGGTTAACCGGGGTTATTTTTTCAGCGAGCCACACGCAAACCGTGCTCAATCCCACGACTAAACACCACCTGCCACAGCTGTATATCCCGCGCACGGAACGCGCCCGCACAGGCATTCAGATAATAGCTAAACATCCGTTTGAATCGTTCCGAATAGTTGTCGGCGATTTCAGGCCATGCAGCCTGGAAACGTTCATGCCAGGCCATCAGGGTGGTGTCGTAATCTGCGCCGAAGTTATGCCAGTCTTCCACAATAAAATGCGGTTCGCTGGCGTTCGCAATCTGGCGAACAGAGGGTAAACAGCCATTCGGGAAGATATATTTGTTGATCCAGGGATCCACATTGTTATCGGTGCGTTTAGAGCCGATGGTGTGTAGCAGGAAAATTCCCTCAGGCTTCAGGTTACGATCGGCGACCTCGAAGTAAGTCTTGTAGTTCTTCGGCCCCACGTGCTCGAACATACCTACGGAAACAATGCGATCGAACTGCTCGTTCAGGTCGCGGTAGTCCTGAAGCCGAATATCAACATCCAGACCCAGACAGCGTTCCTGCGCCATCTTCTGCTGTTCAGCCGAAATCGTGACGCCGACTACGCTGACGCCGTAATTTTTAGCCATAAACCAGGCAAGACCACCCCAGCCACAGCCGATGTCCAGCACACGCATACCGGGCTGTAACTGCAATTTATCGCAGATCAGTTGCAGCTTGTCCTGCTGCGCCTCTTCCAGGGTCGTCGCTTTTTTCCAGTATCCGCAGGAGTACTGCATTAAAGGATCGAGCATACGGCTGAACAGATCGTTGCCCAGGTCGTAATGCTCTTTACCGACGATCCACGCCCGTTTTTTACTTTGCAGATTGAACAGGCGGGCGGAGGCAATACGTAAGGTATCTTTGAAATGACGAGGGAGCTGTTTTTCAAGACCGGCGCGTAATACGCTGGAGAAGAACATATCCAGCCGCTCACACTCCCACCAGCCGTCCATATAGCTTTCACCCAGCCCTAACGACCCCTCCTGTAACACGCGTTTGAAAAAATCGGGATGCTTTATCTGGGGATCGGAGGGGGATGAGCCATTAATCGTAATGCCCGCACGTCCCAACAGTTCACTGACGATCCGGGACCAGTTATCGTCCGGAACGCTGACTTCTTCTATACACGATGAACTCATAGCTTCTCCATCACCTTGCTGTGATCAGAACCTTAAAACAGCGTAGACGCTTTTTTGGTTTGTGAGAAATCTCACGGTAAATGCCCGCGAGGCTAATATCCGACGTAGAACAGAGGAAGGGAGATAACCCTTGCCGAAATGCCTTCCATGGTAAAACGGGAGCGCTCCGGCTCCCGTTAACACTTAATATTTATCGTATTTAATCGAACCAAATTTAGTATAGGCCGCAAAATTTGGTGATTCAACAGAAAATTGTTAGCAACCTAATCACTGGTATTTAACATAGTTTCCCGCGCAATCAGGCGTGCGACGTTTCTGTCTGCGCGTTTTCACTCTGCTCGCGATGGGCTGAGGACTGCATGCGATAGCCCAAACCCGACAGCGCAACGGTGACCAGCATCACGCTGGTAGTGGTGAGCAGCGGGGTTGCAATCAACGCAGAGACCACGAGACTTGCCAGGAAGCACAGGCCAAGTTGCAGGGTATTTTGCAGCGCGGCAGCGCGGCCTGTCGCCTGCGGAAATGGACGCAACGCCTGGGCTACAACAATAGGGTAGATGGCCCCGTTAGCGATCGCCATGACGCAGAACGGAATCAAAATTTCTGCAAGCCCGGCGCCGGGAATAAAGCCGACAGCCCAGGTCGCAATCACGCTTAGCGCATACAAAACCAGCAGCCAGGGCAGCATCTGTTGGCCTTCCCATTTTTGCAGCGCGGCGCGACAGCCATAGCCACCCACCAGGAAGGCGATGGTCTGTGGTACATAGCTCAGGCCGATAGCCGCCGGGCTGTAGCCCATGTCATGCAGAATGAACGGCGAACCGGTTAGCCAGGCAAAGAAGCTGGCAGAGCAGGCAGCATAAATCAGCACGTTACCGCGATAGGCTTTCGACCGCAGTAAAGAGGTAAAGGTGATGGGCTTTGCGTCCGGATGCGTCTCTTTTTTATGCGCAGGTTTAAGCCCGAAAGCAGGCAGCATCAGGACCAGCGTAATAGCAAAGAGCGTGGCGAAAATGGCCTGCCAGTCGAAATGCGCCAGGATCCAGCTGCCCAGTAACGGGGCAAGCGCCGGCGACAGGCCGACCAGCGGCATAATAGTGGCGAATATGCGGTTAGTGCGCGAGGCGGGGTAGTAATCGGTCACCAGCGCCTGCCAGGTCACCGCTGCGGCGCAGACACCGACCGCCTGAATAAAGCGCAGCGCCAGCAACCAGGCGGCATCGCGGACCCACAGCATGCCCAGACAGCCTACGGCAAAAATCGCCAGCCCCAACAACAGGACGGGCTTACGGCCAAAACGATCCGAGAGCGGCCCCCACAGCAATTGCGCAAAAGCAAAGCCGGCGAGGAACAAACTTAAACTGGCGCTGATGGCGGCGGCAGGGGTTTGCAAATCTTCCTGCATCGCGGCGAACGCGGGCAGATACATATCGGTCGCCAAAAAGCCCAGCACGCTTAAGCCGCCGAGCCAGACTAAAAATCCTTTCCTGGGTTGCACTTTTTTCTCCTGAGGAGGCAGGTGTACGTTGGCGCAGAGTGTAGGGAGTGCAAAGCGGCTTGTGAAACGCTAATATTTGGCGGGTGCGTTCAAAAAATTTGCAGGCTAAAGATGTGGTCAGATTATTCCCTTGAAGTGGTTGATGCCGTGGCGCGTAACGGCAGCTTTACCGGTGCCGCCCAAGAGCAGCATCGCGTTCCCTCGGCTATCAGCTATACGGTGCGCCAGCTGGAAGCGTGGCTGGCGGTCCCGCTGTTCGAGCGGCGCCATCGCGACGTGGAGCTCACGCCTGCCGGAGCGTGGTTTTTGAAGGAAGGGCGGTCTGTTATCAAAAAAATGCAGATCACCCGTGAGCAGTGCCAGCAGATCGCCAACGGCTGGCGCGGGCATCTCGCTATCGCGGTGGATAACATCGTTAAGCCGGAGCGGACCCGGCAGATGATCGTCGATTTCTATCGTCATTTTTCCGACGTCGAACTGCGTGTTTCGCAGGAAGTGTTCAACGGCGTCTGGGATGCGCTGGCGGACGGCAGGGCGGAGATGGCGATTGGTGCAACCCAGGCGATCCCGGTTGGGGGGCGCTACGCGTTTCGCGACATGGGCATGCTGAGCTGGACCTGCGTGGTCGCGCGCGATCACCCGCTGGCGGCGCTGGAAGGTCCGCTGAGCGATGACACCTTACGCAACTGGCCCTCGCTGGTGCTGGAAGATACCTCCCGCTCGTTGCCCAAGCGCATTACCTGGCTGCTGGATAATCAGCGCCGCGTGGTCGCACCGGACTGGGAGTCGTCGGCCACCTGTCTGAGCGCGGGGCTGTGCGTTGGCATGGTGCCGGTGCATTTTGCGCGCCCGCGCATCGACGCGGGAGAGTGGGTGGCTCTGACGCTGGAAAACCCCTTCCCGGATGCCGCGTGCTGTCTGACGTGGCAGCAAAACGACGTCTCGCCCGCCATGGCCTGGCTGCTGGATTATCTGGGCGACAGCGAAACGCTGAACCGGGAGTGGTTGCGGGAACCAGCATAGCTGGCCCCGTAATGAGATTAACGACGGTAGTCGCGGAACGGACCGTCCGCAACGGAACGGCGTTCAATCAGGCGCGGGTGAACTTCAATGGACTGGGACTGTTCACGCTTGTTGACGATCCTGTCCAGCAGCATATTGAAGGCCGTTTCACCCAGCGAATCTTTCGGCTGGTGAATGGTGGTCAGCGCCGGGGTAAAGAAGCGGGCGTTGCGCACGTTGTCATAGCCGATCACCGAGATATCCTGCGGGACGCGCAGGCCGAGTTCATCCGCCGCGCAGAGCGCGCCCATCGCCATGATGTCGCCGCCGCAGAACACCGCGGTAGGGCGATGCGGCTGGGAGACGATCTGCTGCATGGCGCGATAGCCCGACTCCGGCTCGAAGTCGCCCTGAACAATCCAGTTTTCCGGCACGGTGATCAGCGCCTCTTCCATCGCTTTCATGAAACCGGCCAGACGGCCAGCCCCGGTGTTACGCTCCAGCGGACCCGGGATCACGCCAATTTCACGATGACCGCGTTCTACCAGATAACGCCCCGCCATGTAGCCGCCTTCAAAGGCGTTATCAATAACGGAGTCGGTAAAGTCTGCGCGCGCTTCGCCCCAGTCCATGACCACCATCGGAATGTGGCGATACTCTTCCAGCATGGAAAGGACCGACTCGGGGTATTCAGAACACATTACCAGCAGGCCGTCGACGCGCTTTTGCGCCATCATTGACAGGTAAGCGCGCTGTTTTTCAATGTTGTTCCACGCGTTGCCCAGAATCAGGGTATAGCCTTTCTGGAAGCAGTTTTTTTCAACGGCTTCGATGATTTCAGCAAAGTAGGCCGCTTCACTGCTGGTGGCCAGCAGACCAATCGATTTGGTGTGATTAACCTTCAGGCTGCGGGCGACCGCACTTGGCGAGTAGTGCAGCTCTTTGATTGCCGCCCAGACGGCATTACGCGTCTCTTCAGCGACGAAACGCGTTTTGTTAATAACATGTGATACGGTTGTAGTGGAAACGTTTGCGCGTTTTGCTACGTCTTTAATTGTTGCCATTAAATGTCACTCCAGACCATATCCTAAGCTCCTGAAAAAATTGAAGGTAAACGTTTGCCTTCTCTCACCCTTATCACGCAAACATGAGTTGCGACACGCCGGGAAAACGACACAGGACGTCAGGAGGGGGTCAGTGGCCGGTACGCTAATAAATTTAGCGTGGAATTTTGTCCTATCTTGATGAAAAGGGGAAGAGGTAAAGTGGATATCCGTTTAAATCCTGGAAGATTTTTGACCTGAACTGTGTAAAAATGAGCAAGCTCACTTTTCGTAGGGTGAATAAAAGGAGAAAAATTGATGAGTACCGATCTGAAGTTTTCGCTGTTTACCACCATTGTTGTTCTTGCTCTGATTGTTGCCGGTGGTTTAACCGCTGCACTGCACTGATTCAGGCAGAGGGAGAACTTTCTCCCTCTCTTGCCGCTATTGTTACCTCTCCGGCAAAAATCTTTTGCCAAAATGTTAACTTCTCATTTTTTGTGATTGATGTCATGCTTTTGACTTCTTAGTTCTGTGCCGGGTTATGGCACGGTATCCGGAGTCTCTTCATGAAAATCAATTTTCCCCTGCTGGCCCTGGCGATTGGCGCCTTTGGGATTGGCACCACTGAATTCTCCCCTATGGGGTTATTGCCTGTTATCGCCCGGGGTGTGGACGTCTCTATCCCTGCGGCTGGTATGTTAATTAGCGCTTACGCGATTGGCGTGATGGTGGGCGCGCCGCTGATGACGCTGCTGCTTTCCCACCGCGCTCGCCGCAATGCGCTGATTTTCCTGATGGCGATTTTCACTCTCGGAAATGTGCTTTCCGCGATTTCGCCCGATTACACCACTCTGATGCTTTCGCGCATTCTGACCAGCCTCAACCATGGCGCCTTCTTCGGACTGGGCTCGGTTGTTGCCGCCAGCGTGGTGCCAAAACATAAGCAGGCCAGCGCGGTAGCCACTATGTTCATGGGCCTCACCATCGCTAATATCGGCGGCGTTCCCGCTGCCACCTGGCTGGGAGAAGCCATCGGCTGGCGTATGTCTTTCCTCGCAACCGCCGGACTGGGCGTGGTCGCGATGGTTGCGCTGTTCTTCTCACTGCCGAAAGGAAGTGCGGGAGAACGTCCGGAAGTACGTAAAGAGCTGGCGGTGCTGATGCGTCCTCAGGTGTTGTCCGCGCTGCTTACCACGGTACTGGGGGCCGGGGCGATGTTTACGCTCTACACCTATATCTCCCCGGTGCTGCACGACATTACCCACGCAACGCCACTCTTTGTTACCGCGATGCTGGTGCTGATTGGTGTCGGGTTCTCGATTGGCAACTATCTCGGCGGGAAATTTGCCGACCGCTCCGTCAGTGGAACACTGAAAGGTTTTTTAACGCTGCTGATTGTCATCATGGTGGCGATTCCGTGGCTGGCGCGTAACGAAGTGGGTGCCGCGATTGCCATGGTGGTGTGGGGCGCCGCAACCTTTGCCGTGGTGCCACCGTTGCAGATGCGCGTAATGCGCGTTGCGCACGAAGCGCCGGGGCTCTCTTCGTCGGTGAATATCGGTGCGTTTAACCTGGGCAATGCGCTGGGGGCCGCAGCGGGCGGGGCGGTGATCTCAGGTGGTTTGGGTTACAGCTTTGTGCCGGTGATGGGGGCGATCATTGCTGCACTCGGCCTGCTGCTGGTGATGATGTCTGGTCGTAAACAGCCTGAAGCGGTGTGTACGGCGGAATAAACAAAAACGCAGAAGGGCTGCCCCTTCTGCGTGTCTCTTACGCGGCGAAGTTCTTCGCAACAAATTCCCAGTTAACCAGTGCCCAGAAGTGTTCCAGGTAGTTCGGGCGCGCATTACGGTAATCAATGTAATAGGCGTGTTCCCATACGTCCACGGTCATCAGCGGCGTGGCGCTGGTGGTCAGAGGGGTACCCGCATTAGAAGTGGAAACGATAGCCAGTTTGCCATCAGCCTCTTTTACCAGCCAGGTCCAGCCGGAGCCAAAGTTTTTAACGGCTGCGTCAGTAAACTTCGTTTTAAAATCCGCGAAACTGCCGAACGCGGCGTTAATCGCTGCCGCCAGCTCACCGGTAGGTTCTCCGCCTGCATTGGGGGCCAGGCAGTGCCAGTAGAAGGTGTGGTTCCACACCTGTGCGGCGTTGTTGAATACGCCGCCGTCTGAACTGCGCACGATCTCTTCCAGCGTTTTGCCTTCAAAATCGGTGCCCTTGATCAGATTGTTCAGGTTGGTGACATAGGTCTGGTGATGCTTGCCGTAATGGTACTCCAGGGTTTCCGCGGAAATGTGCGGGGCCAGGGCGTCTTTTGCATACGGTAGTGCAGGTAATTCGAACGACATTGCTTCTCTCCTTATAGTTTTATACGTTGCCAATAACCCTACAGACAACAAGGACAGAATAGCAAATTGAAAGGGTATGCAAAAGAGGAACTTACCCTGCCATGGAGGCGGCACGGCAGGGTTTAGCGAATGGTTTTTGGCGTCATCACGCGGCGCGCACCCACATAGTGGCGCACCCAATAATCTTCGCTGAGAGAGGTGATCTGAATGTCCTGACCGCTGCGCGGTGACTGGATAAATTTACCGTTACCCACATACACCCCAACGTGATCGGCCGTACCGCGTCCCTGGGTGCGGAAGAACACCAGGTCGCCATTTTGCAGTTCGCCACGGTTTACAGGCGCGGCGTCGCGCAGATGGTACATCTCATTGGCGGTGCGTGGAATGCGAAACTTCACCAGATCTTTATAGGCATAATAAACCAGCCCACTACAGTCAAAACCGGTGCGCGGAGAGGTGCCACCCCAGCGATACGGTTTACCTATTTGCCCCATCAGTTTGTTCATCGCCGTTTTTTGCGCTTTCTGCATACGCGCTTTATGCACGTCAGCCAGCTTCGTCACTTTTGCGCATCTCGTTTTATGGCCTTTGCGCACGATGCATTTTTCATTCACCAGGCTGGCGGTCGTGCGGGTGGTTTTGTGCGTGCCGGAACGGAGAGTTTTGGATTTACTGGAGGCGGTCTTTTTGGTCTGAGCGGTGGTTTTCTTCTTTACTGTTTTACTGGTGGTTTTTTTCTTACGTTCTGTGGTTTTTGCCAGATGCGATTTTTGTACAGCAGAATGCCGCGCCTGTTCAGAGGCGTTCGCCGCTGGCGTAAATGAGAGTGTGGTAAACAGTAAAGCACAGAGCGTCATCGAGATTTTAGTTATCCGCGCCACTGGGCAGTCCCCTGATAAATGCAGGCCACAATGCATACCCGCGTGAGATTTACAAAACCTGTCGATTCTAATCCATAAATTCAGAAGAAGTTAATAGCATTTTTCATTCAAAAATTATGTTTCGTTAGCAAGTGCAAAAAAATTCACCATTCTGACGCACTCCTGTTCGCTCCTTAAGCAAAACCGCACCTCGTCTGGGGATAAACGACATTAGCAATGCAACTTTATGCGATAAGCGATAAAATAATTAGACGTGACAAAAATGTTATTTTCCGATGTCGGCCTGACCCGCTACAATGTCAGACTGATGCCGTAACAGAAGTTAAAGGAAGCAAGACATGAGCACCACTATTGAAAAAATTCAGCGCCAGATCGCTGAAAACCCGATTCTCCTGTACATGAAAGGTTCTCCGAAGCTGCCAAGCTGCGGCTTCTCCGCGCAAGCGGTTCAGGCGCTGTCCGCCTGTGGTGAGCGTTTTGCTTACGTTGATATCCTGCAAAACCCGGACATTCGTGCTGAACTGCCAAAATACGCCAACTGGCCGACCTTCCCACAGCTGTGGGTTGATGGTGAACTGGTCGGCGGATGCGACATCCTGATTGAAATGTATCAGCGCGGCGAACTGCAACAGCTGATCAAAGAGACTGCGGCGAAGTATAAAACCGAAGAGCCGGACGCAGAGTAAGTTTTCTGCGGATATAAAAAAGCGACCACATTATGTTGGTCGCTTTTTTTTGCCTGTGGGACTGTTGATTACCCAACCTACGATTGAAGATCGGCCTCGTCGCCCATCGGCAGCGGCCAGCCGCCGAGACGTTTCCAGCGGTTGACGATCTCACAGAACAGCTCCGCCGTACGCTCGGTGTCGTATAACGCGGAATGCGCCTGGGTGCCGTCAAACGCAATACCCGCCGTGATGCAGGCTTTAGAGAGCACGGTTTGCCCCAGCGCCAGGCCGCTCAGCGCGGCGGTGTCGAAGGTCACAAACGGATGGAATGGATTACGCTTGAGCGAGGCACGCTCGGCGGCAGCCATAGTGAAGCTGTGATCAAAGGTGGCATTGTGGGCCACCATGATGGCGCGGCTACAGTCATTCTCTTTCATGCCTTTGCGCACCATTTTGAAAATGGCGTGCAGCGCCTCGTATTCGCTTACCGCCCCGCGCAGCGGGTTTGTCGGATCGATACCGTTAAAGGCCAGCGCCTCTGGCTGTAAGTTTGCCCCTTCAAAGGGTTCAACGTGGAAATGCAGCGTGGTGTCCGGTACAAGCCAGCCCTGTTCATCCATCTTCAGCGTGATGGCGGCAATCTCAAGCAGCGCATCGGTTTTAGCGTTAAATCCGGCTGTTTCAACATCAATGACAACGGGATAAAAACCACGAAAACGGTCGCACAGACCGGTAAATTGAGCGTTATCGGACATCAGGGTCTCTTACAAGGGGGAAAAAGCAGTGCGCATTATGGCAAATTTTGAGAGGGGATGCAGCAAAACAACGGGCGCATAGTGCGCCCTGCGGGATCAATTGCCCAGGCCGCGACCAGCGTCTTTGGCTTCGATCAGTTCGATTTTATAACCGTCCGGATCTTCCACAAACGCAATTACGGTGGTACCGCCTTTAACCGGACCGGCTTCACGGGTGACGTTACCGCCATTGCTGCGGATACGTTCGCAGGCTTCGGCGGCGTTATCCACTTCCAGCGCGATGTGGCCGTAAGCTGTACCCAGCTCGTAGCTGTCCACGCCCCAGTTGTAGGTCAGCTCGATGACCGCTTCATCAGATTCCGGGCCGTAACCGACAAACGCCAGAGAGTATTTATATTCCGGATTTTCGCTGGTGCGCAGCAGCTTCATGCCCAGAACGTTAGTGTAGAAATCGATGGAACGTTGCAGGTCGCCAACGCGCAGCATGGTGTGAAGTAGGCGCATAATTTCCTCATTAACCAGTGGAATGGATTATCTTTTTGAACAGAAACGATGTTTTAGTATAGCGGCGAAAGGTCGCCGCTATCAATGTACAAAGCGGGATTACAGTGAAGGGTAGTCGGTATAACCTTCCGCGCCGCCGCCATAGAAGCTTTCAGGACGCTGCGGGTTCAGTTCGGCTTTTTTCTGCAAACGGGCAACCAGATCCGGGTTAGCAATGTAGTCACGGCCAAAGGCCACGGCGTCGATCAGGCCTTTACCGATCAAATCCTCGGCTTTCTCTGCCGTATACGCACCCGCCCCGATAATCACGCCGTGGAAGCGCTCGCGCACTTTCTGACGGAAGGCTTCACTGTAAGGCTTGCCGCCTGCCCAGTCCGGCTCGGACATGTGCAGATAGGCGATACCGCGTTTCGCCAGCTCTTCAATCAGATACAGCGCGTCTGCTTCTTCGTTCGGACCGTTGTCGACGTTCTGGAAAGTACCGATCGGGGAGACACGAATACCAATGCGGTCTGCGCTCCACTCATTACAGACAGCATCCACCACTTCAAGCACCAGACGCGCGCGGTTTTCAACGCTGCCGCCGTACTGGTCGGTACGCTGGTTGGAAGACGGGGACAGGAACTGATGCAGCAGGTAACCGTGCGCAGAGTGAAGCTCAACCAGGTCGAAGCCCGCTTCCCGGGCGTTGGCGACGGCCTGACGGAAATCATTCACGATACCCGGGATCTCGTCCAGCTCCAGCGCGCGTGGCGTGGTGGTGTCGACGCGGATCGCATTACCGTTTTCATCGCGCAGGGAAGTGCGGGTATTGGCGTTCAGGGCAGAGGCAGAAACCGGCGCCTGACCGCCAGGCTGGATGCTGCTGTGTGAGATACGACCGGTGTGCCACAGCTGAACCGCAATACGGCCATCTTCAGCATGCACGCCTGCGGTGATTTTTTTCCACGCGGCGATCTGTTCCGGGCTGTGCAGACCCGGTGCACCGGCGTAGCCTTTTGCCTGGGCAGAAATCTGCGTGGCTTCGGAGATAATCAGGCCCGAGCTGGCGCGCTGACGGTAATACTCACCCATCAATGGCGTTGGGATATCGCCCGGCTCGATGCTGCGCAGACGGGTAAGTGGGGCCATAAACACGCGGTTTGGGGCAGTAACGGCACCCACTTTCAGTGGGGTAAACAGCTTTTCAGCGGACATAACGGCTCCTGAGTAGACCAGTCGACTAGTAAAAGGGTAAATAAAAACGCCGGCTACACGCCAGGCGCGGTAATACAGTTTTTCACATGCGCCAGCGCGCTTTCGAGCGGCACGGCGCTGCGAGACATTTTTGCTTGCAGGTTGGCGCCTAACCAGAGGGAATAGAGCACCTGTGCCTGCGTGAGCGGATCGCCGGAGAAGGAGAGCGTTTTTTCATTGCGCCCGCTCTCCAGCGCCTGAGCCAACAGGGCAATAACGCCGCTGGCCCCTTTATCCATTGCGGTGCGCATATCTTCGGAGAGATCGCACACTTCGGCAGACAGTTTTACCGTCAGGCAGCCGCTGATGATGCCCTGCTGACAGAACTGCGTCAGCGTTTCCTGATAGTAGTTCAGAACACGATCCCGGTAGTCACCTTCACCGCTGGCGAAGTGGGTTGCCAGGCGCTGATGGTAGCTGGCGTAGTGCCGCTCCAGCATGGCAACGCCAAACGCCTCTTTGGATCGAAAATAGTGATAAAACGATCCCTTAGGTACTTCAGCGGTTTTTAACAACTCGCTCAGCCCCATACCGGTAAACCCGCGATGCATGCAAAGGCGCTCGCCGGTAGCCAGCAAATGTTCTCGTGTATCGTGTTCAGTGTGTCTGCTCATGCCCTTACTCTAATAGACCGTTCGGTCTAATGCAAGCCCGCTTAGCGACGACATTGCGACAGAATATCCAGCTGCGGTTGATAAACCGCTGATTTCACGTCCATCATGCCCAGAACGGTGGCGAATAAATTGTCCTGTGAAACCGCCTCTTTTGCGGCATGGTCACGCAGGCAATCCGTGTTTACGCCGAAGTTTTTCGCATAATCCGGGGAGAGCCAGAACATAAACGGAATATGCGTTTGCTGCTCCGGGGCCAGCATATACGGCGTACCGTGCAGGTAAATTCCGCTTTCACCCAGCGATTCACCGTGATCGGAGAGGTAAATGAGCGCCGTGTTCATGTTGGCCTGCCGGGCTTTTAGCGCGTCGATGGTTCGGCTGACCACGCTGTCGGTATACAAAATCGAGTTGTCATAGGTATTGATCAGCGACTGATGATCGCAATCCTGAATTTCATTGGTATCGCAGGTTGGGGTGAACTTGCGAAAGCTGTCCGGATAACGGTTGTAGTAGGCCGGACCGTGGCTGCCCATCAGATGAATAACCAGAACCGTATCCTGCTTTATTCCATCCAGTACGTTGTCCAGACGGTAGAGGTTGACGTCGTCGATACAGGATTTGTCCTTACAGAACTGATCCAGTTTCCACTGGGTCATGTCCGTGTGCGGCACGCGGTCGCAGGCGCCTTTACACCCGCCGTCGTTGTCGCGCCACAGCAGGTTGAAACCGGCATGGTTAAGTACATCGAGCAGACCTTCCTGGTGATGGGCGAGGTCCGCGTCATATTTTTTCCGCGTCATGCCGGAGAACATGCAGGGGACGGAAACGGCGGTTTCCGTGCCACAGGAGGAGGCCTGGGGGAAGCTGATGACATCCTGCTTTTTCAGCTCGGGGTTGGTTTCACGCGGGTAACCATTTAACGAGTAGTTTGCGGCGCGGGAGGCTTCGCCCACCACCACAATCAGCACGGTTTTCTTGCGTTGGCTGGAAATCAGCGCGCCTTTATGAGCATCCTCGCCAATGCGGACCAGCGTCTGGTCGCCGGCAAACCAGCGCATTTTGCTGTATTTCACCACGGCGCTCACGTAATTCGCCGGGGTGACCATTTTGACGATGCTTTTGTTATTGCGGAACAGCGAAGCATAGTCTTTATAAAACACCGCCGCGACCAGGATGATCACCAGCAGCGCACCCAGCATAGCGGCGACACGCGTCAGGAGGGCATACCACCATTTTCCGGTGCGAATGCGCGTCAGGGCTAAAATAATCGATGGAACCAGACCCGCAACGACCAGCCACAGGATCATCTGCGGCGTCACCAGGGCAGTCGCTTCCTGGGAATTAGTTTCGAACACGTTAACAATCATGTTCTGATCGATAACCGTGCCATAGGTATACATAAACCAGGTTGCGGCGGCGCATCCCAGGGTCAGGACAATCATGAGCGGCTTGCGAACAAAGGGAATATTCAGCAGGCTGAAGACAATCACCCAGCCGCAGAACAGCACCAGCGGCACGCTGGCAGCAAACAGGAGATCGTGCAGATGCGCAGGCGCAATGATTGACCAGCTGCGCTGGATAAACAGTGCATTCAGTACGGTGAAGAAAAGTGCACAGCCCAGAGTAAATTTTATATCGTTACAGTGTAACTTTTTAGTGAACCACATGATGACCAGACCATTCGTTATATCAATGCGGCGAGTATAAGAAGGGAAGATTAGCGAAACCTTAATGCTCTGTTTGTGGCGGACATCCTTGCATGCAAGCCATTTAGGGTCTTCACTGTAGGGAATAATGACGTTCTGGAGGTAGGTGTGGCAGAGCAACTGGAGTTTTTCCCTGTCCAGAGCCCGTGCCGGGGTATTTGCCAGGTAGATGAACGAGGATACTGTCGTGGCTGCATGCGCACGCGCGATGAACGTTTTAACTGGCAAAATTTCAGCGACGCGCAAAAGCAGGAGGTCTTACGGCTCTGTCGACAGCGTCTGCTGCGTAAAATTCGTGCAAACAAAGCGGTTGAAAGCGTAGAACCTCAGCAACCTTCACTGTTTTAGCAGGGTAATTGCGTATACTGGTGACATGACTTCCTTGAGGAAAATGTTATGGTTCAGCGTATTACCCTTGCCCCGCAGGGCCCGGAATTCTCCCGATTTGTTATGGGCTACTGGCGCCTTATGGACTGGAATATGTCTCCGGTCCAGCTGGCGGACTTTATAGAAGAGCATCTCGATCTCGGGATCACCACCGTCGATCACGCTGATATTTATGGCGGCTATCAGTGCGAGGCTGCCTTTGGCGAAGCGCTGAAGCGTGCGCCGGCGCTGCGTGAACGTATGGAGATTGTGACCAAATGCGGTATTGCCACCACAGCAAAACCGGAGCATGCGCTTGGGCATTACATCACTGACAGCGCGCATATCGTTAAAAGCGCCGAGCAGTCACTGATTAACCTGGCCACCGATCGTATCGACCTGCTGCTGATCCACCGACCCGATCCGTTGATGGATGCGGATGAGGTCGCGGAAGCCTTCCTGACGCTGCACCAGAGCGGCAAAGTGCGCCATTTTGGCGTGTCTAACTTCACCCCGGCACAGTTTGCGCTATTGCAGTCTCGCCTGCCGTTTACGCTGGCGACGAATCAGGTGGAGATCTCGCCTGTTCATCAGCCGCTGCTGCTGGATGGCACGCTCGACCAACTGCAACAGCTGCGCATCCGTCCAATGGCATGGTCCTGTCTGGGAGGCGGCCGCCTGTTTAACGATGAGGCATTCCAGCCGCTGCGTAACGAGCTTGAAACGGTGGCGCGCGAACTGAATGCGGAGAGTATCGAGCAGGTGGTTTACGCCTGGATCCTGTGCCTGCCGTCTAAACCGCTGCCAATTATTGGCTCCGGCAAAATTGAGCGCGTCCGCGCTGCGCTTGTGGCTGAGGAGCTGGATATGACGCGTCAGCAGTGGTTCCGCATCCGCAAGGCGGCGCTGGGCTACGACGTACCCTGAGCACGCCTGTACCTGACTTTCCGGTGAAATCTGCGCCGCTGGTATAGACTTAAGGTGCAAAAAATAACCCGTGGAGGTCTTATGAAGCGTTTTGCTCTGGCAATGGTCACGCTGGTTGTTTGTGCAGGTGCGCAGGCAGCCAGCGAGGACGTTGAAATGAATCTCGTCACTTCTCAGGGGGTAGGCCAGTCCATCGGGACGGTGAAAATCACCGAAACCGATAAAGGGCTGGAATTTGCTCCCGATCTCAAGGCTCTTCCACCCGGCGAACATGGTTTTCACGTTCATGCCAAAGGCAGCTGTCAACCCGCAATGAAAGAGGGGAAACCAACAGCTGCGGAAGCCGCAGGGGGGCATCTCGACCCGCACAACTCCGGTAAGCATGAAGGCCCGGAAGGGATGGGGCACCTCGGCGATCTGCCGGTGCTGGTGGTAAATAACGATGGTAAAGCCACCGATCCGGTTGTGGCGCCACGACTCAAAAAGCTTGACGAGGTCAAAGGCAAGGCGCTGATGGTCCACGTGGGCGGCGATAACATGTCCGATCAGCCTAAACCGCTTGGCGGCGGCGGGGCGCGCTATGCCTGCGGGGTGATCTGATCGCCAATCGTTCCGGGTGGCGGCGCCTGTTCCAGCTGTGACAGGGAGCAGTGCAGCCGCCAGATAATGGACGCCAGATCGCGGGCCGCAGGCTGATGATGGTGCGCCAGCGCGTCGCAAATACGCTGAAGCTCGGCGAGCGTGACGCTCAGGGGGCGCTGCTGCACCCCGCGCTCGCTCATCACATCTCGGAGCATGGAAATACAGTTATCACGGACCTGCGACAGCGGATCGGAACGCGTCTCCCAGGCGCGCAGTTGCCACACCACGTGCGAACAGTTTAACAGCACCACGCCCCAGCGCAGCAGCCAGCGACGGGAGAGTGAATCCTGGCTGTTGTTCAGCTGGCTGACATGATGGTAAACCAGCGATTCATACTCGCTTTCGCGCAGATGTGGCCTGCGGCTCAGCTGATCGACAAAACCCCTGCGCAACTCCCGAATATGCCTGCGGCTTTTACGCGCGTCCGAGCCCGGGCGTAGCACAGCGAAAGCCAGCCACGCCAGCCCCACGCCGAGGATCTTCGCCAGGTTGTCGTTGAGAAAATCAGCGTAATCGTAAACCGGTGGATTCGTTACAGAGATAAATGAGCCCATAAAAACAATCAACTGACCCCACAGACCGGCCAGTTTAGGCATTTGCAGTTTGAGCAACTGCATGGTGGTTAATAGCGGGAAGAGAAACAGCAGAAATTGCCAGAGGTCGGTTATCTGCACCATCAAACCAAATTTCACCACGAAGCTGAATAGCGACAGCAGTACCAGCGTACGCAGCAGAAGCGTAAGGGAATTAAAGGGGGAAGCGGCGACGGAATAGAGCACGCAGCTGATTGCCGCAAGCGTCAGGGCCGCACTGCCCGCATCCCATTGCGTGGTGATGGCCCATGCGCCCACGGCCATCAACGCACAAAACGTACGAAAACCGCTCCACAGCGCCTCCATTGCGTCGGTATGGCGCGCCAGAGCAGGACTACCGGGAACGGAAAATTCGGTGACGGGCGTGGCATTTTCGACGGCTTTTAACCAGCGGCTGCTACGCAGATACAGGCGGCAGAAATAGTTCAGACGCTGCCAGAAGGCACGATGCCTGTAGTCATATTCATCCGTTGGGGCGAGCGGCGCGATAATGCGGGCCACGGTATAGATATCGGCATCCGGACGCGCAAGAGCGGCGAGCAGCGCCTCGATAATCTCCCGGGTATGGGCTGGCGGTGCAGGCCAGTTCAGCAACATCCGGCGAAGGCTCGAGATCGCGCTCGTCATCCGCAATTGCTGGTGCAGTAAATAGTTCAGAAGCGTGTTCTGGCGACGAAAACGGTAGTGGCTCCAGAAAGCCTGGATGCGCAACAGGTTCATGGTCAGGATCTGGCCGATGACCTTTTCGTGCGCGAGGCGGATGTCATCGCTGCTGTCAGGCTGCCAGAGCAGGCTGGCATGTTCCAGCAAACGTGCGTGCATCGTTTTAAGGGCGGTGATAAGCGTAGTGCCATCTGAGGTACTGGGCAGGATCATCATCATGACGCCTCCGCACAGAATGCCGACCATCACTTCACACACGCGTGCCTGGGCGATATCCCACAGCTCGGTGGTATCCAGCACGTTGACGACCGGAAAGGCGATAATGGCCGCGGTGTAACCCGCCAGCTGAAACGCATAGGCAACGTTATTGGTAAAATGGGCGCAGGCCCAGGTACACAGCCCCAGCCATGCCGACATGCTTAACAGAAAGAGCCAGGGATCGTTCAGGGTATGGCCGGCAAGAAGCAGTGCGGCGGTTGCCCCCAGCAGGCTACCCGCCACGCGCCCGAGGCTTTTACTGATAACGCCCCCGACGGTAGGGAAGCTGACGACCGCCGCAGAGGTCATCGCCCAGTAAGGCTCATCCAGATTCAGATAATAGGCAACCGTAAGCGCAAGGCACATGGCGATGCCGTTGCGCAGCGCGTAACGCCACTGCGGCCGTGTCGCTTTTATCCACGGCGTATTGCGCCAGGAGAAAGCCCCCAGGTTCATCATCGCGATCCGATGGCGACGGTGCAGGTTGTGCCAGAGACCAGGGTAATGTCTTTCGGCAGTTGATCAAACTCGACGCGAACAGGCACCCGCTGAGCCAGGCGCACCCACGGGACGTTGGGTTTAATGTCAGGCACCAGGCCAGAATCGGTTTCCACGCTCTGATCGTATATTGCCCGACCTATGCTGCTAACGTGACCCTGTAACGTTTCTGCGCCGCTGTAAAGCGTGATCCGGGCAGGCGCTCCCTCGCGGATATGGCGCAGCTTGGTCTCTTCAAAATAACCTACAACATAGAAAGAGTGGCTATCGACCAGGGCGAAGACCGGCTGGCCTGTGGTGGCGTAATCACCCACACGGGTAGACAGGCTCGTGATCCATCCATCCACCGGGGCTTTGACCACGGTCTGGGTCAGTTGCCACTCGGCCTGTTTCAGCGTTGCCTCTGCAACCTTCAGGCTGGCCTGCATGGCTTTTACATTGATATTGGCGGTATCGAGATCCTCCGCAGAGATGTAATTTCTCGACAGATGGCGGCGGCGTTCGGCTTCGTTATTGGCTTTTGCCAGATCTGATTGAGCTTTTGCGAGCTGCGCCTGGGCATTAAGCACCGCAATGTGGAAAGGGGTCTCGTCGATGCGGAATAGCACATCGCCCGCATGAACGTACTGGTTGTCCTTCACCAGCAGCGCGCTGATACTGCCGGACACCTGTGGCGTGATGCTGACCTGTTCCGCGCGGATCTTGCCGTCACGCGTCCAGGGCGACTGCATGTAATAATTCCAGAGCCACCAGCCGGCCATCACCGCCAGCGCTAAAACGAAAAGAGTGGAAAAATATTTTAACGTTTTCAATGCTATTCTCACCACACGGTTAACACGGCAAGGCCAAGACAGACGGAGAGGGTAAACAGGGAGAGATCCATTAACATCGGGTGCCAGATTTCACCAGAATACATCCAGTCGCGCAGCAGACGATGCGCAATGAGCCAGATTACAAAACCGACCATCACGGCTTTAAACAGTGGCGGAAAGTAGACCGATGCGCCAACAATCAAATCCTGGAGGGGCAACCCTGGGGAGAAGGAAAACAACGTCACAAGCAGCGATCCTTTGCGGTGGAATGAGGGCCACATTGGCAGATTTCAATGCGATGGCGCATTACCATTCAGTGTAAATCATCCTTTAAGGAATGATGAATACCGTGATTGCATTTGTTTTGGCAATACAAATACTGCAAACTATTCTAAAATCACTATAATCACTTAGCAAGCTAATTATAAGGAGATGAAATTGGAATCGCCATTAGGTTCTGATCTGGCAAGGTTGGTACGCATCTGGCGTGCTCTGATTGACCATCGCCTGAAACCTCTGGAACTTACGCAGACGCACTGGGTTACGCTGCATAACATTCATCAGCTCCCGCCCGATCAGTCACAGATCCAACTGGCAAAAGCGATTGGTATTGAGCAGCCTTCTCTGGTGCGTACCCTTGACCAGCTGGAAGAGAAGGGACTCATCTCCCGACAAACCTGCGCCAGCGATCGTCGCGCCAAGCGGATTAAATTGACGGAAAAAGCGGCCCCGATTATTACTGAGATGGAGACCGTCATCAGTAAAACGCGAGGGGAGATCCTGGCCGGTATTTCCCCCGCTGAGCTGGAAATGCTGATCGGACTCATCGCCCGTCTTGAGCAAAACATCCACGATTTACAGTCGCGCGACTGACGTTGTTTACAGGCCTTGCTGGTGCAAGGCCTCTGTCATGTTCTGAACACCACCACCCGGTTGCGGCCCGTCTCTTTTGCCTCGTACATGGCTTTATCCGCGCTTTCCACACAGGTTTCAGCGCTGGTCTCCGGCGAGGTGGCGGTGAATACCCCCATACTGATAGTAATCGGTTCCGGGAGATAACCGCCGCTGCTGACGTTGTCGAAACCGCTCAATTTGAGACGTATGCGTTCGGCAACCTGTTGCGCAAGATCGGAAGGGGTATTTGTCAGCATGAGCACAAATTCTTCGCCGCCGATCCGCGCTGCGATATCCTGCGGTCGCACTGAATCGGTCAACAGGTTTGAGACAAACTGTAAAACCTTATCCCCCTGCAAATGGCCGTAGCAGTCGTTAATGCGTTTGAAACGGTCAAGATCGCTCACGAGCACCGATACCGGGTGCGCCAGGGTTGCTGTACTCAGCGCGTGGTTTAATGAATCATAGAAATAGCTACGATTATACAGACGGGTGAGGGGGTCGCGTATCGAGTTTTGATAAGACTGCTGATATTTTACATGCGAGTCACGATACAAATTAAATACATCGGAAAGTAAGATGAAGATAATGATTAATGTAGCGACAGTTTCGAATAACCGTGCCCGGTACCATGAAATATCTTCAGCGTGTCCGCCTAACAATAGCATGAGCAGGGTGACGATATAACAGACGCATAAAAAATTGCCGCCGACCCAAAACAAATTTCTCACGCGGGTAATGGCCATCAGGGTGATTAACGTTACTACCCACAGGACGATCAAAATAATATTAATCGCCTGGCTCCAGAGAACCATAAACTGTCGGGTTTCATTGTCTACCAGGTCCAGTGTGAGCAGGGTTGAATGGCTGGAATAGAACAATGCCAGCCCAAGCATACTGCCCGTAAAGAGCGAGGCGCCGACAACGATACCGATGTGGGTGCTTCGTGAGAGAGCGGACGTACGCAGGGTATACAGCAATGCCGAGATGATTATCAGCACCGCCATTAAAAAGTGGCGGAACATATAGAAAATCATGGCGTCATTATAGTTCGCCACGTTGAACTGATAGAGATCAAGCCAGGCCGGGAAGCTGGACAGAGTCCCCACCATCAATAACGCTGAGCCGGCAAAGGCCAGGGCAATGGGAACAAGATATAATCGCCTTCTGTCGCACCAGTATTTCATTGCCATAAAACAGGCAATAAACAGATGAAACACCAGAAGAAATATCGTCAGCGTAGGGAAAAACAAAGGTGAAAACGAAGGAACCCATTCAACAAGTTTTATAAAAAAAGCTTGTAATACGGCAATGATAACAATGCATCCAAGCGCGAAGGCCACAAAGCGGTTCTTTACAAATCGACAGATCGCAAGCATAGAGAATTTAAATATTAAAAAAGAAAAGAGATTGCGAAGAGTTTAAGTGAGGGAAATAAAAAATACTTTGCGCACGGACAAAAATAGATGAAATGAATAATTCACCGTGTGAATGTATTGTGCAAATATATTGTTGGAGACGATGATTTTGTTAAATGGATGCGGTCTGAACAGACCACATCCATCAGGATATTAGCGCGGGGAGACGGTAACCTGGCTGCCGTTGCTTGCCAGTACAACACGCTGGCCAGCAGAGAAGCGGGTGTTACCCTGTTTCTGCACAACCATAATGGTGCTGCCATCGTCTTTACGGATTTCCAGCTCAACGCCCTGAGTTTTGTTCATCGCACCCTGAACGC
This sequence comes from Enterobacter cloacae complex sp. IR5441, assembly GCF_049238215.1. NCBI lineage: Bacteria > Pseudomonadati > Pseudomonadota > Gammaproteobacteria > Enterobacterales > Enterobacteriaceae > Enterobacter > Enterobacter cloacae complex sp. IR5441. Next base: position 62,175 of record NZ_JBMKIA010000010.1, read on the forward strand.
CCTGACCCGCTACGCCGCCTGCAACTGCGCCCGCTGCGGTAGCCAGAGAACGTCCGGTGCCGCCGCCAATGGTATTACCCAGGAAACCACCCAGCACAGCACCACCGATTGCGCCCACCACGTTCGTGTCATCGCCACCCTGAATCTGAACAGGACGGGCATTAACGATAGTACCGTATGTCACGTTCTGTACCTGTTTAGCTTCAGAAGCACTATATACGTCGCCGGAGAGTGAACTGTCATTCACACAACCCGCCAGTGTTAAACCAATCAGCGAAACGCCCAGTACACGTAAAATCATTTGACTCTCCTGTTCACCAAAAAACGCCCGGTTGGGGCATCCGTTATGGCTAAATTATATGGCATTCCTGACCACAGTTCATATCTTTGCATGCCGAATAGATAAATTTTACTTCAACAGGGCTTAACGGGACATAAACAAAAACCGTCTGTGCTACAGGTCTGAGATTGTTAAAAAATATTATCACCGCATAGCAAAGCCGCGTTATTTATGATGGAGTGTTTGCACTTAGCCCATGTAACGTAAGGAAAGCGCATGAAATCGGGTCGCTATATCGGTGTGATGTCTGGTACCAGTCTTGACGGTGTGGATGTCGTTCTGGCCGCCATTGATGAAAACATGGTGGCGCAGCAGGCAAGCCTGACCTGGCCTATTCCTGTCTCGTTAAAAGAAGAGATCCTGAACATCTGCCAGGGACAACAGCTGACGCTTTCCCAACTGGGCCAACTGGATGTGCGTCTGGGGGCGCTGTTTGCTGAGGCGGTACTGGCCCTGATGCAGCAGGAAAGACTCCACCCGCAGGATATCGTGGCAATAGGTTGCCATGGGCAGACCGTCTGGCATGAACCTGTCGGCGAGGCGCCGCACACGATGCAAATTGGCGATAACAACCAGATTGTGGCAAAAACCGGTGTGACGGTGGTGGGTGATTTCCGTCGTCGCGATATGGCCCTCGGCGGGCAGGGGGCGCCGCTGGTTCCGGCATTTCATCAGGCGCTGCTGGCGCACCCGGTAGAGCGCAGGATGGTCCTGAACATCGGCGGGATCGCCAACCTGTCGATGCTTATTCCCGGGCAGCCCGTGCGGGGGTACGATACCGGACCCGGTAATATGCTGATGGATGCCTGGATCTGGCGTCAGAGCGGTAAAGCCTACGACAAAGACGCGCAGTGGGCCAGCCAGGGGAAAGTGATCCTTCCCTTGCTGCAAACCCTGTTAAGCGATCCTTTCTTTGCTCTGCCCGCGCCGAAAAGCACGGGGCGGGAATATTTCAACTACGGCTGGCTTGAACGTCAGCTGGCGCGCTTCCCCGGCCTTGCGCCTCAGGATGTGCAGGCTACGCTGACGGAGCTCACCGCGGTGTCGATTTCTGAACAGGTGTTGCTGAGCGGCGGATGTGAGCGCTTGCTGGTATGCGGAGGCGGAAGCCGCAACCCGCTGGTGATGGCACGCCTCGCCGCCTTGCTGCCAGGCACCGAAGTCACGACCACTGATGAAGCCGGGATCAGCGGAGACGATATGGAAGCGCTGGCCTTCGCCTGGCTTGCCTGGCGTACGGTTGCCGGTCTGCCGGGGAATTTACCCTCCGTAACCGGTGCGCGGGAGGCGAGCGTCCTTGGGGCCATTTTCCCCGCAAACCCGCGCCATAATCAGAGTTAACTGAAATTCAGCGGGAGGCGTAACCCGTAAAATAGGGAAAAACAGGAGGGCGGTTAGGCCCTCCAGGACCAGGATAGTCTTCGGAATCTGCCCATGAAAAAACTTCTTCTCATTGCTGTACCTTTTCTTATGACCGGATGCAGCGCCTATAACCAGTTCGTTGAGCGTATGCAAACCGATACGCTGGAATATCGTTGTGATGAAAAACCGCTGACGGTGAAGCTGAACAACCCGCATCAGGAAGCCAGCTTTGTTTATGACAATAAGTTGTTAACGCTGAAGCAGGGAATGTCGGCCTCCGGTGCGCGCTACTCAGACGGGATCTACGTCTTCTGGTCGAAAGGCGACAGCGCCACCGTCTACAAGCGTGACCGCATTGTGCTGAACAATTGTCAGCTTGAAAATCCGAAGCGTTGAGATTTTTGAAGGGGGCGCGCACAATAGCGCCACCCAATCTCACTTTCAGCTAACGCCATGTCAGATAACGACGAACTACAGCAAATTGCGCATCTGCGCCGTGAATACACCAAAGGCGGTCTGCGCCGCCAGGATCTTCCCGCCGAACCGCTGGTGCTTTTTGAACGCTGGCTGAAGCAGGCCTGCGAAGCGAAACTGGCTGACCCGACGGCAATGGTCGTTGCCACGGTTGATGAAAATGGTCAGCCGTATCAACGCATCGTTCTTCTCAAGCATTATGACGAGAAAGGGCTGGTGTTCTACACCAACCTTGGCAGTCGTAAAGCGCATCACCTTGAAAATAATCCGCGTATTAGCCTGCTCTTCCCGTGGCATATGCTGGAGCGCCAGGTGATGGTCACCGGCAAGGCGGAGCGCCTCTCTACGCTCGAAGTGGTAAAATATTTCCACAGCCGCCCGCGCGACAGTCAGATCGGCGCCTGGGTCTCTAAACAGTCCAGCCGAATCTCAGCCCGCGGCGTGCTGGAGAGTAAATTCCTCGAACTCAAACAGAAGTTTCAGCAGGGTGAAGTACCGCTGCCGAGTTTCTGGGGCGGGTTCCGCATCCCCATTGAACAGATTGAGTTCTGGCAGGGCGGTGAACACCGTCTCCACGACCGCTTTTTATACCAGCGCGACAACGGTGGCTGGAAAATCGACAGACTGGCCCCGTAATCCCCAAAATTTGTTGATTTAAGCGCTAGCGCACACCGCGCTGGCGCTTTATTCTATGGTCCTTTCGCATCAGGCGAAAAGTCGTGTACCGGCAAAGGTGCAGTCGTTTATACATGGAGAATTTGATGGCAAGCAGTAACTTGATTAAACAATTGCAAGAGCGGGGCCTCGTGGCCCAGGTGACGGACGAGGAAGCGTTAGCAGAGCGACTGGCGCAAGGCCCGATCGCGCTCTATTGCGGCTTCGATCCCACCGCTGACAGCTTGCATTTGGGGCATCTTGTTCCATTGTTATGCCTGAAACGCTTCCAGATGGCCGGCCATAAGCCTGTCGCACTGGTTGGCGGCGCGACCGGTCTGATTGGCGACCCAAGTTTCAAAGCCGCTGAACGTAAGCTGAATACCGAAGACACCGTGCAGGAGTGGGTGGATAAGATCCGTAAACAGGTTGCACCGTTCCTGGATTTCGACTGCGGTGACAACTCTGCGATTGCGGCGAACAACTACGACTGGTTTGGTGGCATGAACGTGCTGACGTTCCTGCGTGACATCGGCAAACACTTCTCTGTTAACCAGATGATTAACAAAGAAGCAGTGAAGCAGCGTCTTAACCGTGACGATCAGGGTATCTCTTTCACCGAGTTCTCCTACAACCTGTTGCAGGGGTATGACTTCGCCTGCCTGAACAAGCTGCACGGCGTCTCTCTGCAAATTGGCGGTTCCGACCAGTGGGGTAACATCACCTCCGGTATCGATCTGACCCGTCGCCTCCACCAGAATCAGGTGTTTGGTCTGACCGTGCCGTTGATCACCAAAGCCGACGGTACCAAGTTCGGTAAGACCGAAGGCGGCGCGGTATGGCTGGATCCGAAGAAAACCAGCCCGTACAAGTTCTACCAGTTCTGGATCAACACGGCGGATGCCGACGTTTATCGCTTCCTGAAGTTCTTCACCTTTATGGATATCGAAGAAATCAATGCGCTGGAAGAAGAAGACAAGAACAGCGGTAAAGCACCACGCGCCCAGTACGTGCTGGCGGACGAAGTGACTAAACTGGTTCACGGCGAAGAAGGTCTGGCGGCGGCGAAGCGCATTACGGCTAGCCTGTTCAACGGAACCCTGAGCGATTTAAGCGAAGCGGATTTCGAACAGCTGGCGCAGGATGGCGTGCCGATGGTTGAGATGGAAAAAGGCGCCGATCTGATGCAGGCGCTGGTGGACTCCGAGCTCCAGCCGTCTCGCGGTCAGGCGCGTAAAACCATCGCCTCTAACGCGATCACCATTAATGGCGAAAAACAGGCCGATCCGGAATACACCTTTACCGAGAACGACCGTCTCTATGGTCGCTACACGCTGCTGCGTCGCGGTAAGAAAAATTACTGCCTGGTCTGCTGGAAGTAATTAAAAGTATGCAGGGGCGTGGGAAACCACGCCCCTTTTGTTTTGACAGGGTTTGGTAAGTACAACATGAAGAACATCCTCGCCATTCAGTCCCACGTTGTGTTTGGACATGCTGGCAACAGCGCTGCGGAATTCCCGATGCGCCGCCTCGGCGTTAACGTCTGGCCCCTCAATACCGTCCAGTTCTCGAATCACACCCAGTACGGTAAATGGACCGGCTGCGTAATGCCGCCGTCGCATCTGACGGAAATCGTTCAGGGGATTGCGGATATCGACCAGCTTAAACGCTGCGATGCCGTACTGAGCGGCTATCTGGGTTCGGCGGAGCAGGGGGAACATATCCTCGGCATTGTGCGCCAGGTGAAAGCGGCAAACCCCGCGGCGAAATATTTCTGCGATCCGGTGATGGGACATCCGGAAAAAGGCTGCATCGTAGCGCCGGGCGTTGCGGAGTTTCATGTCCGTCATGCATTGCCCGCCAGCGATATTATTGCCCCCAACCTGATTGAACTTGAGATCCTGTGCGAGCATCCGGTCAACAGCGTAGAAGAGGCTGTAAGCGCCTCTCGCGAGCTGATCGCCCAGGGGCCAGAGATTGTGCTGGTTAAGCACCTGGCACGCGCAGGGTTGAGCCAGGACCGTTTTGAGATGCTGCTGGTGACGAAGGATGAAGCCTGGCATATCAGTCGACCGCTGGTGGATTTCGGTGCACGTCAGCCTGTCGGGGTCGGGGATGTGACCAGCGGTTTGCTGCTGGTGAAGCTATTGCAGGGCGCGAGCCTGCGCGATGCGCTGGAGCACGTCACCGCAGCCGTTTATGAAATCATGATTGCGACGAAGACGATGCAGGAATATGAGCTCCAGGTCGTCGCGGCGCAGGATCGCATCGCGAAGCCGGAGCACTATTTTAGCGCAACGCAGCTTTAGAAAACGCCCGTCGCCGCTGCGCTTGCACGGGCCTACGGAATTTATAGGCCGGGTAAGCGTCAGCGCCACCCGGCAATCCAGGCCGCTCGGTTAATTCAACCCTTCCGCTTTCAGCGCCGCTGCCACCGCAGGACGCTCCGCCACGCGCGTCATATACGATGCGACATGGTCTAATCCTTCCATGTTCAGCTTAACCGCGCGCGCCCAGCGCAGAACGGTAAACAGATAGGCATCGGCGATGGTGAAACGCGAGCCACAGATCCACTGGTCGTCTTTCAGCGCGTCGTTAACGTACTGCAACTTTTTCTCCAGCAGCGCGCGCACGGTAGGTTTGTACTCTTCCGGCGTGTCCGGGCGGAACAGGGGCGTAAAGCCTTTGTGCAGTTCGGTGGCAATATAGTTCAGCCACTCCAGCGTTTTATAACGCGCAATGCTGCCGGTGGGGGCAAGGAGCTGACGATCCGGTACGTTGTCCGCCAGGAATTGCATAATCGCCACCCCTTCGGTCAGTAGGGTGCCATCATCCAGCAGCAGGGCCGGAACCTGGCCTTTTGGGTTAATCGCAAAAAAGTCATCCCCGTTTTCCAGACGCTTTTTCATCAGGTCAACGCCGTCCAGCGTGAAATCTTTACCGCTCTCGCGAAGCGTAACATGGGAAGCAAGAGAGCAGGCGCCCGGTTTATAGAACAGTTTCATCGGTAACTCCTTTTTGCTGAGGTTCCAGCTATGTTAGTGCGCGTTCGGATAAAAAAAAAGCCGCTAATCAATTAGCGGCTTCTGTTTAGTCGTTTCCCGATGACATTACGCGTTCGCGGTTTTGATCGCTTTAGCGGATTTGTCGTCGTCCTGCGTCATACGATTCAGTTTAGGTGCGGTCAGCAGCATCAGCACGGCAATCACGGCGGTCGCGATACCAATTTGCATGAACACGGTGCCGTAGACATTCAGGGAAACCAGCGGGTCGGTAACGTTGTCTGGTACCGCCATCAGGTTCGCAATCTTACCTGCGATGATAGCCGCGCCAGCGGTGGTCAGGAACCAGCTGCCCATGATGAAGCCCATCAGACGCTGAGGGACCAGCTGCGCAACCATCGCCAGGCCCAGACCGGAGATCATCAGTTCACCGATGGATTGCAGCGCATAGCTCAGGATCAGCCAGTTAACAGACACGATACCCGCGTCGGTCGCGAATTTCGTCCCCAGCGGCAGCACCAGGAATGCGCCAGAGCACAGCACCATACCGATAGCGAACTTGTGCGGCATAGGCAGACGGTCGCCCATCTTGTTATAGATAGCGGCCAGAATCGGGCTACCAATCATGATCCAGAACGGGTTCAGGGCCTGATACTGCTCCGGCTCGAACGCGATACCAAGGATGGAGTGCTCAACGTTGCGGATAGCGAAGAAGTTCAGAGACGTTGGCATCTGGCTGTACAGAACGAAGAAGATGATCGCTTCCAGCATCAGGATGAACGCCACAATCATCTTACGACGTGCCGCACCCTGCATCGCAAAGGCTTCTTTCGCGAAGATAATCACGATACCCAGCGCAACCACGCCCAGTACGGCACGTGCAACGCCCTGGTTGTGCAGCAGCCAGGTGGCGACAGCGGCCAGGATCACGATGCCGACGATGGTTGCCAGCAGTTTGCCCATGTGCACGGGTTCGAAGTCTGGTTTTGAACCATAGTCTTTAACCCAGCTACGGCAGAACAGGAAGTTCACAACGGTGATCAGCATACCCACGAAGCTCAGCGCAAACGCTACGCTCCAGCCGAATTTTGCGGCCAGCCATGGGGTTGCCAGCATAGAGAAGAAGGAACCGATGTTGATGGACATGTAGTACATGGTAAATGCACCGTCCAGACGTGGGTCATCTTTGCTGTAGCAGGTAGAGAGCAGGGAAGACGGGTTCGCCTTGAAGAGGCCGTTACCTACCGCGATGGTAGCCATGCCCATGTAAACCACACCTGCATCGTGCCCGGACCAGGCAACCAGCCCATAGCCAATCGCCAGAACAACGGCGCCCAGCATAATGACTCGTTTAGTACCGAGGACTTTATCGCCTAACCAGCCGCCGATAGCGACCAGGCCATACACCAGGGCGCTGAAGGAAGAGAACAGCGTGATGGAATCGGCTTCAGACATACCCAGCTGTTTAACCAGGTAAACCGCCATGATCCCTTGCAGGCCGTAGTAGCCAAAACGTTCCCATAATTCGATAGAGAAAATGAGATAGAACGCTTTAGGCTGTTTGAAAGCGTTAAGACTTACGCTCTCATCTGTTGGTTTATTGTTTGCAGTAGACACATATACCTCTTTTTTTACATCCCATATTAACGGGGGTGTTCATAGCGTGATGACCGTAGTCCATCCGCTTTATAGTTATATTGGGAGGGGAAACGGCGGGTAATGTTCACTATCCAGCCCCATCTGGCAATACGTTTGTAATAATCTGTTACATATAACTCTGGCGGTATAATCATCGGTTCATGCAAATGTTATACAGCGTTAAATCTCATCCGTTCAAAATTGATGGTTTTTTTCACTGTAATAGACCCTGTTTAATGGCTGTATGGCGATATGTTCTGCTATTTTGGGTGAATGGCAGTGATATAGCCCATATTCTGAAAAATGACTGGTCTTATGTTCGGTATGGAATCGATGAAATCTTGTCTGACAAAGGGGTTGGGCGGGTTTTAACAACAAAAATCCAACATCAGGTTATCAGAGTGATCGCGATCACAGATGTATAGAAATTTTTGGTGATGAAAAAACTATTAACCTGTTTGAGTGTTAAATGACCGAAGAATCGACAATGCGTAAAGGAGAAAGAGAGGGCAATTTATGGTCAATTGGGAAGATATCAGAGCCCTTGTTAATTTTAAGGGCTTGAACAGGTAAGAAGTAAGGTGGTTTACGCTCAGGGATAGACTTTTTCTTTGTATTCGCAGAGATCTTCGATAATGCAGGAACCGCAGCGTGGCTTACGGGCAATACAGGTATACCGTCCGTGCAGAATCAGCCAGTGGTGGCAGTCCACCTTAAATTCCGCCGGGACCACTTTTAACAGCTTCTCTTCCACCTCTTCCACGTTTTTACCCGGCGCGAACCGGGTGCGGTTAGAGACGCGAAAGATATGGGTATCCACGGCGATAGTCGGCCAGCCAAACGCCGTGTTCAGCACCACATTTGCCGTTTTACGCCCGACGCCCGGCAACGCTTCCAGCGCAGCGCGGTCTTCCGGGACTTCACCGCCGTGCTGCTCCAGCAGGATCCGGCAGGTCTTAATGACGTTTTCGGCCTTGCTGTTAAACAGGCCAATGGTCTTGATATAGGATTTCACACCTTCAACGCCCAGCTCCAGCATGGCCTGCGGCGTATTGGCGACAGGGTAGAGCAGGGCCGTGGCTTTGTTGACGCTCACGTCCGTCGCCTGTGCAGAGAGCAGCACCGCGATCAACAGTTCAAACGGCGAGTTAAAGTTCAGCTCTGTCGTAGGATGAGGATTCTCATCGCGCAGGCGCGTCAGGATCGCAATGCGTTTCTCTTTATTCATACTGCTTTCTCGGGGATCCCTTCCTGTACGCTGCGCTCAGCGGCGCGGCGTTTACGTTTTTCATCAATCAGGTATTTTAACGCCAGCATCATCCCAAGGCCAATGAAGGCGCCAGGCGGCAGCATGGCCAGCAGGAACGGAGTGTCCGTATGGAACACCTCAATACGCAGCGATTTCGCCCAGCCGCCAAGCAGCGCGTCCGCACCGTCGAAGAGCGTACCGTTGCCCAAAATTTCACGCAGAGAACCGAGAACGAACATGGCGGCAGTCGCGCCCATGCCGATGGAAAAACCATCCAGCGCGGATATGGCCGGATTGTTTTTCACCGCAAAGGCTTCAGCGCGGCCTACGACAATACAGTTAGTCACGATAAGCGGAATGAAAATCCCGAGCGACTGGTACAGGCCAAATGCGTAGGCGTTAATCAGCATTTGCACCACGCTGACCACCGACGCAATGATCATGACATAGATCGGAATACGGATTTCCGACGGCGTCCAGCGGCGCAAAACAGAAATGGAAAAGTTAGTCAGGGTCAGCACCAGCGTGGTCGCCAGCCCCAGCCCGAGCGCGTTGGTGGCGGTAGACGTCACCGCCAGCAGCGGACACAGCCCCAGCAGCTGTACCAGCGCGGAGTTGTTCTTCCAGAGACCCTGGACGATAACCTCTTTAACCTGGCTCATGGTCACTCCTCACAGGTGGAAAGATGATTGATCTGCGCGGGCAGCGTTTCGGCATACAGCCCGGCGCGCTTGACGGCGTTGACCACCGCGCGCGGGGTAATCGTGGCACCCGTGAACTGGTCAAACTCGCCGCCATCTTTTTTCACCGCGAAAGCAGGATCGTCTTCGCCATGAATCATCTTACCGGCGAAGTGTAAGATCCAGTCGCTTAAGCGTGTTTCAATTTTGTCGCCAAGGCCCGGCGTTTCGTGATGTTCCGTCACGCGCGTGCCCAGCACGGTGCCGGAAAAATCGCTGCCAACCAGCAGCTGAATCGCACCGGAGTAACCGTCCGGCGCGGTGGCTTCCATGACGGCACCCACGGGATTATCGCCCTTGCGGGCAATATAAACGCGATGGGGTCCTTTACCGAGCTGCGGAGCCTGCACGACAAAGCAGCTTTTTTGCAGGTCATTATCGTAGAGGTCGGATGGGATCACCTGATCGAACAGCGTCTTTTGCTGCTTCATTGCCTGCTCTGCAATGGTAGTTTTCGTCAGTTCATTTACCAGCGCGGTCAGCCCGGTGAGGGCGGCAGCGAAGATCGCCAGCGTAACGCCGTGTTTTTGCATTGTTTTTAGCATGGCGTGACCCTTAGCGATGACCGTACACGCGTGGCCGCGTGTAGTAGTCGATGAGCGGAACGGTGATGTTAGCCAGCAGCACGGCAAATGCCACACCGTCCGGATAACCGCCAAAGCTGCGAATAAGCCAGACCAGCAAGCCCGCCAGCGCGCCGAAAATCAGACGACCACGGTTGGTGGTAGACGCGGTGACCGGATCGGTCAGAATAAAGAATGCCCCGAGCATGGTCGCGCCGGAGAGCAGATGGAGCTGCGGGCTGGCCAGTGACTCAGGTGAGATGACCCAGCCGAGCGTCGAGCAGACGGCCAGCGTCACCAGGAAGCTCACCGGAATATGCCAGCGGATCGCCTTCTGTTGCAGCAGGAACGCGCCGCCCAACAAATAGGCCAGATTGACCCACTGCCAGCCAGCACCCGCCAGTACGCCGCTGTAAATAGACGATTCCATCGCCTGCTCCACGCTGTGTCCGGCACGCAGGGAGGTTTTGAAGGTATCGAGCGGGGTGGCCTGGCTGATGCCGTCCACGCCCATGCGAAGCGCGTTCATATCTGCGCCCAGCGCGGTGTGGCCGGTAAAGATAACGTGCAGGGCATCCATAAAGCCGGGGACGGTGGCGGCGATCTCATGCGGCGGCAGCCAACTGGTCATCTGTACCGGGAAGGAGATCAGCAGTACCACGTAGCCAATCATCGCCGGGTTAAACGGGTTATGGCCCAGCCCGCCGTACAGCTGCTTGGCGATGATCACCGCAAACACCGTTCCCAATACCACCATCCACCACGGGGCGAACGGGGGAATGCTGATGGCCAGCAACAGGCCGGTCAACAGGGCGGAGTTATCGCTCAGGATGCGAGTCACTTCCATTTTGCGCAGCTTCAGGATCGCAGCTTCCGCTGCGACGGCACTGGCGCAACCCAGAACTAACTGGAAAAGCGTACCCCAGCCGAAAAACCAACACTGTACGGCAATACCTGGCAGCGCGGCCAGGCACACCAGCATCATAATACGCGATGTCTGGCGCTGGTTATGGGTATAAGGGGAACTTGCAATTCTGAAAACCATTTAATCCTCGTTAACGGCTTGCTGCGCGGCTTTCTTTGCCTGAACGCGCGCAATCGCGGCGGCGACTGCGGCTTTGCGTGGATCGTCGTTGGCGGCCGCAGGCCGTTCGTCCTGCTGTGCCGCTTTTCGTGCTTTGGCACGGGCGATGGCCGCTTCAACGGCGGCTTTACGCGGGTCGACAGGCGCTTCACTCTCTTCGGCTGGCTGAACCTGTGCCGCTTTTCGTGCTTTGGCACGGGCGATAGCGGCTTCAACGGCCGCCTTGCGCGGATCCGTCGCTTCCTGTTCAACCACCACTGTCTGCTGACCGGCCTTACGGGCTTTTGCCCTGGCGATAGCCGCTTCCACCGCCGCTTTACGCGGGTCGATGTCGGCTTCCGGTTTGGCGTGTTGCGCTTTCTCCGCCTGACGCGCGCGAGCTTCGGCTTTACGCGCTTCGCGGGCCGCAATCGCTTCGCTGTTGTCCGGTCTTTCTCCCGGAGCGATCACAACCGTCTGGGCGGCGGTGGCTTTCTTCTCGCGCACGCGGGCCAGGGCTGCGTTAATGGCATCCTGATCTTTCGCCGCAGGCTGCACGGCAGCCTGCTTATGGCGTTCCTGACGGGCTTGTTTCTCGCGCTCCAGTCGCGCCTGACGCGCTTCAAAGCGGGCCTTCGCTTCAGCGGCACGTTTTTCTTCCATGGAGATGGCGTAGATTTCGGCTTTCTCCTGACGGAAGTATTGCACCAGCGGAATATTGCTTGGGCAGACCCAGGCGCAGGCACCGCATTCAATACAGTCAGCCAGGTTATGCGCCTGGGCTTTATCGTGCAGCTGGCCTTTGCTGTACCAGTACAACTGCTGCGGCAGTAAATCTGCCGGGCACGCGTCCGCACAGGCGCTACAGCGTATGCAGCCTTTCTCTTCCTGCGTTTCGCCCATCTCCGTTGGGGAAGGGGCGAGCAGGCAGTTGGTAATCTTCACCACCGGCACATCCAGCCACGGCAGGGTAAAGCCCATCAGCGGGCCACCCATAATGACCAGTTGATCGCTACCCGGGCAGAAGCCAGCCTGTTCCAGCAGATGACGCACCGGCGTACCCAGACGCGCCCAGACGTTGCCGGGACGGGAGACGGACTCGCCGGTCAGCGTGACGACGCGCTCGGTCAATGGCTCGCCGTCAATCACCGCACGTTTCACCGCGTAGGCGGTTCCCACGTTTTGCATCAGCACGCCGATGTCGGACGAACGGCCCCCGTGGGGGACCTGTTTGCCGGTCAGGATCTGCGTCAGCTGTTTTGCCCCGCCGGACGGGTATTTGGTCGGGATCACTCGCAGGGCGATATCGTGGCTGTCCGCCAGTACCGCACGCAGCATCGAAATGGCCTGCGGTTTATTGTCCTCAATACCGATCAGCACTTCGCGGGGTTGCAGAATATGCGCAAGAATGCGAATCCCTTCCACTACCTGCGCGGCACAGTCCTGCATCAGACGGTCATCGGCGGTGATGTACGGTTCGCACTCGGCGGCGTTGATGATCAGCGTTTCGATTTTATCGCCGCCGCCGTGAAGCTTAGCGCCGGTCGGGAAGCCTGCGCCCCCCAGACCCGCCACGCCGAACTGATGAATGCGTTCAATCAGCGCTTCACGACTGTGGGAACGGTAGTCGCTCCAGCCGTCACGATCGATCCAGCGGTCTTCACCATCGGCTTCAATGATCACGCTCAGCTCAGACAACGCCGACGGATGGGCAACGGTATGGGGGGCAACAGCCACCACCTTACCGGAAGTCGGGGCATGTATCGGCAACATCCGTCCGCGACCAAAGGTCAGCGGCTGGCCGCGAAGAACGCTATCGCCTTCTTTCACGCACAGTTCACCTTCCGCGCCGATATGCTGTTTAAGGGGCATAACGTAACGGGTCGCCAGCGGGATCTGGCGCAGCGGCGTGCCGTTAGACTGCGATTTCATCTCAGGCGGATGAATGCCGCCGTCGAAATCCCAGATCTTCTCTTTTCTGAAGGCAGAAAATAACTTAAGCATGTTGTTCCACAGGAATATTGCGAACCGGAATGGTCTGAAGGTCCCACTTCCAGCTTTCAGTAGTCGTTTCAACCGGGCGTAGTTCTATACACTGCGTCGGGCAGGGCGCCACGCAGAGATTACAGCCGGTGCACAGATCCGCCACAACGGTGTGCATCGCGCGCGTTGCGCCCACAATGGCGTCAACAGGACACGCCTGAATACATTTGGTGCAGCCAATGCAGTTGGCTTCGTCGATGACAGCAAGGGCACGAACGGGCTCCTGGGCCTGTTCATCGCCGTCGACAGGCTGGGGATCGACGTTCAGCAGGGCAGCTATTTTAAGCATGACCGCTTCGCCACCCGGTGCGCAGCGGTTGATCTTTTCGCCCTGCACGCCCACCGCCTCAGCGTAAGGGCGGCAGCCAGGGTAGCCGCACTGCCCGCACTGGCTCTGCGGTAAAAGTTCATCAATTTTTTCAACCACCGGATCGTCCTCCACCGCAAACCGGCGGGAGGCATAACCCAGAATGATGCCAAAGACGAGTCCCAGTACGCTGATGGACGCGATGGCAATCCAGATAGCACTCATTACAACTTCACCAGACCACTAAAGCCCATAAAGGCCAGAGACATTAAACCTGCGGTCACCAGAGCGATGGCGTTACCGCGAAACGGCGCGGGAATATCCGCCGCGGCCAGACGCTCGCGAATCGAGGCGAACAGGACCATAACAAAAGAGAAACCGACCGCCGCGGAAAAACCGTACAGCGCCGATTGCAGGAAATTATGCCCAAGGTTGATATTGAGCAGCGCCACGCCCAGCACCGCGCAGTTGGTGGTGATGAGAGGCAGGAAAATGCCCAGCAGGCGATACAGGGCAGGGCTGGTTTTCCGCACCACCATCTCGGTAAATTGCACCACAACCGCAATGACCAGAATAAAGGACAAGGTGCGCAGGTAGAGCATGTCCAGTGGGATCAGGATCCAGGTATCAATCAGCCATGCGCAAATGGAGGCCATCGTCATCACGAAGGTGGTCGCCAGCCCCATGCCCATTGCCGTCTCCAGCTTTTTGGAGACGCCCATAAACGGGCACAGGCCAAGGAACTTCACCAGTACGAAGTTATTAACCAGCACAGTTCCGACAAAGAGCAGTAAGTAATCGGTCATTATTTAGCCTGAAATAAAATAGCCGCCTATTATCGGATAAACGACAACAGGCCACAACAGGTTAACTGTAAGGTTATTACGGGTTGACAAAGGTCTTCTTAACGCGCGTCGAACGCTTGAAATAAGGGACCATAAGCGCCGTCGCCAGTAGCGGAAACAGTAACTGGCGAACCGCCAGCGCGTCAGACACTGGCGAGAAAGCGAATGCTTTGACAGCCAGCAGCACGGAGACCAGCAGCCAGATAATGTAATGTTTTGGCACGTTTTTGCGGCGTTTGAAGAAGGCGATAGTCAGCCACAGCGTGTAGTACCACATCGCGATCGCGAAAACGAACGACACAAACCACGTTGCAATATTGAGCGCACTCTGGGACATCAGTGCCTGGATAGCATGAGGCGTAACCAGTGCGGTGGTGTATAGCAACAGCGCCAGCGAAGCGCTTAATAATGCCACCAGCAGCCATGCCAGCGGGGCGATTAACCAGCCCCCAATTCTCTCTCCAGGCAATGCGGTCATACGCTCTCCCATAGTCTGCGCGAAATGTTATACAGAAATTTGCAGGGCGGAGAGTATATAACATTTCACGCCGAAGGCTACTTTCTTATACAACGTAACGCCATACGGATTTAGGCACTTCCCCCACATTGAACAGACGACCGCCAGAGACCAGTTCGGCGCGACGATGGTCAGCAGCGCGGTACATATTGATGATGTCCTGATTATCCGACAGCGTGTAGTTCAGATGGTCAAACAGTTTTTCCAGGCTTTCAAGGGAATTGATCTTGCGAAATTTTAATAAATAGTCCTGAACTGTCATATTAATAAGTTTCCATATAAAAGGGTAATACCCATAAAGGTAATGCGTTCGAATAATAAACGGATTAATAAAGACGTAAACTGTCCACTCGGGTAACGCGACGAAATTAGGAGTTTTCTTTGCGAAGAATCAGGCATCAGCAGATGCCTGGAAGAGAAGGGTAACTCCGTTCATTACGGCTGGCAATACGTTCCATGACGTAATGTGTCACGCTTTATGACGACACGGCTTACTTTTGTTGTGCGACAGTAACAGGCTCCGGCGGCTGGTAGTTATCGATATGGCTGGCAATGCCGAGCAACACGACTGAAACCCCAAGGACAATCCATCCCGCTAATTCAATGATTCGATTAATTATTGACGACATAATTTGTGTTTGTAATTTATCCATAAATACAGATTACAAATGTTACAGCGCCCTTTTCGCCAGAGCAAGCGCTTTGGGAACGATTCCTCGAACCCATATACACACTTTAATGCGAGGTAACAAAAAACGCTGTCGCGAGATGCTATTTTAACTCACAGGGCACATTATTAATCTGTGCGTTAAGCACATGGCCAGTGATAAATAAGCGCACAGCGAGGGGGCAAACGATGAGTGAAAACATACGCGTCGGTCTTATTGGCTACGGGTACGCAAGCAAAACCTTTCATGCTCCGCTGGTTGCCGGCACGCCGGGAATGGAACTGGCGGCTATCACAAGCAGCGATGAGACTAAGGTCCGCGCCGACTGGCCAGCCGTGCCGGTGGTAACGGAGCCTAAGCATCTGTTTAACGATCCTAATATTGACCTTATTATCATTCCAACTCCTAACGACACTCATTTCCCCCTGGCGAAAGCGGCGCTGGAGGCAGGGAAACATGTTGTTGTCGATAAGCCCTTCACCGTGACGTTGTCACAGGCGCGCGAGCTGGATGCGCTGGCGCGAAGTCTGGGTCGGTTATTATCGGTCTTTCACAATCGGCGCTGGGACAGCGATTTCCTGACGGTTAAGGCGCTGATAAACGAAGGCACGCTCGGCGAAATTGCTTTTTTTGAGTCGCATTTCGATCGTTATCGTCCGCAGGTGCGAGATCGCTGGCGCGAGCAGGCGGGACCGGGTAGCGGCATCTGGTATGACTTAGCGCCGCATCTTCTCGATCAGGCCGTTCATCTGTTTGGTTTGCCCGTGAGCATGACGGTCGATTTAGCGCAGCTCAGGCCGGGGGCGCAGACCACCGACTATTTCCATGCCATTTTGAGTTATCCGCAGCGGCGCATTGTGCTGCACGGGACAATGCTTGCGGCGGCGGAATCGGCCCGCTATATCATTCACGGGGCGCGCGGCAGCTATGTGAAGTTCGGCCTGGATCCGCAGGAAGAGCGCCTCAAAAATGGCGAACGCTTACCGCAGGAGGACTGGGGCTACGACATGCGCGACGGGGTGGTGACGCGTGCGGAGGGTGAGGTACTGGTTGAAGAGACGGTATTGACCCTGCCGGGGAACTATCCAGCGTATTACGCCGCCATTCGTGACGCGCTGAACGGTTCAGGTGAAAATCCGGTTCCCGCAAGCCAGGCAATCCAGATTATGGAGCTGATCGAGCTCGGGATCGAATCTGCCAAACATCGCGCAACGCTCTGTCTGGCATAAGTGCCAAACGCTTTCGTAGGCCGGGTAAGCGCAGCGCCACCCGGCAGTAAAGAGGACTACTGAACAACTTTATCGCGCAGCGCCTGTTTCTCTTCAGGCGTCAGGAAGGCGATCTCCAGCCCGTTGATTTGCGCCTGACGGATCTGCTCGCGGCTCAGCCCGGCCTGTGGTGCGGCGATGTTGTATTCGTGAATAATATCCACGCCCTGAACCGCCGGATCGTCCGTGTTCAGCGAAGCCAGCACCCCGTGTTCGAGGAAGGTTTTCAGCGGGTGTTGCGCCAGCGACGCTACTGTACTGGTCTGAATATTGGAGGTCAGGCAGGATTCGATTCCAATACGTTGTTCGGCGAGGAAATCCATCAGCGCGCGATCTTCAATGGCTTTCACGCCATGACCTATACGTTCCGCACCCAGTTCACGAATGGCCTGCCAGATGCTTTCCGGCCCCGCAGCTTCGCCCGCATGAACGGTAATATGCCATCCTGCATCACGTGCGCGGTTGAAATGAGACAGGAACAGACTGCCCGGGAAGCCCAGCTCGTCACCGGCCAGGTCAATGGCGGTGATCTGGTCGCGATGCGCCAGTAATGCTTCCAGTTCCTGAAGACAGGCCGCTTCACCGAAGGTACGGCTCATAATGCCGATCAAACGCGCCTGAACGTCAAAGGTTTTACAGCCTTCACGCACGCCTTCAATGACCGCTTCAACCACGCCCGCTACGGGGAGGTTGTGGGTCATCGCCATATAGCCCGGGGAGAAACGCAGTTCGACATAGTGCAGGCCGTTACGCGCGGCATCTTCGATGTTTTCAAAGGCGACACGGCGACAGGCATCGACCGAGGCCAGCATCTTCACGCCCCAGTCGAGCTTGCTCAGAAAACTCACCAGATCCGGTTCGTTCGACGTGACCTGAACATGCGGGATCAGGGTTTCAAGCGTTTCGGCAGGGAGGGTTAAATTGAACTGGCGACCAAGATCGAGAATGGTTTGGGCACGAATGTTTCCGTCGAGGTGGCGATGAATATCAGTTAAAGGCAGGCGTGTATCAATCATGGTCGCACTCTTTGCTGGTTAAAGTGCGCCATATTATAAAAACAAAACGGGGTAAAAAGCTATTTGCGCAAGGGAATATTCCGTTGCGCAAATGATTTACAGCAGAGTGTTGATGCCAGCGATAAGGCGTTGAACGCCCTGTTCAAGCTTACTACGCGGACAGCCAGCGTTCAGACGCACATAGCCTTTACCTTCATCCCCATAGGTATATCCCGGCATGATGGCCACTTTTTGCTGATCAATTAGCACGTTTTGCAGCGTATTGTCATCAATGCCAAGCGGGCTGAGATCGATCCATGCCAGATAGGTGGCCTCGGGCGGTTGCCAGTTGAGTGTCGGAAATGCAGTATTCAGTTCGTCAGCAATGTAGCACAGGTTTTCTTCGAGATAGGTCCGCAGCGCGTCCAGCCAGGGTTCTCCATGTCGGTAGGCAGCAATGTGCGCGGTCAGCGCCAGCACGGAAGGGGAAGAGAGTCCGTCCCGACCTTTTAATGCATTCAGATAGGCGTTACGGCTGGCGTCATCGGCGATAAGCCCCCAGGCACCCGTCAGAGCCGGAATATTGAAGCTTTTGGAACCCGAGGTCAGCAGCGCCCATTTATCGCGCGCAACCTCATTCCACGGGGTATGACGATGCGTGCCCCATACCATGTCCATATGAATTTCGTCGCTGATCACCGCTACGTCATAACGTTCACACAGGGCCGCCATTGTGGTCAGCTCTTCCCGCGTCCAGACTTTGCCGGTCGGGTTTTGCGGGCTACACAGCAGCAGCACCTTGTTTTCCGGTTTTGACAGCGCCGCTTCCAGCGCGGCCATATTGCCCTCCCAGCCATGCGCTGTTTTCTGCATCGGCACGGAAACAACGGTACGCTGGTTGCCTTCGATGGCTTTATAAAAGGCATCGTAAGCCGGGGTATGGACCACCACGCCGTCGCCAGGCGAGGACCAGAGGCGGATCAGCTCCGAGACCATATAAATGACCGACGGCCCATACACCACGGTTTCGGTATCAATCTGACTGTTAAAGCGTTGGCGGAACCAGTGCGCCACGGCGGCCAGAAATTCGTCATTTTTCCAGCGACTGTAGCCAAACACCCCGTGGTTTATTCGCTGGTGCAGCGCATCGGTAATGCAGGGGGCGGTGGCGAAATCCATATCAGAGATGGTGAAGGGCAGCAGGTCGGCAGCGCCAAAACGGTCAGCGACATAATCCCACTGGGTACACCAGGTGCCGTGTCGATCCACGACGGTAGAAAAATCAAACATGACGGTGCTCCGTAAAGTAAAACCCCCTCATGACGAGGGGGGCGAGGCATCAGGCTTCGACGGTTCGCATCAGGGTTGCCAGCTCATCCTTCACTGACTGTACCTGCGGGCCAATGACGACCTGCAAATTGTGTTGATTTAACTGTACTACGCCAATAGCCCGGTTAGCTTTAAGTGCGTTGGTATCCACTTTGGACATGTCCGCCACCGACAAACGCAGGCGGGTGATGCAGTTATCCAGAGAGGTAATATTATCCGCACCGCCCAGCGCCGCCAGAATAGCCGGCGTGTTATATCCGGATTTCCCAATGGTGCCGGCTACCGCCTGTTCAACGCTGGTGGCCGTATCGGTATCGCGGCCAGGCGTTTTCAGGTTAAAGCGGGTGATGGCGAAGCGGAAGATCCCGTAGTAAACCGCGAACCAGATGGCGGCCACAACCGGCACCAGATACCACTTGGTGGACAGACCGTGCAGGATACCGAAGACCACGAAGTCAATCACGTTACCGTCGGTGTTACCGATGGTCACACCGAGCACAGCCATCACGGTAAAGCCCAGGCCCGTCAGTACGGCGTGGATGAGGTACAGTACCGGCGCTACGAACAGGAACAGGAACTCGATAGGTTCTGTCGTACCGCCCACCACGCAGGCAATAACGCCGGAGATCAGCAGACCTTTAATTTTATGACGATTTTCCGGACGGGCACAGTGGTACATCGCCAGCGCTGCGCCCGGCAGGCCGCCGAGGAAGGCAGGCATTTTACCCTGAGAGAGGAAACGCGTCGCACTTTCAGAGAAGCCGTGAGTGGTCGGGCAGCTCAACTGGGCCTGGAAGATGGTCAGCGCACCGCTAACGGAATGACCGCAAACGTCCATGGTACCGCCGGCTTCGGTAAAGCGGATCAGGGCAACCAGGATGTGCTGTAAACCAAATGGCAGCAGCAGACGTTCACCCGTACCGAAAATCATCGGGCCGAAATCACCCGCGCCGTTGATAATGCGGCCGATACCGGTGATCCCCATGGCAAAAATCGGCCAAATCAGAGGGATGATCAGACCAAACAGACCCATCACAACCAGCGTAATGATTGGCACAAAGCGGGTCCCGCCGAAGAAGGCCAGCGCATCGGGCAGGCGGATGTTGTGGAAGCGCTCGTGCAGCATCCAGATAATCACCCCCGCGATCACGGCTCCAAGGATCCCGGTATCGATGGACTGAATACCAATCACGCTCTGAATGTTATTGGCTTTCAGTACCGCCGCGTCGGTCGTGGGCAGGATCCCTTTGGCAGTCAGCCAGAAGTTAACCGCAAGGTTCATGACCGCATAGCCAACGAAGCCCGCAAACGCCGCCACGCCTTTATTTTCGCGCGCCAGACCCAGAGGAATGGCGATACAGAACATTACCGGCAGGAAGCTAAAGGCAAAAGAGCCGACCTTGCTCATCCAGATGAAGATCGCCTGAAGTACCGGATTTCCGAGGAAAGGGATCAGGGTAATGACGTCGTGGCTGCTTAACGAGCTGCCGATCCCCAGCATGATCCCGCAAAAAGAGAGAAGCGCCACGGGCAGCATAAAGGTTTTACCCAGTTGCTGGAAAAACTCCCACAGCGATATTTTTTGTGCTGCTTTCGTCGTCATAAAACGACTCCTTAAATGGTAGAAAGAGATTTAACGACCTCGATGGGGCGAGAAGATAAAACGTTTTATCAAACTTTAGTGCGCGCTAAATCACATTCTCAGGCTTTTACTGGTAGTATAAAGATAACGTATTGATAAAACGTTTTAGCGATCTCATTATCAAGGAGTCACGCCACCACATGGCTGTAGCGAAAAAGATCACCATCAACGATGTCGCGCTGGCGGCGGGGGTTTCCGTCAGCACCGTTTCGCTGGTATTGAGCGGGAAGGGGCGCATCTCTCCTGCAACGGGTCAGCGCGTCAACGAGGCCGTTGAGCAGTTAGGCTTTGTGCGTAATCGCCAGGCGTCGGCGCTGCGCGGTGGGCAAAGCGGGGTGATAGGGCTGATCGTTCGCGACCTCACGTCGCCGTTTTATGCAGAACTGACCGCCGGGCTTACCGAGGCGCTTGAAGCGCAGGGGCGAATGGTTTTCCTGCTCCACGGTGGGCGCGAACCGGAGCAGCTGCTCTCCAGGCTGGATATGCTGCTGACGCAAGGGGTGGATGGGGTGATCGTGGCCGGCGCGTCCGGCGTGGGCAGTGAATTGTGTGAGCGCGCGGCGCAGAAAGGCGTACCGCTGGTGTTTGCCTCGCGCGCCAGCTATCTCGACGAAGCCGATACCCTTCGGCCAGATAACATGCAGGCCGCGCAAATGCTGACCGAGCATCTTATTCATCGCGGCCATCAGCGCATCGCCTGGCTCGGCGGTAAAAGCTCGTCCCTGACGCGTGCCGAGCGGGTGGGCGGTTACTGCTCCACGCTCATCAAATACGGCCTGCCGTTTCACAGCGAATGGGTGGTGGAGTGTGAATCCAGCCAGAAAAAAGCCGCGGAAGCCATCGGCACGCTGCTTCGCAACAGCCCGACGATCAGCGCGGTGATTTGCTATAACGACGTCATTGCGATGGGGGCGTGGTTCGGTTTGATCCGAGCCGGACGCCAGAGCGGTGAGGGCGGGGTAGAAACGTTCTTCGGCCATCAGGTGGCGCTGGGGGCATTTGCGGATGTCGGTGAAAATGCGTTAGACGATCTCCCCATCGTCTGGGCGACGACGCCGGCTCGTGAGATGGGGTACACCCTGGCAGACAGGATCATGCAGCGCATTGAAAATACGGACGTGCAGGCCGGGCATCAGATTATGGCTGCGCGGTTAGTGACGGTGAAGTAAACGCTTTGCTTGCACGGGCCTGCAACGGCTCAGGATCGGAGGCCGGGTAAGCGTCAGCGCCACCCGGCAATAAAAAACCCCTCATGCGAGGGGTTTTTCGTTTACTGCTGCGGTACTGCCGGCGGCGCTGCCGGTTCAGCCGGTGCCGGAATGCCCAGCGTCGGCATACCAAACATACCGACAAACTCTTCCAGCGGCATTTTGTCGCCGTTGAGCGTCACCTGGCCATTAGCATATTGCAGGCTGGTGGAAATGGTGTTGTCTTCCACCTTCGTGATGCGGAACATCTGGCCCATCGCCGCCAGGCCTTTCACCTGTTGGTTTGCCAGTTTCCCTGCATCTTCTTCACCATACCCTTCAAGTTTCGCAATCTGCGTCATGAACTCGGTCGCCATATCCATCGGGATGGTCAGCTTGCTGTCGAGCGATTTCACGCTGCGGTCAACTTCCTGCGCCAGGGTCTGCGGTTCGCCGGTCGCAGCGGCCGGATCCTTCAGGAACAGCGACAGGTTGAAGTTGGTTTCGCCTTTGCCGTTTTTCCAGCTCAGTGGCGCAACGGTAATCACCGGCTCGCCCTTCAGCAGGATCGGCAGGTTATTAAACAGCACCGTCATCGCCTGCTGCTGGTACGCCTGCGGGTTCTGTTGCAGGGCGGCATCGGTCAGCAGAGCCTGGCTCTCTTTACTGTATTTCTGACTGAATTCATGCCACGCCTGGCCGTCAATGTTGCCGATTTTCAGAGACAGCTTACCGGTACCCAGATCCTGATTCTGTACTTTCAGGCTTTTCAGGCTGTAATCCAGCTGGGTGTTGATGCTTTTACCGTCTTTGGAGACGTCAGACTTACCGTCCAGATCCATGCCTTCCAGCACCGCCATCTCTTTGCCTTCGATCGCAATGGCGATCTTATCGAGGCTCAGTTTCTGGTCGCCGATACGCTCATCAAAATCGGTCATACGGCTATTGCCGCTGGCTTTAAGGTTGTTGAAGGTAAGCTGAACCTTCTGGTTATATTCATTGACTGAATTCACCAGGCCGCTGGCGGCATCGCCGGTAAGGGAGACATTCTTGCCGTCGCGATCGGCATCAAGCTGGAAATTACCGCCGCTGAAGGCGACTTTATCGGTGCCTTGTTCGTAATTCAGGGCTTTCAGGTCGATGTCGGAATGCGTATCACCGGCATAGCTGATGCGGGTATTGATCTCAAACGGCGACTCATTTTTCGCCATATCGAAAATCGGCTTCGTCACCTCGTTATTCACCAGTACGGTTCTGGCGGATGCCATGGAGGGGATCAGGTTAAACTTTTTCAACTGCGCCAGCGGGAACGGACCGTGGCTGACCACTTCATCCAGCACCACGCTCTGGCCCGGTTTCAGCCAGGCGTTCTGATTACCCGCAACCGGCTTCACCACCACCTGCATATGGCTGGTAAACACGCCACGCTGGTAGTTCTGGTAGCTCAGCTCCAGACCTGCTTCAGGCGCGCTGCGCTTAATCTCGCTGTTTGCCTGCGTCATCATCTCTGCCAGACGGCTTTCCAGCTGTTTCCCGGTATACCAGGAAGCACCCGTCCAGATCACGCCTAAAGCAACAATCACTCCTACCGCTACGACCGATTTTTTCATTGCGATTATCCCTAAAATGAAACCAGGCGGTTAAAACCGCCTGGTGTTACAACGCCTGTTACTAGCTTAGCAAGAGTTGTTAAAAAATTCAGTAAGTCCCTAAAGCTTATTAAAAACACGCGCCAGGCGACCGGTGCCGCTCACCCGGACAGGCGACTCGTTGGCCGCGACAAAGGCGGATTCACCCGGTTTGAGCACCAGACGCTCGCTATCTTTATGCAACGTCGCTTCGCCTTCCACACAGAACAGGATCGCGGCGCTCTCCTGTGCAATGGCGGTTTCGTCTGCGCTGAGGTCATGCAGCGAGAAGGCAAAATCGTCAACCGGAATCGGGAAGTCCAGCTCTGCGCCGTTTTTCACCGGCTGCGTAAGCAGCTCCGCAGCAGGTTTTGCCACGAACTTCACGTTGGCAACCAGCTCAGGGATGTCGATGTATTTTGGCGTCAGGCCCGCGCGCAGTACGTTATCGGAGTTAGCCATCACCTCCAGCGCCACGCCGTTCAGGTAGGCGTGCGGGGTTTCAGCGAACAGGAACATTGCTTCGCCCGGGTTGAGCTTCACCACGTTCAGCAGCAGCGGAGAGAAGAGGCCGCTGTCGTCCGGATAAAACACGGAAATTACGCGAATGGTGTCCCATGGCTCACCCTGCTGGCTGTTCAGCGCGGCTTTCAGCACCGCCAGCGCGTGGGATTTTTCCTCGCCCTGCATATTCAGCAGGCTGGCAAACAGCTCGCTCAAGGCTTCTGCGTTCGGGTTTTCCAGGAAATGGGCGATCGCGTTGTGAGCCCCGGCGACCGGTTGCAGCAGGGAGATGATCTCGGAAAACTCGCGGAAGGCATTCATCGCCAGGAAAGGGGTAAGGGCGAAAACCAGTTCCGGCTTGTGGTTAGGATCTTTGTAGTTACGCTCTGCGGCGTCTAACGGAATACCGGCGGCATTTTCTTTGGCAAAGCCCAGCTCAGAGGCTTTTTTGTTCGGGTGAACCTGAATGGAGAGCGGCTGGTCGGCGCACAATACCTTGAAGAGAAACGGCAGCTCACCAAAACGATTCGCCACTTTATCGCCGAGCAGTGCGGCTTTGTCGGCGTCGATGACGTCACGCAGGCTGCGAACCTGGCCGCTGGCATCTTCAATTTTTGAGCTGCTCTTCGGATGCGCGCCCATCCACAGCTCTGCCATCGGCAGGTTGTCCGGGTTGGCGATACCGTAGAGATCCGTTAACGCAGTTTTACTTCCCCAGGCGTAGTTTTGCACTGAGTTGATGAGTTTTTGCATTATCAAGCCCTGATTCATATGTGGAATTAACTCCGCGTATTAAAGCAATAAACCGAATGGAAGTAACCTGCGGATGTAAAAAGTCGTACTAGTCTCAGTTTTTGTTAAAAAATTGTGTAGGATAAGCTGACTCGCTTTTAAGCCGGGCAGCGGAACATCTGCCCTGAATAAACAGACCGAAGCAGTAAGTGAGAGAACAATGTCGAATAAACCCTTCCATTATCAGGATCCTTTCCCCCTCAGTCAGGATCAGACCGAGTATTACCTGTTAACCCGCGATTACGTTTCTGTCTCTGAGTTTGAAGGGCAGGAGATCCTCAAAGTTGACCCGCAGGCGCTGACGCTGCTGGCGCAGCAAGCCTTCCACGATGCTTCCTTTATGCTCCGTCCGGCGCATCAGCGGCAGGTTGCTGATATCCTTAGCGATCCGGAAGCCAGCGAGAACGATAAGTACGTTGCCCTGCAATTCCTGCGTAACTCTGATATCGCCGCGAAAGGCATTCTGCCGACCTGCCAGGACACCGGCACGGCGATTATCACCGGTAAAAAAGGCCAGCGCGTCTGGACCGGCGGCGGTGACGAAGCGGCGCTGGCGCGCGGCGTTTACAATACCTACACCGAAGACAACCTGCGCTATTCGCAAAACGCGGCGCTGGATATGTACAAAGAGGTGAACACCGGCACCAACCTGCCTGCGCAGATTGACCTCTACAGCGTCGACGGTGACGAGTACAAATTCCTCTGCATCGCCAAAGGCGGCGGTTCAGCCAACAAAACCTATCTTTACCAGGAAACCAAAGAGCTGCTTACCCCGGGCAAGCTGAAGAATTATCTGGTCGAGAAGATGCGCACCCTCGGCACCGCGGCCTGCCCGCCGTACCATATCGCGTTTGTGATTGGCGGTACGTCTGCCGAAAGCACCCTGAAAACCGTTAAGCTGGCCTCAACCAAATACTACGATGGCCTGCCAGCGGAAGGTAACGAACATGGTCAGGCGTTCCGGGACGTGCAGCTTGAGCAGGAACTGCTGGCCGAAGCGCAGAATCTGGGCCTGGGCGCGCAGTTTGGCGGCAAATACTTCGCGCATGACATTCGCGTGATCCGCCTGCCGCGCCACGGTGCTTCCTGTCCGGTGGGCATGGGCGTCTCATGCTCGGCGGATCGCAACATCAAGGCGAAGATCAACCGCGACGGCATCTGGATCGAGAAGCTGGAGAACAACCCGGGCAAATATATTCCTGAAGAACTGCGTAAAGCGGGCGAGGGGGAAGCGGTTCGCGTAGACCTGAATCGTCCGATGAAAGAGATCCTCGCGCAGCTTTCGCAGTATCCGGTTTCAACGCGCCTTTCCCTGAACGGGACGATTATCGTGGGTCGCGACATCGCCCATGCGAAGCTGAAAGAGCGCCTGGACAACGGCGAAGGGCTGCCGCAGTACATTAAAGATCACCCGATCTACTACGCAGGCCCGGCAAAAACGCCTGATGGATATGCTTCCGGCTCGTTAGGCCCAACCACGGCGGGCCGTATGGACTCCTACGTCGACCAGTTGCAGGCAAACGGCGGCAGCATGATCATGCTGGCGAAAGGCAACCGCAGCCAGCAGGTGACGGACGCGTGCCACAAGCACGGCGGCTTCTACCTCGGTAGCATCGGTGGCCCGGCAGCGGTGCTGGCGCAGGGCAGTATCAAGAGCCTTGAGTGCGTGGAGTACCCGGAACTGGGTATGGAAGCGATCTGGAAAATTGAAGTGGAAGACTTCCCGGCGTTCATCCTCGTGGATGACAAAGGTAACGACTTCTTCAAACAGATCCAGTCTTCCCAGTGTTCGGCGTGTGTGAAGTAATTCTGTAAATTGCCGGGTGGCGCTGACGCTTACCCGGCCTGCATTCTCGTAGGTCGGGTAAGGCGCAGCCACCACCCGACATCAAAAAGAGCGCACAAAGCGCCATAACGTTTCTCAGAAGTCATCAATACTTATCTCTTAAGCATGTGAGCAATCCCATCTTTGTTATCAAGGAGTAAGTAATGACAATGCATCGCCGCGAGAAAGACTCCATGGGCGCCATCGACGTCCCGGCCGACAAGCTATGGGGCGCACAAACCCAGCGTTCGCTGGAGCATTTCCGCATTTCGACAGAGAAAATGCCCGTCTCGCTAATCCAGGCGCTGGCGTTGACCAAACGCGCTGCCGCCAAAGTCAATCAGGATCTGGGCCTGCTGGATGCCGATAAAGCCACCGCCATCATCAATGCCGCCGACGAAGTGCTGGCGGGCAAACATCCCGACGAATTCCCCCTTGCCATCTGGCAGACCGGCTCAGGCACCCAGAGCAACATGAACATGAACGAGGTGCTGGCGAACCGCGCAAGCGAGCTGCTTGGCGGCGTGCGCGGCATGGAGCGCAAGGTCCACCCGAACGATGACGTGAACAAAAGCCAGAGTTCCAACGACGTGTTCCCGACGGCCATGCACGTGGCGGCCGTCATCGCTATCCGCGAGCAGCTTATCCCGCAGCTCAACGTGCTTAAATCTACGCTTAACGAGAAAGCGCAGGCCTTCCGCGACATCGTTAAGATTGGTCGTACGCACCTTCAGGACGCGACGCCGCTGACGCTCGGCCAGGAGATCTCCGGCTGGGTGGCGATGCTGGAGCACAATCTTAAGCATATCGACAACAGCCTGCCGCATCTGGCGGAGCTGGCGCTCGGCGGAACGGCGGTGGGCACTGGCTTAAACACCCATCCCGAGTACGCGGTGCGTGTGGCCGAAGAGCTGGCGAAGATCACCGGGCAGCCGTTTGTTACCGCTCCGAATAAATTCGAAGCGCTCGCGACCTGTGATGCCCTGGTGCATACCCATGGCGCGCTGAAAGGGCTGGCGGCCTCGCTGATGAAAATTGCCAACGACGTGCGCTGGCTGGCCTCCGGCCCGCGCTGCGGCATCGGCGAAATCAGCATTCCGGAAAACGAGCCGGGCAGCTCCATTATGCCGGGTAAAGTGAACCCGACCCAGTGCGAAGCCATGACCATGCTGTGCTGTCAGGTGATGGGTAATGACGTGGCGGTTAACATGGGCGGCGCGTCGGGTAACTTCGAGCTTAACGTCTATCGCCCGATGGTGATCCACAACGTACTGCAATCGATTCGTCTGCTGGCCGATGGCATGGAGAGCTTTAACGAGCACTGCGCGGTGGGCATTGAGCCTAATCGCGAGCGAATCAGCCAGCTGCTGAATGAGTCTCTGATGCTGGTAACGGCGCTGAACACCCATATTGGTTATGACAAAGCGGCCGAAATCGCTAAAAAAGCGCACAAAGAGGGGCTTACCCTGAAAGCCTCTGCGCTGGCGCTGGGCTACCTGACGGACGCCGAGTTTGATGCCTGGGTCCGCCCGGAAGCGATGGTGGGCAGCCTCAGATAATCACTGCGCCACATACAGGTGCAGCCGCGGAATAATCAGCTGTAGCGGCTGCGCCTGGGGTTTATAGCGATGCTGAACGTTTTCAGCATCGTAATTCAGCAGTTCCCCGATATCCGGCACCACCGCACCCTGATCGGCATCGTAGAGCGCAATCAGCGGCGTCGGGCAGGCGTATTGCACCTGCTTTTGTTGTCCGGCGTACCAGACGCGGGCGATAGGCTGCACCTTCACCGGACGCTTTATTTTAAGACGAGTATCAGCTGGCAGGGAGGCAATGCTGTGGTACTCCTGCTCCAGCCGTTCAATCCACTGTTCCCGCGACCACGGGGCGACCGTTCGCGGCGATTTCAGGCTTTTCTCCAGCTGAGCCAGGATCTCATCGCGCGTGAAATTTTTAATGATGTGCTTGTTGGCCCAGCCGAAGCGCAGCGTGGCGGGATGGCGCAGTACCGTCAGCGTGCGGTAAGCATTCAGGGTGATAAGCCCCGGAAGCTGGCGATGCACCCATTCAAAACGGGCAGCCGGCACCAGCCCGGACTCAACGGTTACAATCTTCTCAAACGCGGCTTTCAGCGTATTGATATGCGTAATCTGCGCCTCAATTCCTTCACGCGTTGCGGCATCCGTTTGCAGACAGATGACGCCGGGCAGGCGAACGGCGGCCTTACTGCTGCGATTTTCGGACTGCTGCTGGATGAAAAGGCGACGAAAGTGCTGCAACGTCATTTCCAGCGCCGCCTTGCCAACATGCTGCGTCACCTCAATGGTGTTCAGCGGGTCGTGCTCCGCGCCTTTCGCCACCTCGGGCAGAGAAAAGACGCGGGCGGCCAGCAGGCGGCAGTCATGAAGTTGCCCCGTGAGGGTCAGTAACGCCTGCTCTATTTCCCGAAATGTGGTGTTAAGCCTTTCGATGAGATCGTAAGTTGCCATGGCAGCCCTTAATTAGTTACAACATACTACTGATATAGCATAACACGCGGGGTCAGGCCAGCGTGCGGTTTAGGTCAGGCAGGTACGGGAAGGGGAAGATTGTGATAGATCGGCCAGCTAAAGACGAACCGGGCTCCACCCAGCTCGCTCGCTTCGCAGCGAACCGAACCGCCCATCGCCTGGGCAATAGAACGGACAATAGCCAGCCCCAGACCACAGCCGCCGGTAGCCCGGTCGCGGCTGGGATCGAGGCGCACAAACGGCTCAAAAACTTTTTCACGCTCCGCCGGCTCAATGCCGGGGCCATCGTCTTCCACACACAGAATCGCCTGGCTTCCCTGCAAATCTAAACCTATGCGCAGCGTCGTTTCGCTGTAGCGCATGGCGTTGTTCATCAGATTATCCAGCACGCGTTCCATCAGGCGCATGTCCAGTGCGCCGTACGCGCCGGGGGTAATGGCTGTCAGCAGTTTTCGCTGAGGGTTAACGCTCTGCACATCGTTAATATGCGTCTGTAGCCAGACGGGGAGATCCGGTGTACTGAGGTGCAACTCCGTCTGAGGCCGATCGAGGCGGGCATAGGTCAGCAGCTCTTCAATCAGCGCTTCAAGCTGGCCAATATCCCGATTGAGCGCCTGCGATTCCGCCCCGGTGAGGTTCTCGCTCATCTCCAGGCGATAACGCAGGCGTACCAGCGGAGTGCGCAGTTCATGCGCAATACCATCGATCAGCTGCTTCTTGCTGGCAATCAGTGCGTTGATGTTATCGGCCATCTGGTTGAAGGCAATACCGAGCCGGTCAAAACTGGAACCGCTGTCGAAATGTATGCGTTCAGTTAAATGACCCTCCCCAAAACGCTGTGCGGCGGATTCCAGTTTCAGCATGTCCTGCCAGTGCGGTCGCATCCAGATGAACACAGGTAAAGCTAGCGAAATGGCAATAAAGCCCAGCAGAGCGAGATCCAGCAGGCGCATCTGGTGCAGGTAATAGAGATAGGGCACTGGCCCGACGGCCAGAACATAATGGCTGCGCGGAATACGCTGAATGAAGGTATATTTCTCGTCCAGTGCGACGATGTCTCCGTCGCGCAGACGCTGCATCGCAGGCGGCGCTAAGTCAAAATCCTTCATGGGTTCGATACGCAAATCAAACGACAGATTCAGATCCAGCTCTTTTAACGTGCGCGCCCAGTCATGAGGAGGAATTTCTCGCAGCTCGCTACGCATCAGATAGAGCGAGCTTTTCATCAGATCGTCCAGGGATTGCCTGCCCGCGCGCTCTGCGGTGAATTTGTAGACCAGCCCGACCAGCATGGTCATCACCAGAAAGCAGACAAACAGCAGGAGATAAAACTGCACAAACAGCTTTTTCATTGGATAGCACCGCTAAATCAATCAATTAAGAACCCGGCTTTACTTCGTCAGCCCTGCGTGGACATCCATATCACCACAGGAACGAAGAAGGTTGATGATACACTTTCTTCGGAAACAGAGGGAGCAAAGTGAGCAGCACGATTATGCGGAATAGTTAAATTTAAAGGGCAATGTCGTAAAAAAGCCTGCATTTTGCAGGCATTAATAATGATGGATTGTAATTTTTCTCATTCTGAGTGAAATAAATGCTGTGTTGTTAACCGGACTAGTGACAGAAAATATTATAAATATTGTTTGGCAGCATCAGATATTTCCTGAGAGGTAAGTTCCCTGTCTGAAGCAACATAGATAGAATTATGATCTCCCGTCAACGACGGAAAGCTTGCAGTCATGATCTGAAGATTTATTTCTTCACCATCCGGATATGTCTGGCGTACAGACGTTATGCCCTTAAGCACGATAATGACTTTGCTGGGGTTGGCATTAAAAAAAATGATCACCTTTTTCATATATCACTCTATATCTCTTTGTGATTGTGCAAGGTAAGAATGTTCCAGAAGCGTGGCTCCTTTCCTTTTTTTGCTCTCTTTGGGAAATAAAAGCAAGCAATATCCTGCCTTAACGTGTATGGTGGCAATCCTTTTCATTCAGGAGCAGCCTATGTCGGGACGTAAAAACTCGCAACTTCGTCGCAATTATTTAGTCAAATGTTCATGTCCAAACTGCGCTAAAGAGTCAGAGCACAGTTTCACTCGCATACAAAAGGGGGCCCAGCTTGTCTGTCCCTACTGTAGCGCTTTGTTTAAATCCTCTCAGCGTCTCTGAAGAAATACTCATACAAGAAGTGGAAGAGACGATGTTTTTCGCGGCCGCCTGACCTCAATAACACTTTACTGATTTACAAGCAGTTAGCATCGGATTGTAGACTGCTTGTGCAGTCCACGAGCCAGAAGCAACATCATCGTCAACGCGGCTGTGTGCTGATATTATTTATCGCAAAGCGTTACATTCGCAGCAGCAGGGCCTTTATCGCCGCTTACGATGATAAATTCGACTTTCTGACCTTCAAAAAGTGTTTTGAAGTTCTCTCCCTGAAGGGCAGAGAAATGCACGAAAACATCTTTGCTGCCATCTACAGGGGAGATAAAACCAAAGCCTTTATCTTCCTTAAACCACTTAACCAGACCTAAAATTTTTGATGACATAAAGACTCCATTTGAACATTTCCGAAGTGATATAAAAGCTAATAAACATATAATGCTAAGGTGTGGACTCAAAAGGAGGGGATATCAGCGATAGCGCCTGGTTATGAGAATTGTCATGCAACTTGTCCAACTATTATTGGATCGGACTAACGAGACCATTAATGCACGGGCAGGGTTAATTAGCAATTTTTATTTTAGCCTTCCGGATGGCTTGCTTAAAATTGCACAATAAAAATTAATTTGGTACAAGAAGCCAGAGTTGCCAGGCGTGACTACAGCCCAAATGTCCCCACAGGAGCATTTGGGCTGTAGTCACGGAGATTTATCCGGACAAAGGCGGTGCAGCAGAAATATTAATTATCTTGATCTCAATATTTCCGATTTTCGCTAATGTCTGGATTTACCTGTGCTGACAATCAGTGGGTTGGTGGCAAACCCATGCGGGCATTTCCGCGCGTTGCAATGCACCGCGTAAGTGCATATCTCCTCGTGCTGGTTTCGATTGTATGGGCAGGCCATCTTGCTTTTTATTTCACTCCACAACATTTCGTTGTAAGGTGATATGTTGTATATCGATATAGGCTTGAAAACACCATTTATGAAGACGCCATTTTTTGTCGGATATATCCTGTCACCGGGGTACAAATAGACATCGCTTTCATACCAAATGATGAGTTTCAAGAACTTGAGTCCCAAGATGCTTGAATAAACGATTCCCGTGTTAGGACAAATTACCGAGCTAATGACTCTCCATGACATTGCTATACCTCTTTCATTAAATAATTGAGAGAGTATAAGGTTTAGCATGAGAATTAGATTTCTGCAAACACGTAAGCTATTGAAAAAGATCGATATTATTTATATGTTCGCCATTACCCCCTTTGTTTTCATAAGGATAAGATAATGATTAAGTCAATTGTAAAGATCATTTTTAGCCTAATGTGCATTTAAGTGACGGATTTTTGATCGATGATGGTGCCTGCTCTGCTGAATATATATTGTACTATAGCAATCAAATACATTAGCGCTACTTTTGTTTACGCGAAAAATGCACATCGAAATAGAACTGGAGAGAGGAATCAGACCAGAGGATATGTCATAACTGACGATGCATATAATCGATAACTTTCGACGAATATCGATAACAATTCCGATGCATCGTCAGTTATTTTTCGAATATTCCTGTTTGCTCCTTTTTCAGGTTTCCCAGGCGTGCGGTGCAAACAGATAGCCCTTGTTGCGTACGGTTTTGATGCGGTAAGGTTCCGTGGCGTTATCCAACAGTTTTTTACGCAGTCGTGAAATCGCCACATCAACGCTACGATCCATTCCGTCGTAACTTACGCCGCGCAGATTTTTCAGTAATGCATCCCGGTCCATAATTTGTCCGGCATGGGTTGCCAGCTCCCACAGCAGGTCAAAATCTGCGGTTGAGAGCGCAATCAGCTCCCCGGAAAGCATAACCTGTCGGTTGACCGGGTCGATAGAAAGTGTGCCGAAACGCATCGCTTTATGCGGCGTTAAGGAGGGCGCAGGCGCTTCACGCTCAGCGCTGGCACGCTGACGCAGATGGAGGCGTAAACGGGCTAGCAGTACCGCCGGCGGCGTGGTTTTCAGGATGTAGTCGTTTGCGCCCATCTCAAGCGACAGAATATGATTCATATCGCTGTCGAGAGAGGTCAGCAGCACGATCGGGCCGTCCCATTTCGCGCGCAGATCCCGGCAGAGCGTCATACCATCTTTCCCGGGCAGCATGATGTCCAGCAACACCAGATCCGGATTTTCGCGGTTGACGACGTCTTCAGCGCGATCGCCACGAGGCTCGACAACCACTTCCATATCATGTTTACCCAGATAAGCGGCGATTAATTGCCCCACCTCGGGTTCATCTTCAACATAAACAATCTTATTCATACAACGTCTGTCATCGCGAAAAACGTCAACATACACCGCGCAACCTTAACCTTCCATTAATCTTTCAAAATTAGCCGGAGTTCCGTTATCCTGCACGGGAATGTTATTTGATTGTTAAGGGAAAAGAATGGGGCTGGTGATAAAAGCCGCGCTAGGTGCGCTGGTCGTGCTGCTGATTGGGGTGCTGGCTAAAACGAAGAACTACTATATTGCCGGGCTGATCCCGCTGTTTCCCACCTTTGCGTTAATCGCGCACTATATTGTGGCCTCTGAGCGGGGTATTGAGGCACTGCGCGCCACCATTGTGTTCGGGATGTGGTCGATCATCCCATATTTTATCTACCTGCTGTCGCTGTGGTACTTCACCGGTTTTATGCGTCTGCCCCTGGCGCTGGGCGGGGCGGTGGTCTGCTGGAGCCTCAGCGCCTGGGTGCTCATCTTCTTCTGGAGCCGCTTTCACTAGCGCAGGGGGCGGCCACCGTCCACGGCAAACGTTCGGCCCGTGACGTAACAGCTGGTCAGCAGATAATCGATCAGGTCGATCACCTCTTTCTCGCCGGGCGCAATTTTCATTAACGACTTGTTGAGCGCCTGCTGACGATACTCGGCATCATCGCCTTCGTTAAATAAAATCATCGCCGGAGCAATCGCGTTGACCTTTACCTCGGGCGCCAGCTTGCGTGCGAAAGAGC
Organism: Enterobacter cloacae complex sp. IR5441; assembly: GCF_049238215.1. NCBI lineage: Bacteria > Pseudomonadati > Pseudomonadota > Gammaproteobacteria > Enterobacterales > Enterobacteriaceae > Enterobacter > Enterobacter cloacae complex sp. IR5441. The sequence goes on from NZ_JBMKIA010000010.1 coordinate 96,483, forward strand.
GGGTCATATTATCCAGCGCGGCTTTGCTGGCCGCATAGGCGATGTGTTTGTCGCTTCCTCGCTCCACCACGTAATCGGTGAAATGGATAATGTCTCCTGCGGCATGGCCGTGTCCGCGCAGCAAATCCTGTAGGGCATGGTTGAGCAGATAAGGCGCATTAACGTGGATCTGCATCATGCAGGCGAGCGTTTCGCTGAGTGAATGTCCTGCTTTTTCGGGAAGCCAGGTACTGGCGTTGTGAATAACCGCCCGCAGTCCGTGGGTGGTCGACTTCACTTTGTCCGCGAAGGCGAGAATACCTTCATCTGTGGAGAAATCCGCCTGAATGCAGACTGCTCCGGCATTTCGTAGCCCTTCAATGGAGGGATATTCCGTGCGGTAACTGACGATAACCGGATGGCGAAGATTGAGAAAGTGATGGGCGAGGGCGAGGCCAATGCGACGGCCTGCGCCAGTGATCAATATTGGGCGTTGCTGCGTGTGTCCCATCGTAATCTCCTTTTCAGTTCAACAATGGGACAGGCGGCGCTATCCCATTAACATCCACGTTGCCGGTACGGCAGCGACTAACAGCAAACCTATCAATGCCATTTCGCGGCGCTTAAGGGCATTATCAAGCTGATGTGTACGGCGAGCGTAGATAAACACCAGCAGGCCCGGCGCGTAGAGCACCACGGACAGCAGCAGATGCATCGGTCCGGAAGCATACAACAACCATAGACCGTAAATACAGGCGCCGACGCCTACCGCATAGTGTGCCGGGCGGGTCGCAATTTTTAACAGATATGCGCCCACTAAGAAATAGGGTACCAGAATCATCTCGGAGGCAATGGTCAGCAGCGTGTTATAGTCCGATCCTGTGAGCCAGATCAGCACCAGACAGACCTGCACGCTGATGTTGGTGAGCCACAGAGAGGCCGATGGCGCACTGTTTTTGTTCTGACGGGCAAACAGGCGCGGGAAAGCTTTGTGCGTGGCGGCCAGGAACGGGACTTCCGCTGCCATAATGGTCCAGCTCAGATAGGCGCCGCAAACGGAAACAATCAGACCCGCCGCGATAATCACGTCCCCCCAGGGGCCCAACATTTTCACCATCAGCCCGGCCATGGACGGGTTACGCATTTCCGCCAGTTCAGGGCGGGCCACCACGCCGAGCGACAACAGCGTCACCAGCAGATAAACGCCCAGCGCCGCCAGTACGGCCAACAGCGTGGCGCGTCCCACATCGCGCTTGTTACGCGCGCGGGCAGAGACCACGACGGCACCTTCAACGCCGATGAACACCCACAGGGTGATCAGCATGGTATTTTTCACCTGTTCCCAGACGGGGACGCCCAGCGCAATGCCGCTGAAATCGAGCGTAAAGACATCGAGACGGAAGGCGAGGAAGGCCAGCACGACGAACAGGCCAAGCGGCACCAGCTTGGCCAGCGTCGCCACCAGGTTAATGCTGGCTGCGGTCTGGACGCCACGCAAAATCAGCCAGTGAACTATCCACAGCAGGACCGAGGCGCCGACGATGGACTGCCAGGTATTGCCGTCGCCAAACAGGCGCAGTTCGGGCGTATCGGTAAAGAAGCTGAGCGCCGAGAAGACGATAACCAGATAGGAGACGTTGGCGATCACCGCGCACAGCCAGTAACCCCAGGCGGAGCAGAAGCCGATCAGCTCGCCGAAACCTTCCCGGGCGTAAGTGAATATTCCGCCGTCCAGATCCGGTCGGATACGGGTCAGCAGCAGCATGGCGAACGCCAGCAGCAAAATCCCGACACCGGTAATGCCCCAGCCAATCAGTAATGCGGCCGGGCTGGCGACGGCCGCCATGTTCTGCGGCAAACTGAATACGCCCGCGCCCAGCATTGAGCTCAATACAAGTGCAGTTAAAGCACTCAGGCCAAGTTTCTTTTCCATTGGCTTCCTGTTATGAAAAGTCCAAATCCAGAATAATTATTTCGCTAAGGCGCATAAAAATGGTGGATCACGCTAAGGCGCGGGATTTTACGGAGTGTGAAGGATGCATGCAATGACGTGTGGCAGAAATCAGAAAAAAAGTAACAAAAAAGGCGGCACTGCGCCGCCTTTATGAAACCGTTTTGTTACTTGTACAGATCGGCGCTGATGGTCAGGTTGTTACCACGTTCCTGCCACTGGCGGGTGATGTGGTAATACTTCGCGCCTTTCTTCGCAGCACGCTTCGCCACCTGATAGGAGATTTCCGTCATGTTGCCATAGTTGCCCGTAAACTTGATGCTGTCGAACGGAACCATCTGCGCGGCAGTGGCTTTGTTCAGCTCTTCAATTTTCGTGCCGTCTGGTAACGTAACGGTATAACGACCGCCTTTGGTGGATTGGGTTTCAAAGAAACGACCCACTTCAGCGCTTGGTGCCGCCGAGGTTGCAACGCCCGGAATTTCCACTTTCTTCGCTTCTTCACCGCCTTTCGCTAACGCGGCACGTCCCGCATCTGAATCCGCTGGAATGGCATCCGGGCTTTGTACTACGCGTTTTTTCGCATCTTGCTTATAGATGAAGGCGGTGATGCGCTGGTTTCCGCCCTGGTTGGCATCAACCTGACGCACGATATAGAACGCGTAAGCGCCTTTTTCTCTCGCGGCTTTGGTGATGGCATCGTTAACTTCAGGCTGGCTGCGGTAGAAGCCCTGAACGGTCACGGTGTCATACGGTTCCAGCTGAACAGCCTGATCTTTCGGCAGTTCAACAATGCCGTTAATCACGCGGTTTTTCTGTTCATCTGCTTTTGGGGCATTCTCTTTGTACAGCGCAATCGTCACGCGCTGGTTGCCGCTGTTGCCCTGATCGGACTGGTCAACAACGTAAAACGAGGCAGCGCCGTTTTTATCGGCGGCTTTTGATGCGGCGGCGACGGCATCGCCAATAGAGTTATAGCGACCCACAATGACCGTATGGTCAAAAGGTTTTAACGCTGCCGCTTGCTCCGGCGTCAACTCTGTCGCGGCATTCGCAGACAGGGCGGTCGCGGAAAGAAGTGCGGACGCCAGGAGTGTGTTCTTAAGCTTCATAAAAATAATCCTTCGCCTTGCGCAAACCATGTACTGGTGTTGTTGTTAATTTGAGACGGTCCCGATTATGGCATTTAACACCCGTCGCTGTCTGCGGCATTTTTCACAGCCTGTGCTCACCAAAGGACCTGATTCGATAACATTTTGTGATATGTGGAAAAAACAGGCGCTTCACAAGCAAAACTGATTAAGCATATGACTTTTACAAGTTAATTTAATGTTAATGAGTTGTTCTTTTATGGCGCTATATCATGTTTTTACCGCTTCGCTTGCGCGATTTATCGGTCCTGAAGGCGAATTTAAGGTAAATATCTCTGTCAGTGACCCCGATCGCTTATTTTTCACAGATAAAGTAAGAAATAGTGTTTTCTGGCGGTAGATCACGGGCGCTATTTTCAGTAGGTTATAGAAAGTTTGTTACTGTTTTATTTTCCGGGGTTAATCATTCTCCGTCGATATCTCGATGGTGAAAATTGATACAAACCGTGGGCAATTATCGACAAACCATCATCAAAAACCGATGGAAGGGTAAACTATGCGTATTGGGGTACCAAAAGAACGGTTAGCCAATGAAACCCGCGTAGCGGCAACACCAAAAACGGTGGAGCAACTGCTTAAACTGGGTTTTACCGTCGCGATTGAAAGCGGCGCGGGCAAACTGGCGAGTTTCGATGACGAGGCCTTTACTCAGGCTGGCGCGGAAGTAGTGGACGGTGCTGAGGTCTGGCAATCACCCATCATCCTGAAGGTCAACGCACCGGAAGAGAGTGAAATTGAACTGCTGAACGCGGGCACGATGCTTGTGAGCTTTGTCTGGCCAGCCCAAAACCCGGAGCTGATGGAGAAGCTGGCAGCACGCGGTGTCACCGTGATGGCGATGGACTCCGTGCCGCGTATTTCGCGCGCGCAGTCTCTGGATGCGCTGAGCTCCATGGCGAACATTGCCGGCTATCGCGCCATTGTCGAAGCTGCGCATGAGTTTGGTCGCTTCTTTACCGGTCAGATTACGGCGGCAGGTAAAGTACCACCCGCGAAGGTGATGGTGATTGGTGCCGGTGTGGCAGGTCTTGCCGCTATCGGGGCCGCAAACAGCCTGGGCGCTATTGTTCGCGCGTTTGATACCCGGCCGGAAGTGAAGGAGCAGGTGCAGAGTATGGGCGCCGAATTCCTTGAGCTGGACTTCAAGGAAGAAGCGGGCAGCGGTGATGGTTACGCGAAGGTCATGTCTGAAGCCTTTATTAAGGCGGAAATGGCGCTCTTTGCGGCGCAGGCAAAAGAGGTGGACATCATTGTCACCACCGCGCTTATTCCGGGTAAACCGGCGCCGAAGCTGATCACCCGTGAGATGGTGGATTCCATGCAGCCGGGCAGCGTTATTGTCGATCTGGCGGCGCAAAACGGCGGTAACTGTGAGTATACCGTGCCAAACCAGGTCACGACGACCGCGAACGGCGTGAAGGTGATCGGTTATACCGACCTGCCAGGGCGTCTGCCAACCCAGTCCTCTCAGCTGTACGGCACGAACCTCGTTAACCTGCTGAAGCTGCTCTGCAAAGAGAAAGACGGCAACATTACCGTTGATTTTGATGATGTGGTGGTGCGTGGCGTTACCGTGGTGCGTGAAGGGGAAATCACCTGGCCTGCACCGCCGATTCAGGTTTCCGCTCAACCTCAGGCTGCGCCGAAAGCGGCGCCAGATCCCGCGGAGCCAGCAAAACCTGCGTCGCCGTGGCGCAAATACGCCATCATGGCGCTGGTTATTATCCTGTTTGGCTGGCTGGCGGATGTCGCGCCAAAAGAGTTCCTTGGCCACTTCACCGTCTTCGCGCTCTCCTGCGTGGTGGGTTACTACGTCGTGTGGAACGTTTCTCATGCGCTGCATACCCCGCTGATGTCGGTCACCAATGCCATCTCCGGGATTATCGTGGTCGGGGCATTGCTGCAAATTGGTCATGGCGGCTGGATCAGCTTCCTGAGCTTCATTGCGGTGCTGATCGCCAGTATCAATATTTTCGGTGGTTTCACCGTGACTCAGCGCATGCTGAAAATGTTTCGTAAAGGCTAAGGGGTAGCATATGTCTGGAGGATTAGTTACAGCCGCATACATTGTTGCTGCAATCCTGTTTATTTTCAGTCTGGCGGGGCTTTCCAAACACGAAACGTCTCAGCAGGGAAATAACTTTGGTATCGCCGGGATGGCGATTGCGCTGATTGCCACCATCTTTGGGCCGGATACCGGCAACGTGGCGTGGATCCTGGTGGCGATGATCATCGGCGGCGCGATTGGTATTCGTCTGGCGAAACGCGTTGAAATGACCGAGATGCCGGAGCTGGTTGCCATTCTGCACAGCTTCGTGGGTCTGGCGGCGGTGCTGGTGGGCTTCAACAGCTACCTGTACCACGAACCGGGCCTGGAGCCGATTCTGGTGAACATCCACCTGACCGAAGTGTTCCTCGGCATCTTCATCGGTGCGGTGACCTTCACCGGGTCGATTGTGGCGTTCGGCAAGCTGCGCGGGAAGATCTCTTCCAAACCGCTGATGCTGCCTAACCGCCACAAGCTGAACCTGGCGGCGCTGGTCGTTTCCTTTGTGCTGCTGGTGGTCTTCGTGCGTACCGAAAGCGTAGGCTTGCAGGTGCTGGCGTTACTGGTGATGACCATCATCGCGCTGGCCTTCGGCTGGCATCTGGTGGCGTCTATCGGCGGAGCAGATATGCCGGTGGTGGTTTCCATGCTGAACTCCTACTCCGGTTGGGCGGCGGCGGCGGCAGGCTTTATGCTGAGCAACGACCTGCTGATTGTCACCGGTGCGCTGGTCGGTTCTTCCGGTGCGATCCTGTCTTACATCATGTGTAAGGCGATGAACCGTTCGTTTATCAGCGTCATTGCGGGTGGCTTCGGTTCTGACGGCTCATCAACCGGTTCTGATGAGGAAGTGGGTGAACACCGTGAAATCAGCGCGGAAGACACCGCAGAGATGCTGAAAAACTCGCATTCCGTCATCATCACCCCAGGCTATGGCATGGCGGTGGCGCAGGCGCAGTATCCGGTGGCGGAAATCACCGAGAAACTCCGCGCGCGCGGCATCAAGGTTCGCTTTGGTATTCACCCGGTGGCGGGGCGTCTGCCAGGCCACATGAACGTGCTGCTGGCGGAAGCGAAGGTGCCTTACGACATTGTGCTGGAAATGGACGAGATCAACGATGATTTCGCCGACACCGACACCGTGCTGGTGATTGGCGCGAACGACACCGTTAACCCGGCGGCGCAGGACGACCCGCGTAGTCCGATTGCGGGTATGCCTGTTCTCGAAGTGTGGAAGGCGCAGAACGTCATTGTCTTCAAACGCTCTATGAACACCGGCTATGCTGGCGTGCAGAACCCGCTGTTCTTTAAAGATAACACCCACATGCTGTTTGGCGACGCCAAGGCTAGCGTGGATGCGATCCTGAAAGCGCTGTAATTGCGCTTCATCCTGACAAACCGCCCCCTGGGGCGGTTTTCTTATTTCTGCGGCCAGCTTTTCTCCTCTGTCTATACTTTACCCTTTGTGTAATACGAGGAGGTGTAATGCGATTTTTGTCCCGCTTCGACATCATCGAGCTGATGATGACGCCATCTTTCTGGATCGGCGTCGCCACGGTGGTTTTTGTGACTCTGCTGGTGTACTGGCTGCTGACGCGTCTGATAGCCTTCGTTAAGAAAGGGATCACTACCTGGGGCGACAAGCACCCCACCATCAACCGGATGCGTTTTATCCTGACGGATATGCTTAACCGCACCAGCCGCTTCCTGCTTTTTGTCGTGGCGCTGTTGTTCAGCCTGCGTTTCGTCGACTTACCGGATCATCTCTTTGGTACCGTGAGCCACGCCTGGTTCCTGGTCTTCGCTATCCAGGTGGCGCTGTGGATGGATCAGGGGGTGGTGTCGTGGCTTCGTCACGTCATGCTGGCGCCGGGAAGCCATAAAAACCCGGTGACGCTGGTGATCACGGGGCTTATCCTCCGTGCCATAGTCTGGTCAGTGATGCTGCTGTCTATTCTTGCTAACGCGGGCGTCAACATCACTGCTCTGGTTGCCAGCCTTGGGGTAGGGGGTATTGCTATCGCCCTCGCGGTGCAAACGATCCTGAGCGACGTGTTTGCATCGCTTTCCATCGGTTTTGATAAGCCGTTCGAAATTGGCGATTTTGTGGTGTTTAACGATGTCGCAGGGACAGTAGAGCACATTGGCCTGAAAACCACCCGTATCCGCAGCCTGAGCGGGGAGCAGATTGTCTGCGGGAACGCCATTCTGCTGCAACAGACGCTGCATAACTACAAACGGATGCAAACGCGCCGGATCGTCTTTACCTTCGGGGTTGCCAGCGACACGGCGCCGGACAAACTGCGTTCAGTGGGTGATATGGTCAAACAGATCATTACCGACGTCGGGGAAACGAAGTTTGACCGCGCCCATTTCCTGGGCTTCGATCGCGATCGCCTGACCTTCGAGGTGGTCCATATCGTTAATACGGCGGACTACAACAAGTACATGGATATTCAGCAGGAGATCAATATCCGTATTCTGGAGGGGCTGAACCAGCAGGAGATCAAGCTGGCGCTGCCGAGCATGGTTCTGCACGCGCCCTGGATGAATGCCGGCGACGAGGCACCGACGCAGCGGTTGAGCGAAGCGTAACAAAAAAAGCCCGCCGTTACCGGCGGGCTTTTATTTTGGGGGTCAATCGTCTTCCTCATCGTCCAGTTCAACCGGCGTTTGATACTGATCCGGTTTGATGACCAGAAGGTCGCAGCGCAGATGGTCGATCACCTGCTCGGCGGTATTTCCCAGGAACGCGGCAGAAATACCGGTCCGGCCAATGGTGCCCAGCACCACAATCCCGGCCTGCAAATGCTCCGCCAGATCCGGAATAACCTCTTCCGGTAACCCTTTTTCTACGTGCGTCATATTCTCATCGATACTGAATTTCTGGCGCAGCGCTTTCATGGCCAGCAGATGCTGACCGCGAATCGCGTCGTTATACACGCTCGGGTCAAATTCAGGCAACTCGATGGCGATATTGATTGGCGTAACCGGATAGGCACCCACCAGATGGACTTCGGTGTGGTTAACCTGGTCGGCAAGCTGGATGGTTTCCTTCACCAGCTTCTCGTTCAGCGAATTGTGATAATCCTCTTCGCTGGCCAGATTCACCGCCACGACGGCTTTCCCGCCCTCAGGCCATGGCTGATCTTTCACCATCCATACCGGGCAAGGGCATTTGCGCAGCAGGTGCCAGTCGGTTGGAGTGAAAATCACAGATTCCAGTTTGTCATGCTGGTGCGCCATTTTCAGCAGCAGGTCATGCCCACCGGCCACCACTTCCTGAATAATGGCTTCGAAAGGTCGGTTGTGCCAGACCACTTTGATATCAATCGGTACGCCCGCTTCCAGGTAATATTTCGCCTGCTCGCGGATCCACGCGGTACGCTGGCTGATCACTCCCTGACGCATAGCGGTGCGCTCGTCAGGCGACAGAAGGGTGGTCATCTCGTATGAGAAGTCATAAATCGGCAAAAAGGCTTTAATTTTGCCACCAATCCGTTGATGTAAATACACAGCACGTCGTAATGCCGGCTGATCGTCCTGATTAGGATCGATAGCCACCAGCATGTTTTGATACTTTGCCATACAGGTCTCCTTACTACTGTCACCACAGTCTGTAAGTAAAAGAGTAACCTATATATCTTGAATGAAACAGGGGGGAAGTTTTTGCCAGATCAATAATCATGAAAATTTATCGACCTGGCATAAGATATCCGGGAGAGTTATGCCACGTTACGTGAGTGACCCGCCAGAATGGCCAGCGCTTCACCGTTTTCGATGGTGATGTACTTACCTTTAACCGCCAGCATTCCGCTCTTCTGGAAGCGACCCAGCAGACGGCTGATGGTTTCCACGGTCAGGCCCAGATAGTTGCCAATATCGCCGCGCGTCATGGTCAGACGGAATTCACGTGGGGAGAAGCCACGCTCCGCGAAACGGCGGGAGAGGTTATAGATAAAGGCGGCCAGACGCTCTTCGGCATTCTTTTTGGAAAGCAGCAGGATCATATCCTGATCGCCTTTGATCTCACCGCTCATCAGACGCATCATCTGCTGACGCAGGTTCGGCATCTTACCGGACAGATCGTCCAGCGTCTCAAACGGGATTTCGCAGACCATAGAGGTTTCCAGCGCCTGAGCAAAGCTCGGGTGATGGCCACTGCCGATGGCGTCAAAGCCGACTAAATCGCCTGCCAGATGGAAGCCAGTGATCTGCTCGTCGCCCTGTTCGGTAATGGTGTAGCTTTTGATGGTGCCAGAACGGATAGCATAGAGCGATTTCAGTTCGTCTCCCGCCTTAAACAGCGTCTGCCCTTTCTGAATAGGCTTTTTGCGCTCGATGATATTGTCAAGCTGATCGAGTTCGTGCTCATTCAGAGTAAACGGGATACAGAGCTGGCTGATGCTGCAATCCTGGCAATGGATAGCACAACCGCCAGACTGAATGCGTCGTATAATTCGCTTTTCCGGGATCATAGGTTTGCTCAAGCCTTAATTGATATTGGTCAATTTTAACATCTTTTTGGTAAGGACGTAAGTCTGGCAAACCCCCAATAAAGACAAGAGACGGCAGCGTGTTGCCATCTCCTTGAAATTCCACAGAATGATTAAGGATTATGAACCTAACAGGAAGAAAATTAAGCACAAAAAGCCTGGGAATTACAGCAGGAAATACCCTTCGTGACGCAGCAGCCACTCTTTGCGCTGTACGCCCCCGGCATAGCCGGTGAGGGTGCCGTTGCGCCCGATCACGCGATGGCAAGGCACCACAATGCTGACGGGGTTAGAGCCATTTGCCGCACCGACCGCGCGCGCCGCGCCGGCACGGCCAAGCTGTTCTGCCAGCTGACCGTAGTGCATCACCTGCCCGCAGGGAATATTACGCAGCGCCTGCCACACCTCGCGCTGGAAAGGGGTGCCCGCCGTGGCGGTTGGCAGGGTATTAATAATGCTGAGATCGCCCTCGAAGTAGGCCGTCAGTTTATCGCTCAGCCCGCCAGGATTACGGGCAGTAATACGCTCGTAACCCTCGGCGCGATAATGGATGTTGAGCAGCTCAACCATCCGGTCGCTGTGCTCTTCCCATTCAACCGCGCGCAGATTGAACGCTTCATCCGCGATAACCCACAGCGGCCCCAGCGGCGTCGCAATCTTATCTTCGAGTAATCTCAGCATCAGTACTCCTTAGTTCAGCCTCGGGTAAACACCCGGTCCAATCGGCAGGCCGACAAGATACCACGCCACCAGCATCACCAGCCATACCCCTAAGAAGATAAGCGGATAGGGCAGAACCAGCGAATAGTAGGTACCCAGCTTAGCCTCCGGTCTGTAGCGTTGCAGGAAGCCTAAAAACAGCGGAACGAAGGGTGACACGGGCGCCAGCGGGATCACCGAGGAATCGGCGACACGGAACAGGATCTGGGCGAATGCAGGATGGAAGCCGAGCATCATAAACATGGGGATAAAGATGGGCGCCAGAATCGACCAGATGGCCGACCCGCTGGCAATAAACATGCACAGCAGGGACGACAGCAGCGCCAGGCCGACAAACGCCGGAACACCGCTCAACCCCGCCGCCTCCAGCGCGTCCGTCAGGCTCACGGCCATAAACTTGCCCATGTTGCTCCAGTTAAACATGGCGACAAACTGCGCCAGCGGGAACACCATCACGATAAAACCCGCCATCTCCTTCATCGGCTCGATCATCAGGTGCGGCAGATCTCCCTGACGGCGGATTTTGCCGGTGGCGATGCCGAACGCGAGCGAAACGACGAAGAAGAAGAGAATTATCAGCGGCACAATGCCCTGAATAAACGGCGAGGGCAGTACGGTGTGTTTGATCGGATCGCGCAGCACGCCATTTTCCGGCACCACCATCAGCGCCACCACCGCAATGAACGCCAGCGAGACGATCCCGGCTACGCGCAGGCCGAACTGCTGCTCTTTGCTCAGCGTCTCCAGCTTTTCATCGCTCCGGCCTTCCCATTTACCCAGGCGCGGCTCAATGATCTTATCGGTAATCAGCCCCCCGACAATCGTCAGGACAATCACCGAACTGGCCATAAAGTACCAGTTGTCGATCACGCTGACGTGCATAGTCGCATCGATGGTGCTGGCTGCCTCCGTACTGATGCCGGAGAGCAGCACATCGGTGGTCACGATAAGCAGGTTAGCGGTAAACCCACAGCCGACGCCCGCAATCGCCGACAGCAGGCCCGCAACAGGATGACGGCCAACGGCGAGGAAAATCAGCGCCCCCATCGGCGGCATGATCACCAGCGCCGCGTCGGACGAGATATGGCTGAAGAAGGCAATAAACAGCACCATATAGCTGGCATAACGCGCGCTGACGTGCGAGGCCATTTTCACCATCAGCGCGGGCAGCAGACCCACGCGTTCGGCCAGTCCCGCGCCTAACACCAGCGCCAGGATGGCGCCCAGCGGCGCAAAACCGCTGAAGTTTTTAATCACGTTCGGCAAAAACCAGTGCAACCCTTCAACGCTGAGCAGGTTTTTCACTGCTACCATACTGCCGTCGGCCGGGCTGCGCACGCTCACCTCAAAGGCGGACAGCACGGCCGTCGCGACCATCAGTATGACAATTAAATAGATAAAAAGCAGGAAAGGGTGCGGCACTTTATTGCCGATCCTTTCAACCCAGCCATAGAGCTTACCGGATGGGGAATGCGAAGGTATGGAAGACATACTCATGGGCGTTCCTCGGGACTGTTGTTGTGTTGTTGTGTTGTGTTTTTTTATTTTAAAGGTGACGGTGTCACGCCCTGCGGGATCGGACACTCGTACGGTTTTTCTGTTATGTGTTGTTCGAGCTCTTCCCGGCATTTTCGCAACAGGTCGGCATCCTGAAGCAGATGCAGCGCGGTCGCGCCCATCACTTTTCCGGCCAGCAACATGCCTTTATGGGCAATTGAGGTACGCCCCTGCGCCACTAATTGCCAGGTATGCAGTGGGGTGCCGACGGTAAAACAGGGGCTAAAGCACTGTGCAACAGGCATCTTCCAGCTGACATCTCCCACATCGGTGGAGCCTGCCAGCACGTTATCGGTGATGGCGTAAGGGGCAACTTCATCCACCAGCAGCGTCTCCTGATGGCGTCGGGCAAACGCTTTTCCCTCTTCGGCCCCCGTTGCGGCAATGTTTTTCAGGCTGTTTTGCAGGTCGTTTGCCGTGAGCGTGGCGCGGATTTCACGGGCAAATTCGCGTTCCTCTTCCGTCCAGGCCGGCGTGCCATAATGCTGCAATGCGCGGTACATCGCCGCTTCGAGCGTACGGTTCGGCAGATAGCTGGAGCAGGCTTTATCAAAGCGGCACTCGACGGTGGTTTCGGTCATCATCGCCGCACCCTGGGCGATTTTCTCGATGCGCGCGTAGATCTGCTGCGCATCGGCCATCTCCGGGGCGCGGATCAGGTACAGCACCTCGGCCTGGGCCTGTACCACGTTGGGCGAAATCCCGCCGGTATCGGTGATGGCGTAATGAACGCGCGCTTTTTCAATGATGTGTTCGTTGAGGAAGTTTGTACCGGTGGTCATCAGCGTCACGGCATCCAGCGCGCTGCGCCCCAGATGTGGGGAGTTTGCGGCATGAGCGGCGATCCCCTTAAACCGCCAGGCGGCCTGAATATTGGCCAGCGTGCTGACGTTAAACATCCCGGCAAAGGCCTCCGGGTGCCATGTCACGGCAGCGTCCACGTCGTTAAACAGACCTTCACGTACCATAAAGGTTTTACCGGAGCCGCCTTCCTCGCCGGGGCAGCCGTAAAATCGTACCGTTCCGCTGCCGCCGTGTTGTTCCAGCCAGCTTTTCACCGCCACCGCCCCGGCGAAGGCAGCAGTGCCTAACAGGTTATGCCCGCAGCCGTGGCCGTTCGCCCCCGGGGTGGCGGATTGCGCCGTCGCGCAGTGCGCCTGCTGGCTTAGCCCGGCCAGGGCATCGTATTCGCCCAGAAGGGCGATAACGGGCTTGCCGCTGCCGTAGCTGGCAATAAAGGCATTGGGAATGCCTCCGGCTTCCCGCGTCAGGGTAAAGCCCTCTGCTTCCAGCGCGCTGGCGAGCCGTTAGGCGGACCAGAACTCTTCGAAGCGCGTTTCGGGATGATCCCAGATGTCGTCGGCAATATCGGTAAACGTCTGACATCGCGTGTCGATGGCATCAGCGATAAAAGCATAGTTCTCCTGCATTACACACCTCGCGTCCACGGGAAATTAAGCGCAGTTCGCGCCAGCGTTTCGATGGCAACGTTCATCACCTGCTCATCAAAATCGAATTTTTCGTTGTGATGTCCGGCGCTCAGCTCGGTGCCGAAGACCATATACGAGGCCATGCCGCCGTTCTGCTGTACGCGGGCCATCATTAGCGTGGCATCTTCGGAGCCCGCAGGCGCTTTGACCTTATTAATGGCATGAGTCACGCCGGGCACCTGGCTTGCCTGTTCGCGCAGATAATCGACCCAGGCCGGAGAAGGGGCGCTGGAGGTCGCCGCCCCCATCAGGTTTACCCCGGCTGTTACGCCGTAGAGCGCCGCCGCGCCGGTAATTACCGCCTGCGCGCGCTCAAAGACATACTGATTAATGGCCTCGCTTTCGCCGCGGGTTTCAACCTTAAGCAACGCATCAGCCGGAACCACGTTGCGTCCGCTGCCCGCCTGCATGACCCCGACGTTAACCCGGGACGCGCCTTCGCTGTGTGGTGCGATGCCATGCAGCGCGATGGCGGCCTGGGCAGCCGCGAGCAGGGCGTTACGGCCCTCTTCTGGTTTACCGCCAGCGTGTGCGGCGACCCCGGTAAAGCGCACGTCAAATTTGGTGGTCGCCATGAAGTTATCGCTGCCGCAGATCACCGTCCCTTCCGGAACGCCGGTCCCGATATGAATGGCGGTAAAGTAGTCCACGCCGTCCAGCGCGCCTGCGGCGACCATAGCCCGCGCGCCGCGCGTACCCTCTTCAGCAGGCTGGAAGATCAGTTTGATGATGCCGTTGAGCTGCGCTTCATGCTGCTTAAGCACCTGCGCGAGCCCCAGACCAATGGTGGTATGCCCGTCGTGGCCACAGGCGTGCATCATGCCCGGGTTGCAGGAGGCAAAACCGTCGCGGAAGGGGCGATGACTTTCGTCAAGCGCTTCGCTTAAATCAAGTGCATCCATGTCTACCCGAAACGCCAGCGTTGGGCCCGGACGTCCGGTATTCAGGGTCGCCACAATGCCGGTAAATCCGCCCTCAAACGGCGCCAGCCATTTCTCCGGCGCACCCTGCGCCCGGGAGCGGGCAAACTCTCGTGAAAGGGTGGCGTCATCGGGCAGTCCCATACGGCTTTCGGCATCGACCACGTCGCGCCCCATCGCCAGTTCGTAGCCCAGCGAGTCGAGGATCTCCGCGACTTTCGCAGCTGTTCGAAACTCTACCCAGCCGGATTCCGCAAAATGGTGGAAATCGCGACGCCATGCGCTCAGTTGTGGAGCTAATGTCTGAATGTACTGCGCCAGTGCGTTCATATCTTTTCCTGTCATCATTAAAATATGTGAACTGCTTCACGCTGTGATAGTTTTTACTTATCACTAATCGTTTTTTCACAGTTTTAACCGTTCAGGAATTACCCTCGCACATCCGTTTCCATTAAAGTAGATGACAGTTTCTTTACTCTGATAAACAACGGTTATCGGTCTCGTTATGTCATTTCAGATTAAATTTCATCAAATCAGGGCGTTTGTCGAAGTGGCGCGTCAGGGCAGCATTCGCGGCGCCAGCCGGACGCTTAATCTTTCGCAGCCCGCGCTGACCAAATCCATTAAAGAGCTGGAGGAGGGTATGGCGGCCCAGCTATTTGTGCGCCGGAGTAAAGGCGTCGCGCTGACCGAGTGCGGGGAAGGGTTTTATCACCGCGCTAATTTGATTCTGGAAGAGCTGCGTGCAGCGCAGGATGACATCCGCCAGCGACAGGGCGAGCTTGCCGGGCAGATCAATATTGGGATGGGGGCCAGTATTTCACGCAGCCTGATGCCGGCCGTCATTACGCGTTTTCATGCGCAGCATCCTCAGGTCAACGTCCGGATTATGGAAGGCCAGCTGGTGTCGATGATTAATGAATTACGTCAGGGTGAGCTGGACTTTACCATCAATACCTATTATCAGGGGCCGTACGATCACGAATTTACGTTTGAAAAGCTGTTCGAAAAGCCTTTTGCTGTATTTTGTCGGGCAGGGCATCCGGCGACAGGGGCGACCTCAATTAATGAGCTTTTGCAATATAACTGGACGATGCCTACGCCCCGGGGAAGTTATTATAAGCAGTTGCAGGATACTTTTAGCCATCGATCTCAAATACCGCGAATTGGCGTTGTCTGTGAGACCTTTTCCTCCTGTATTAGCCTCGTCGCACAAAGCGATTTCATCAGCATTTTACCGCAGGAGCTGGGCTGCGATCCGCTTCTGGCGCACCGTCTGATAATGCTGCCGGTTATCGAAACTCTGCCTAAAGCAGCATATTATTTAATTCAGCGTCGTGATTCTCGCCAGACACCGCTTGCCGAATCATTAATCACGCAGTTTCGAAGGGAAGCCAGGAAATTAATTTAATAAAAATAACAACAATAAAAAAATAGAGTCTGCCCGACATCAGACAGACTCCACAGTACACACAGTCGTGCGTCCTTTCGCGGATCCTACTTGCATTATCCATTGGGCAGGTTTATTAAGTTATAACAGCTTTTTCTTAAAAGAGAAGGACGTTGAGTGATTGATTTCACGATTTTTTAACGTAAATTATTTAATTAATTACGGCTGAAATTTAAGTTAAGGTTAGATTAAATTTATTGCGTCTGCGATTATCTGTTCCTTAAGCCATTATTTGAACCTGTGCCTGGATGATTGAGACCCGCAACGGGCGCAGGTATAGTACATCACTCAGATGTAGCCGGAGGATTTCCATGAACCCTGACGACAAATCACTTTTTCTTGACGCCATGGAGGATGTCCAGCCGCTCAAACGCTGCGCGGATATTCACTGGCAGCAGAGCCGCAACACGCGGGCGCGTCAGGAAATAGATACTGAGCAGCTCGATAACTTTCTGACGCTGGGGTTTCTGGAACTGTTGCCCCTTGCCGAGCCGCTCATGTACCAGCGCGAAGGGGTACAGCAGGGGGTATTTGATAAGCTGCGTTCCGGCAAATATTCCCGTCAGGCCAGCTTAACGCTGTTACGCCAGCCTGCGGAGCAATGCCGCCAGCTGGTCTATTCCTTTATTCGCCAGGCCGGACGTGACGGGCTACGCAACCTGATCATCGTGCATGGTAAAGGGCGTGCACAGCAGTCGCATCCTAACGTGGTGCGCAGCTATCTTGCGCGCTGGCTGACCGAGTTCGACGAAGTACAGGCCTTTTGCGAAGCGCAGCCGCATCACGGCGGCAGCGGAGCATGCTATGTCTCGTTGCGTAAGTCAGAGGATGCGAAGCGAGATAACTGGGAGCGCCACGCCAAGCGCAGCCGCTAATCAGGAAGGCGGGCGAGATGCCCGCCTGTCACTCAGAAGGTTTCCCAGTTCGCGTCAGCTGTATTCGCGCCTGCCGCTGACGGGCGCAGCAGTACGGGCGTTTTCACGTTTTTAGGGCGAGCCGCCAGCGATGCCTGAGCGTTCAGCCGGAATGCCGCCACGGCCTGACGCAGCTGTTCAGACTGATCTTCCAGCGCTGCCGCCGCCGTTGCCGACTCCTGTACCAGCGCGGCGTTTTGCTGCGTGACGCTGTCCATCTGCGAGACCGCCAGGCTGACCTGCTCTATACCGCGGCTCTGCTCGTCAGACGCCGAGGAAATCTCAGCCATAATATCGGTTACGCGCGTCACGGCCGCGACGATCTCTTTCATGGTCGCACCCGCCTCGCTCACCTGTTCCGAGCCGGTATTCACTCGGCTGACAGAGTTCTCGATAAGCCCTTTGATCTCTTTTGCCGCCTGCGCGCTGCGGCTGGCCAGCGTCCGTACTTCACCTGCCACGACCGCAAAGCCGCGACCTTGTTCCCCGGCACGGGCGGCTTCAACCGCCGCGTTGAGCGCCAGAATGTTGGTCTGGAAGGCAATGCTATCGATAACGCCGGTGATATGCGCAATTTGCTGAGAACTGTCGGCAATGTCATTCATGGTACGCACCACGTTATCCACCACCTGACCGCCGCGAGCGGCGGTTTCAGACGCATTCTTCGCCAGCAGCGTCGCCTGACGGGCGTTATCCGAGTTCTGTTTCACCGTGGCAGTCAGCTCTTCCATACTGGCGGCGGTCTCTTCCAGCGAGGCTGCCTGCTGCTCGGTTCGCGCGGAAAGGTCGTTACTCCCGGCGGCAATTTCTCCTGCGCCCGTGTAGATCGAATCGGTGCTGCCGCGCACGGCGCTGACGGTGCTCACCAGCGACTGCTGCATCTCGTGCAGACCAGCAGCCAGCTGGCCCATCTCGTTGCGCCCGGTAATCGCGACATTTTGCGTCAGATCGCCGCTCGCGATGGTGCGAATATGGTTCATGATGGCGTTGAGCGGTTTCAGGAGCAGGTGCTGTAAACCCTGCCAGATCACCACCAGCACGGCGATCACAGTCAGGAAGATCGCCGCCAGCGTCCACTGCATCTGGGTAAAGCTGCTCTGATTCTCTTCGGCGGCGGCTTTCAGAAGCACGTTGTTTTCAGCGCGCCAGCGGGTATAGACCGCCTCCATCTCATCCTGCGCCTGCTGGGCGTCCAGGTCGCCATAGGCCTGATAGTTATCGGCGCGCAGATACTCAATGGACAAGCGCATCACCTCGTGCATTTGCTTCCAGGCTTTCTGCATCTCTTCGGTGAGCGCGGCATTCTGGCCCTTCACCTGCGAAATCGCCTGCCAGTTTTTGTAATAGTCTTCGGCTTTGGTCAGCGAACCGTTCGCGGTGCCCAACAGCGTGTTGATTGCTGCGAGAGAGGCCGGATCGCGCTGGTTTTTCAGGTAGCGGATCGCCACGCGGGTGACGGTAACGCGCGTTTTCACCAGCGTGTTCACGCTGTCGCTCAGGCTCTCCTGTTGGGCATTGAGTAACCCGGAGTTCTGAAAGTTGTGACGATCGTTATTAACGGCAGAGTAGAACAACCCTCCCGTGACAACTTGCAGCAGACAGAATATGGTGAGGGCAAAGATAATACCGGTAATCACGTGCAGATTTTTCAGCATGGCGGTCATCCGTAAGAGAAGAGGCAGGGTTACATCAATACTATCGTCGTAGCGAATTTAAACTTTAATTTTACTATTGCTTAACTAATGGTTTCGTTGCGGAACCTGTTGTAAATCCGGATCATTTTTTATGAGGAAGGTCAGCATGAGCAGCATAGATAAAAGCGGAACGTTCACGCTCGGAACGCGTACGGTTAAACGATTTGGCTATGGCGCGATGCAGCTTGCCGGGCCTGGCGTTTTTGGTCCGCCAAAAGACAAAAATGCGGCGCTGGCGGTGCTGCGTGAAGCGGTGGCGTCGGGTGTGAATCACATTGATACCAGCGATTTTTACGGACCTCATGTGACCAACCAGCTTATCTGCGAGGCGCTTCATCCGTACCGGGACGACCTTACGATTGTGACCAAGATCGGAGCCCGACGCGGCGAGGATGCCTCCTGGCTGCCGGCGTTTTCCGCGCAGGAGCTGACGCAGGCGGTGCATGACAACCTGCGTAACCTGAAGCGGGATGTGCTGGACGTGGTTAACCTGCGGATCATGTTTAGCGCCCATGGACCGGCGGAAGGCTCGATTGCCGCGCCGCTGAGCACCCTTGCGGAGCTGCAACAGCAGGGGCTGGTTCGCCATATTGGGCTGAGCAACGTCACCGCTTCGCAGGTCGCTGAAGCGCAGAAGATGGTTTCCGTGGTGTGCGTACAGAACATGTACAACGTTGTGAATCGCGGTGACGATGCGCTGGTCGATTCGCTGGCGCAGCAGGGGATTGCCTGGGTGCCGTTCTTCCCGCTGGGCGGTTTCACGCCACTGCAATCTTCCGGACTACAGGCGGTGGCGGATTCACTGGGCGCGACGCCGATGCAGGTGGCGCTGGCATGGCTGCTGCAACGCTCGCCAAATATCCTCTTGATCCCGGGAACCTCGTCGGTGGCGCATCTGCGTGAAAACCTGGCGGCAGCCGATCTGGTATTGCCGCCTGAGGCGCTGGAGACGTTAAATTCGCTGGTGGGGTAATCCCGATGGCAGCAAAAGCCCGGAGGATTTTTCGGGCTTTTGCTGTTTATGATCCAATCTGACTTCTTTGGCGGTGAAGCGCTAATGCTTCCGCCACGATTTCCTGCTTACTTTTCCGTGTTTCATACGCAGTAATGCGGATGTACTCCATCAGCGCAGGATCGATGCGCGCGCTTAACATCCTGAGTTCGGCCTCCTTTGCGACACCGCGAGCAACACGCTTATCGGGATAATCACGGGCGGGCATAGAAAACGTCCTCCAAAAATTGTCTTGTTAATTTGTGCTGTAAAATATGCGCCAGTCTAAATAGAAAGTCAACGGATAGTGATTATGCAGTGATGCTAAGTTGTTTTTTGTGTATTTAGAAGTCATTAGTAAGTGATTTGATAGTGATGTTTTATGACGCGTTAAGCTTGCCCATACGTAAAAATTTACAAAGCAAATAATCTTCATTGCTATAGGGGGTTATAAGCGAAGCGGTTAAGGCGTAGCCAGCCGCTTACGCTGACATGGCTTGATCGATACCTCAGTTAAAACTACTGTATATAAAAACAGTGTGGAGGTGTTTATCATGATCTTTTTCAGACCCGCAGAGTTGCGTGAAATCGTTGCTATTCCACTTTTCAGCGACTTAGTACAGTGCGGCTTCCCCAGCCCGGCAGCGGATTATGTAGAGCGGCGTATCGATTTAAACGAGTTATTAGTCGCCCATCCCAGCTCCACTTACTTTGTCAAAGCCGCCGGTGACTCGATGATAGAAGGGGGGATTAATAACGGTGATTTGCTGGTGGTAGACAGTTCCCGCAAGCCTGAGCATGGCGATATCGTGATTGCGGCGGTAGAGGGCGAATTTACCGTGAAGCGCCTCCAGTTGCGTCCCAATATTCAACTCAACCCCATGAACAGCGCCTATTCACCGATTATTGTCGGCAGCGACGATACGCTCGATATCTTTGGTGTAGTGACGTATATCGTGAAATCCGCGAGCTGATCGTGTTTGTGAAGCTTAATTAATAGGCAATAAGTTAATTCTCATCATGCAAAAATCTTACGTTATCCGGGCTGTCTTGTCGGCAAACCTGATATTCATCGCATAAGCCGGAACTGACTGGTCAAATATTCTGGTATTGGCGAATTACAGAGTGATATCCCATTTTTTTATTTTGTTATGTTCCTGCACTTTAGTGAGTTTTCTTTTCTTCCGACAGAATACATTTTGTCTACATTATAATTTTAATTTATGATTCGCACACGAACAATTGATGTTATGCAGGGTTTTAGCATCGTGGCAGTCAATAAAACCCTGCTGTTATAAAGTAATCAGGAGATTCATTTTTATGTCAGACAATAATCCCCGCCCATCCGGCTGGTTAGGCCCGTGGTGCCTGCTGGTGGGTGTGATACTTCTTGTAACGGGGCTCTTTTTTGCCATCGGCGGTTTTAAACTGGTTTCCCTGGGGGGGAGTTGGTATTTTCTCATCGCCGGGGTTATCACTCTGCTCTCTGCGATTCAGTTCTTCCGCCGCAAGTCCTCTGCCGTGGGGCTGTTTGCCCTGGTGTTTCTTGGTACCCTGATTTGGGCATTTTTCGATGCCGGGCTCGACTTCTGGCCGCTGGTTTCCCGTTTAATGGTACCCGCCGGGCTGATGGTGCTGGCAGCCGCCACCTGGCCTGCATTGCGTAAACGTGAAGGAAAACCGTCCTGCGCAAAAGGAGCCGTGGGGGTCTGCGCGGTCCTTATTATCGCCATGGGCGTCACCTTTGTTCAGATGTTTCAACCCCATCCGACCGTGCCGTTTAGCGGTGAAAAACGCCCGCTGGTGCCGGTAAAAGATGATGCGAAACAGCAGAACTGGGATCACTACGGTAATACGGCTGGCGGTAGTCGCTTTGTGGCGCTGGACCAGATAACCCGTGACAACGTGAAAAACCTGAAACCGGTCTGGACCTACCATACCGGTGACGTACCGGAAAGTCCGGACGGCAATGGCGCAGAAGATCAGCAAACGCCGCTACAGGTTGGCGATCGTGTCTTTCTCTGTACGCCGCATAACAACGTGATTGCCGTGGATGCCGATAGCGGGAAAGAGATCTGGAAAGCGGAAATCAACGCCAAGTCTGCAATCTGGATGCGCTGCCGTGGCCTGGCGTACTTCGATGCCACCAAACCGCTGGCACAGCCAACGGTAGCTGGCTCCACGCCGGTCCTGCCAGCGCAGGTGGCACCGGGCGCTGCATGCCAGCGCCGTATCCTGATGAACACCATCGACGGTAAGCTGATCGCGTTAGACGCCGATAACGGCAAGTTCTGCCCGGACTTCGGTACTAACGGCAGCGTTAACCTGCATGAAGGGATGGGCGACGCGTCAGATCCCACCTACGTGCTGACGTCGGCCCCGACGCTGGCGGGTACGACGGTTGTCGTTGGCGGCCGCGTTGCGGATAACGTCAGCACCGATATGCCGGGAGGCGTTATACGTGGTTATGACGTGATCACCGGCCAGCTGCGCTGGGCGTTCGACCCGCGTAATCCGGATCCGAACTATGTTCTGAAGCCGGGCGAACACTACAAACGTAGCTCTGCAAACTCCTGGGCCCCTATGTCCTGGGATGCGTCGATGAATACCGTGTTTATCCCGATGGGAAGTTCCTCTGTCGACCTGTGGGGCGCTGACCGTATTCCGGAAGATCACAAATACGCCACCTCAATCCTCGCGCTGGATGCGACTACCGGGAAAGAGAAGTGGGTATACCAGACCGTGCATAACGACCTCTGGGATTTCGATATCCCGATGCAGCCGAGCCTGGTTGATTTCCCGACAAAAGAGGGCAACAAGCCCGCGGTGGTGGTGGGCACCAAAGCGGGGCAAATTTACATTCTTGATCGCCTGACGGGTAAACCGCTCACTGAAGTGAAAGAGGTTCCGGTAAAACCAGCGGATATTCCACGTGAACAGTACCCGGCAACGCAGCCGCGCTCTGTGGGGATGCCGCAGATTGGCGCGGAAACCCTGAAAGAATCGGATATGTGGGGGGCGACGCCGTTTGACCAGCTGGCCTGTCGTATCAGCTTCAAATCAATGCGTTATGACGGTCTGTACACGATGCCGGGAACCGATATTTCCCTGAGCTTCCCGGGCTCGCTGGGGGGAATGAACTGGGGTAGTCTGTCCACGGATCCGAACAACCAGTACATCTTCGTCAACGACATGCGTCTGGGTCTGTGGGTCCAGCTGATTAAACAAGATCCGCAGAGCGCGGTGGCAAACACAGGCGGTGAAGCCGTGAACGCCGGGATGGGCGCCGTTCCGATGAAAGGAACGCCGTATTCGGTCAACAAAAACCGTTTCATGTCACCGCTGGGCATTCCGTGCCAGAAACCACCGTTTGGTTCCCTCTCCGCCATTGACCTGAAAACGCAGAAAATCGTCTGGCAGGTGCCGGTCGGTACCGTTCAGGATACCGGTCCGTTTGGGGTAAAAATGCGTATGCAGATGCCTGTCGGTATGCCGACGCTGGGCGGTACGCTGGCCACGCAGGGCGGTCTGGTCTTCATTGCGGGAACCCAGGATTACTACCTGCGCGCCTTTGATTCTTCTACGGGGGAAGAAGTGTGGAAAGCGCGTCTCCCGGTGGGTAGCCAGGGCGGACCTGTCAGCTATGTATCACCGAAAACCGGCAAACAGTACATTCTGATCTCTGCCGGCGGTGCACGCCAGTCGCCGGATCGTGGTGACTACGTGATTGCCTACGCGCTGGATAAATAACAGCGAAATAAGCAGCCCGGCCCCGTCGTAGTACGGGGCTTTTTTTTGACTGAAAACCACGCACAGGAAGAAAGCGTCGGTTCTGGTCAGCCCGTGAAAAGCACCCGCCAGCGTCGGCGACGGCGAGTCATTTCGCGCCATAGCGCGATTATCTCGTCAGGTTGCAGGGCATCAATAGCCTGCGGCGTTAACACCGGCAAACCATAGCGCTGGCGCAGGGCGGCCACTGCCGTGGCGCTGGCATCCATCGGTGAGCGGATCTGCGTCGCCAGCTGCTGTCGCAACACGCTGAACGCTGCCTCATCGCACGGCGTCAGCTCACGCAAAAATCGTTTGCAGCAACCCAGCAGGTTCACGGGAGAACGGTCAGGCGACTGTAACGCCAGCAGCAGGCCATCGCGATCGGCAATACGCTGATAACGACAGCTGACCACGTAGCCAATCTGCTGTTCCACGCGCAGGCGCTGGAAAAATTGCGGTTCGCAGCATAACGCCAGCAGCCGCAGCGCGGCGAGCGACGCGCCCGGCGGCAGGGGAATAAACACCAGCAGCGCCGAATCCGCGCTGGCGTGCGGAATGTGTTCGATCCCGCCGGGACAACCGCTTAACGGCAACGGCGTAGCGTTAACCGGCGTCCGGAGCAGGCCAAGCTGCCGGGCTAACCCGTGTGCGTGTCCGGCGCTGCCGCCAACTAACGCCGCCAGCCAGCCGTCCCGTGGCGGGTCCGATGCCAGACGTTCAGGCAATTGCTGAAGCAGCTCACGGATGGCAATGCCTTCTGGCGCTGGCGTAATAGCAGGAGCGGGGTGGGAGAGGCGATCGATTATCGCCCCGATGATGGGTTCCGCCGTCACCATGGCGTCAGGAAGCCGCAGGGTGAGCTGCCAGCTACCGTCAACCGTTTGCCACTCGCCGCTGCCGTCGATATGGCGCAGTTCAGCAAGAAGAGGGCGTAACTGCTTGCCCATCGCCACCCCCTGTGACCTGTCCACGCGCGAATAAAAAGGCCTGCGCAGGATCAGCGTTGGCGGTTGTGTCTGCGCCGACAAATGCAGCAGTGGAGCGGCTTCTGACGCCGGGGCTGGCGCAGCATACCTGGCAGTCTGCGGGTAGAAGGAAAACGCGATGGGGCTATTATCTGCAACCGGCTGGCGACGCCAATGGCTAAGCGGCAGGGCAAAACCCTGGCTGGCGATAATTTCAGCGGTTTCCATTTTTTTGCAGGCCAGATACGAGGTGGGCGCCGTCAGTAAATCGGCACAAAAGGCGGAGAAGCCCACGGGCGCCGCGCCGGGCGCAAAACCAAATGCCCGCTGGCGCAGCTGCTCCAGCGTCGGCAGGGCGCAGAAACGCTGCTGTGCCAGCCGATAATAATGCCGCTGCTGCTCATCCGTCGTTTGCTGTAGCGCCCGTAGCCAGTGGGTAATATGCGGGTCAATATCCTCGGGCCGTTCGCTATCAACCGTCAGCGCCAGCCAGCCGTAATCGTCATCCTGATAAAGCCAGTTCAGGGCGACTTCTTCTGCCAGTCCACGCGCCCGTAGCCCGGCAATCAGGCTTCCGGGGGCGTCGTCCAGTAAAAACTCCCGAAATAAAGTGACGTTGTCACTTTTTCGGATTAACGGACAACGCCACAGTGCGGGTCGCTCCGTTACCGCCAGCTGATAATCTGCTTCAGCGCTGAGACGCAACGGGGGAGCGGTTTCAGGCATGCCTCCTGACGCAAAATCTGACGCAAACGTATGGGCAAGCTCGGCCAGCGCATCCAGCGTTTGCGGCCCTTGCAGCCACAATTGCAGGTGTCCTGCCACATAATAGCGACGATGAAAGTCGCGCAACGCGGCTTGCAGCGATCCCGGGTCCTGCCCGAGAGACTCCTTGCTACCCACCTGAAAACGGCGAAAAACCGCGGGTTCTTCCATCGCGTGGCGCGCCGCCGCTTCGCGCCGGGCGGAATCATGTTGCTGGATGAGCCGGTTTTCCGCATCAATGACCGCCACTTCGCGCTGTATGTCATGCGGTGAAAGCAGCGGCGCCTGCAACATATCCCGCAGCCGCGCGACGCCGTCGGACAGGTTATCGGCGGCAACGTCGAAGAAAAAAGCGCTGTGGCGAGCCAGCGTGGTGGCATTGACGCTGCCGCCCTGGCGCTGGACCCAGGCCATGAGTCGATCATCGCCCTGATAGCGCTGGCTACCGCGGAACAGCAGGTGCTCAAGCAAATGCGCAAGACCGGCGAAGCGCGGTGGCTCGTGATGGCTTCCGGCACTCACGCGCGCCAGCGCCGCCGCGCGTGTCGCCTGCGGCTGATGCACCAGCGTTGCGCGTAAACCGCCTGCCAGTTCCACGATGCGGGTGGTCATTATCGTTACAGTTCCCGGGTTTTATAGATAAGCTGAGAACGGGTACGGTTGCGGAACTGAAGTTGACCGATCTTCATATCACTACAGGCTGCTTCGCGTCGCGCCTCGAGGATTTTATGATGATGCGGCGATTTGCTGCACACCGGATCGGCGTTATCCGCATTCCCGGTGAGCATAAAGGCCTGACAGCGGCAGCCGCCGAAGTCCTTCTCCTTTTCATCGCAGGAGCGGCACGGCTCCGGCATCCAGTCAAACCCGCGATAGCGGTTGAAGCCGAAAGAGTCATACCAGATCGATTCCAGGCTCTGCTCAAGCACCGACGGGAAATCCACCGGCAGCTGGCGCGCGCTGTGGCAGGGCAGCGCCGTGCCTTCCGGGGTCACGCTGAGGAAAATCGACCCCCAGCCGCCCATACAACCTTTTGGCCGCTCTTCGTAATAATCGGGGGTGACGAACAGCAGGTTGGTCAGATTGCCGCTGGCGGCCATTTTTTGCCGATATTCGGCAACCACGCGTTCCGCGCGGGCGATCTGTTCCCGCGTCGGCAGAAGCCCCTGACGATTAAGGAACGCCCAACCGTAGAACTGGCAGGTGGCAAGTTCGACGTCGTCGGCGTCCAGTTCGATGCACAGCTCGATGATTTTATCGATCTGATCGATATTATGTCGGTGCAGGACGAAATTCAGCACCATCGGGTAATCACGGGCTTTGACCGCTTTGGCCATCGCCAGCTTCTGCTGGAAGGCTTTTTTATTTCCCGCCAGCGCAGCGTTGAGCACTTCATCGCTGGCCTGGAAGCTAATCTGGATATGGTCCAGACCGGCCTCGCTGAACGCGTCGAGCTTGCTTTCCGTCAGGCCAATTCCCGAGGTGATCAGGTTGGTATAAAAACCGAGATCGCGGGCGGCGCGGATCAGCTCCGGCAGATCTTTACGCGTCAACGGTTCGCCGCCGGAAAAACCTATCTGCACGCTGCCCATCGCCCGCGCCTGGCGGAAAACCTCAATCCACTGTTCGGTGGTCAGCTCCTGATCCTGCCGGGCAAAGTCCAGCGGGTTAGAGCAGTAAGGACACTGTAGCGGACAGCGATAGGTCAGCTCCGCCAGCAGCCACAGCGGTGGATTGACGGCGGGTTTATTCTGGCTCACGGAAAATAATCCACTTCTGTTGATAAGCGATTTGCAGGAATTCTACGACGTCGTCATCCACGCCGCCGGCTTCCGGGAACCGTTCGTTGAGTATGGCAATGATGGCCGCCGCGTCGCGTTGGCCATCGACCAGTTCGAGGATCGCGGCCGCGGTCTCATTGAGTTTAGCCATGCCTTCCGGATAGAGGATGACATGGCTGTCCTGAGCGGCTTCCCATTGCAGGCGATAGCCGCGACGAAAGGCGACGATGGAGTTTTTTTGCATGCTTATACCAGTCGGGTTGTGTGCCAGGCCGCTTTGTCGGTGACCGTGTGATAAGGCGGACGCTGTAGCGCGTAGGCCATGGTCATCGCGTCGAGCATCGACCACAGGATATCGAGTTTGAACTGAAGGATCTCCAGCATCCGATTCTGCTTTTCCGCGCTATCGCAGTAACGCTTCGCCAGCTCCAGACCGTGTTCAACGTCGCGTCTGGCCTGGCTGAGGCGGCTGCGGAAATAAAAATAGCCTTCCTCTTTGATCCACGGGTAGTGCTGTGGCCAGCTGTCGAGACGCGACTGATGGATTTGCGGGGCGAACAGTTCGGTGAGCGAGCTGCATGCCGCCTCCTGCCAGTTGGCGCGGCGGGCGAAGTTAACGTAAGCGTCGACGGCGAAACGGACGCCGGGCAGCACGTGGCGTTCGCTGATTAAGTCCTCGCGGCTGAGCCCCACGGCTTCGCCCAGCTGTAGCCAGGCTTCGATACCGCCGTCATGACCGTTGCTGCCGTCGTGATCGAGGATCCGCTGCACCCATTTGCGACGCGTGTGCGGATCCGGGCAGTTCGCCATAATTGCCGCGTCTTTCAGCGGGATCGTCGTCTGGTAGTAAAACCGGTTCGCCACCCAGCCCTGGATCTGCTCGCGGCTGGCCTCGCCGTTATGCATCGCGATATGGTACGGATGGTGAATATGATAGTAGGCGCCTTTCGCCCGGAGGGCGTGCTCAAACTCTTGCGGTGAGAGCGTTTCGCGAATGTGCATAGTTAGTCCTGAAGCGTGATGTTCATCCCGTCCCAGCTCACTTCTATTCCCTGCTGCGCAAGGGCGTGACGCTGCGGCGACTGCTCGTTAAGGATCGGG
Organism: Enterobacter cloacae complex sp. IR5441; assembly: GCF_049238215.1. Taxonomy (NCBI): domain Bacteria; kingdom Pseudomonadati; phylum Pseudomonadota; class Gammaproteobacteria; order Enterobacterales; family Enterobacteriaceae; genus Enterobacter; species Enterobacter cloacae complex sp. IR5441. The sequence goes on from NZ_JBMKIA010000010.1 coordinate 124,226, forward strand.
TTGGTGTTATTAATGTGGATCAGAATCTTGCGCTTTGCCGGCAGCGAGGCCAGCAGCGCCATCATGCCGTGTTCATCGCCGAGCGCCAGATGGCCCATGTCGCGGCCGGTATTGCGCCCGACGCCAGTGGCCTGGAGTTCATCGTCCTGCCAGACGGTACCGTCAATCAGCAGACAGTCCGCTTTTTTAAGCCACGGCAGGATGGTGTCATCGGGTTCACCGAGACCCGGTGCGTAGAACAGCGTCTGACCGTTGCGGCGGTTTTCGATAAACAGCGCCACGTTATGCCCCGGCAGCGGGCGGTCGCGCCACGGCGAATAGGGCGGTGCGTTACTGGCGATGGGGACAGCGGTAAACTGCAAATCAGGGCAGGCTTCCACGCTAAAGGCGGTGAGCGGCGCGATCGGGTGGTGAATCAGGCCACCGTTCCAGTGCCGGAGCATGGTAAAAATCGGGAATCCGCTGGAAAGATCTTCATGCACCTCCGGCGTACACCATACCTGATGCGGGCACCCCTCGCGCAGGCTGAGCAGCCCGGTGGTGTGGTCAATCTGGCTATCGGTGAGAATAATGCCGCCAATATGCGTGCCGCGCAGAACCTCTTTCTTATTCAGTTCTGGCGTATGGGCAATCTGCTGGCTGATATCGGGGGAGGCGTTACACAGCACCCACTCTTTGCCGTTATCGCTGACGATGATCGACGACTGGGTGCGAGGGGTCGCCTGAAGGGTACCGTCGCGCAAACCCTGACAGTTGGCGCAGTTACAGTTCCACTGGGGGAAACCACCGCCAGCGGCGGAACCGAGGACTTTTATAAACATGAAGATGGGCCAGGTAGTCAAACAAAAATGCCCGCACGGATGGCGGGCAGAGCGATTAGCGGTTGGAAATGTACAGGGTCACTTCCAGGCCAAGACGTAAATCAATAAAAGCAGGTTTCTTCCACATCGTTTTTTCCTCTTTAAAAATGCAGCACTAACGCCATTGTTTGTGCCAGTTTTGTGATGGTCATCAAATAATGCGTCACAGGAGGGCAAAGCTCAACCCGAAAGATGTAAGGAATTAACTTAATGTTTACAACGTAACCTATTGTTGCCAAACATTTTGCAATACCTTTTGCCAGTTGCCCCACAGCAGCTTATTCAGCACAAATTGATCATAGCCGCTGTCACGCAACGCGCTGATTAGCCGCGGTAAACCACTCACATCGTGTAAGTCATCAGGCAACGTAATGCCGTCAAAATCGGAGCCCAGCGCGACATGATCGTCACCCATGATGTTAATAAGATAGTCGATATGGCGAACAATCGTACTCAGCGGGGTATCGCTATCGCGTTTACCGTCGGCGCGCAAAAACGCGTTGCCGAAATTGATGCCTGCCACGCCGCCGCTGTCGCGGATAGCCAGTAGCTGCCGATCGGTCAGATTGCGCGGTTGCGGGCACAGCGTATGGGCGTTGGAATGGGTGGCGACCAGCGGTGAAGAGGAATGACGAGCGGTATCCCAGAACGCTTTTTCATTCATATGCGAAACGTCAATCAGCATGTTCAGGACGTTAGCGTGCTTAATGAGGGCGATACCCTCAGCGGTAAGCCCTGGGCCGCTGTCCGGGCTGCCGGGAAACGCCCCGTTAACGCCGGTGCCGAAACGGTTAGCAATGTTCCAGAAAGGCCCAATGCTGCGCACCCCGGCGGCATAGAAAGCCTGTAGATCGTCTCCCTCGCCGTCAAAACCGCCCGCGCCCTCAATATGCGCCACCATCGCCAGCACTTTATCCTGACGGCAGCGTTCGATATCCGCCGCGCTCAGGCACAATCGTGCCCGGCCATCGGAGTGTGCGACAAGCTGCTTAAGGATCGTCAACTGCTGCCAGAGAATGTCGACCGGCTGCCACGGCTCGCTGGCGTATTGTGGCGCCATGCGGGCGATATACTCCTGCGGCGGCACGAACAGCGCGAACAGCCCGCCGGAAAATCCGCCTTGCTGCATGCGTGGATAATCGAGGTGTCCGTTCTCAATGCCGGAGAAGAAGGCCGTTACCGGATCCTGGCGATGGTGAAGCCATAAATTAAGCAACAGGTCATTGTGACCATCAAAAATCGCCATAGCGTATCCCACTGTCTTTTATTGCTGCGAAAGTTGCCTGGCACGATAACCGATTTGTCCGGTCCGGCAAGGGGAAAATTACAACTTAGCAGCAATTGTTAATATCACTTAACAGTGAGGAGATCCGCAAAGCGGGTGGTGTAGCGGGGTGAAAGCATTTCCCGTTTCATCTGCCACGGCTGCTGTATACCCTGTCCCGCGAAGTAAAGCGTGCCACGGCCATTTTCAGCATTCAGATGGTCTAATACATCCATTAACTTTTGGCTGTTTTTCCTGGGTGCGTTGTCGTCAAACAGATTAAGTTGCGCGACGCCCTGGCTATAAAAATCTCCCAGCATCACTCCGGCTTTCTGGTACCGATGGCCGTTCTTCCAGACCGCATCCAGACAACGAACTGATGCGCCGATAATATCCCGGCTATCCTGGGTTGGGGTGAGCAGTTTTACCGACGCGCTATTGCCATAATATGGCTCGTTAAGCGCGAAGGGCGAGGTTTTAACAAATACGGAGATAAAGCGGCAATGCTGATGCTCATTGCGAAGTTTTTCTGCTGCCCGGGCGGCATAACTACAGATGGCCTGGCGTACATCGTCATATTCCGTGATGCGTTCGCCAAACGAGCGCGAACAGACGATTTCTTGCTTTACCGGGGCAAACTCTTCCAGTTCAAGACACGATTCGCCCCGTAATTCACGCACCGTTCTCTCCAGCACGACATTGAAATGTTTTCTTATGAACCGGATATCGGTGTCTGCCAGTTGCAGGACGGTCTTAATCCCCATCATCTCAAGCTTCTTCGCTATGCGACGTCCTACACCCCAAACGTCTTCGACGGGTAGCGCCGCCATCAGCTTTCTCTGACGATCTACATTGGATAAATCAACAACGCCTCCCGTCTGGCGCTGCCAGCGTTTCGCCGCGTGATTTGCCAGTTTCGCCAGCGTCTTTGTGGGTGCGATGCCCACCCCGACGGTCAGATGGGTGCGTTGCAGTACGGTCGCTCTCATTTCATGCCCAAAATCGGAAAGATCGCGACAATTACGCACGCCGGTAAGATCGCAAAAGATCTCATCAATTGAGTATATTTCGCTACGAGGCGACATCTCTTCAAGCGTGTTCATTACCCGGTTGGACATATCCGCGTAAAGTTCATAATTACTGCTGAAACAAACCACGCCATGATGCCTGAAGAGATCTTTCTGTTTGAAGTACGGTTCACCCATTTTCACAAAGGGTTTGGCTTCAGCGGAGCGAGAGATGACGCACCCATCGTTATTGGACAACACGACCACCGGTCGTCCCTTCAGGTCCGGGCGAAAAACCGTTTCACAGGAAGCATAGAAAGCGTTCACATCACACAGTGCAAACATGGTCAGCTCGCTCTGGTATCGCCAGGAGGGGTGAAAAACTGCATTATGATCACCGTTAATTAAGACTGTATTTATATACAGTATTGTATGTTGATAGCAAAGATCAAGGGGGGAACGAGGAGTGACGTCGTACGGGTGCAGGAGGGAGAGGGTTATGTTCAGAATGGCGGCGAGGCAAATCTGGCGGAAAGGGTATTTAATGAAATGTTTAAGGAATATAAGTGCCCATACGACAGGTATGGGCAGTGAAGCCGTCGATATTACTTCTTCTTGTTCATCATCGCCTTGAGATCGGCAAAGGGGTTAAACGTGGCGACACCCACGTCTTTTTGCGCATCCTCACCCGCGACAACGGTGGTGCCATACTGATCCGCTTCGGTGTACTTTGAGTGTTCGTGATCGTGACAAAACAGGCACAACAGCTCCCAGTTACTGCCATCTTCCGGGTTATTGGTGTGATCGTGGTCGATATGGTGAACCGTGAGTTCACGAAGATTTGAATAAACAAACTCACGCGAGCAGCGTCCACAAACCCAGGGGTAGATTTTTAGCGCTTTTTCACGGTAGCCGCTTTCCAGCCGTGCGTAGTTTTTGGGGATCAGAGCCATTGCTGATGTTACCTGTTAAAAAGAGAATAGTTCACACTATATCCCATTATGAGATGTCAGGAGAATGCCTCCTCTGCGGGAAGGCAGCGTGCGATTTGCGTATTTCTGTCAGTTTATTTGAAGCATTCCGTTAAATAATCACCATTTATTCTCATCCGTTAATGCGTAGAGTAGGGATAACGCAATGCTTTATCAGGATACTCCACTATGAAAAAGATCGGATTTTTGTCGTTTGGTCACTGGACGCCGTCACCCCAGTCCGGCACGCGAACCGCGGCTGACACGCTGCTACAGTCCATCGATCTGGCGGTCGCCGCCGAAGAGCTGGGCGCGGACGGGGCTTATTTCCGTGTGCATCACTTTGCCCGCCAGCTCAGTTCGCCATTCCCCTTGCTGGCGGCAATAGGCGCGAAAACCAAACGCATTGAAATCGGGACGGGCGTGATCGACATGCGGTATGAAAATCCGCTGTATATGGCGGAAGATGCTGGCGCGGCAGATCTCATCTCCGGCGGGCGATTACAGCTTGGTATCAGCCGGGGTTCCCCGGAGCAGGTGATTGATGGCTGGCGTTATTTTGGTTACGTGCCGCAGGAAGGGGAAAACGAATCTGATATGGCGCGCCGCCACACTGAGGTACTGCTTGACGTATTACGCGGTGAAGGGTTTGCAAAGCCTAACCCACAGCCGATGTTCCCAAACCCGCCGGGATTGTTGCGTCTGGAGCCGCATTCAGAAGGCTTACGCGATCGTATCTGGTGGGGGGCTGGCTCTAATGCAACGGCAGTATGGGCGGCAACACTGGGGATGAACCTGCAAAGCTCAACGCTGAAAGATGATGAAACCGGCGAGCCGTTCCATATTCAGCAGGCAAAACAGATCCGTGCCTACCGACAGGCCTGGGCTGAGGCAGGGCATACCCGTCAGCCACGCGTTTCGGTCAGCCGCAGTATTTTTGCCCTGATGGACGATCGCGACCGGATGTATTTCGGCTCAAGCCGCAATGAGAGCGACAGCGTGGGCTATCTGGATGAGAAAACGCGGGCCATTTTCGGACGCAGCTATGCCGCAGAGCCAGACAAGCTGATTGAACAGTTGAAAAAGGATGAAGCGATCGCGGAAGCGGATACGCTGTTACTTACCGTGCCGAATCAGCTGGGCGTGGAATACAACGCACATGTGATCGAGTCCATCCTGAAACATGTCGCACCGGAAATGGGATGGCGCGATCGCAATGCGTAATCTGGCCCTCTGGTATCGCCGGTTTGGTGAGCCTGAATCGGTACTGCAAGCGGAAACCACGCCATTGACGCCGCGACAGCCGGGAGAGATACGTGTGCGCATGCTTTTTTCCCCGGTGAACGCCTCCGATCTCATCCCCATCACCGGAGCATATCGCCATCGCACGCCGCTGCCTGCGATAGCCGGTTATGAAGGGGTCGGAATAGTGACCGAAACGCCCGCTGCTTATCCGGCGCTGTTGGGCAAGCGGGTCCTGCCGTTACGGGGGCAGGGAACCTGGCAGCGCTATGTCGACTGCCCGGCGGCGTATGCGGTTCCCGTCCCGGACGACGTCGACTCGCTTCTTGCCGCGCGGGCGTATATCAACCCGCTTGCCGCACAGATGATGCTGGACCGCTATCCTCCGGTCGGGAAAACGGTGCTGCTCACCGCTGCCGGTTCTGACTGCGCCGTTCTGCTCGGACAATGGGCACGCCAGGCGGGTGCAGAGGCGGTTTACGGGATCCATCGCTCGCCCGTGCACGCTCAACGTCTGGCTGAAATGGGGATCGTCCCGATTGCGCAACATGATACGGCCGCCGTCAATGCTGCCGCCGCGCAAGCGGAGGTGGTGTACGACGCCACGGGCGGCAGTCTGGCGGAGACGATCCTGAGCGTGATGCCTGAAACCGGCACCTTTGTCTGCTACGGGCTACTCTCCGGGCAGATCTTCCGGCAGCAGCGGCCGTTGCCGCGCGTGGCGTGGTTTCACATTCGTAACTATCTGGACGCGCTGAACGCTGAGGCGTGGCAGGCGGAGTTTCGGCGCATCTGGCCTAAACTGCGCGCCAGCCAGTGCAGCGATGTCACCCTCTACCCGCTGTCGGAATGGCAGCGGGCAGCAGGCAACTATCGCGAAGCGGGAAGAACGGGCAAGCCCATGCTGTCGATGGACAATTAGTCGGCCTTATGGCTCATGTCGCTCAGCAGTACAGCGATACTTTGTCCACCGGCAGTCTGCTCCAGGCCAATTTTGACAATAATTGTCAGTGGAACTGAGAGCAGCATGCCGACAGGCCCGAGCAGCCAGCCCCAGAAAATCAGGGACAGGAACACAACAAGGGTTGAAAGCCCCAGCCCGCGTCCCATGATCCGTGGTTCGAGAATGTTCCCGAAGACAAGGTTAATCACCAGATAGCCTGCCAGCAGAATCAGGGCATCATACAAACCGCTGAAAACCAGCACCTGAAGGATAGGGGGGATCGCCGCCAGCACGGAGCCGATGTTAGGAATATAGTTGAGCGCAAAGGCCAGCAGCCCCCAGACAAAGGCAAAACGCACATCCAGCGCGGCGAGCATCCCCCAGACCACTAATCCCGTCACCAGGCTGATGGCCGTTTTCAGCACCAGATAGCGTGAAACGCTGTCGAGCGCGCGCTGAATGGCGCCCATTCCCTCTACCGGACGCACCATGATGTGCTGGAGCTTTGCAGGCAGCTGTGGAACTTCCAGCAGCATAAACACAACCGTCAGGAACAGCAGGAAAATCGAGGTCATGGCGTTGGAGAGTTGTGCCAGCAGGCTGGTGACAATCGTCATGGCGGCATTCGGATCGATGTATTTAAGCAGTTCCTCAACCGAGACTTCGATACCCGCGCGTTGCAGCCAGGGTTCAATTTGCAGCAGCGGGGTCGCCAGGGAAGAGCGGTATGTCGGTAGCGTCCGCGCCAGCTCGTTCAGGGAGGTGCCCAGATAGGCGACTAACAGCACCATCGCAACGATAATAATACTGATAAGCAGGCTTATCGCCAGCACACGCGGGATGCGCAGCCGCACCATTCGCTGCACCAGTGGATTGAGGATCACCGCGATAAAAAGCGCCAGGATAAAAGGCACGATGATATCGGCCGCAAAACGAACGCCGGTCAGAATGATCACCAGCATGCCCAGCATGATGACGATCTTAAGCCCGTTGAGGGTGATAATAGGTTTGGCCATGGACGTTCCTGAACAGTTTTTTATTTATAATAGAGGGGAAAGCGGATTAAAAAAACTAACCAAAATCAAACAGACTGGGTAAAGAAATGAAAAGGCTTTGAGTAAATTCCTGGCTTATGATACAAATCAGGCGTGTTCAACTACCGAGGACAATTTTCATCCGCAAAGACGAGAAGCAACACCGCGGATAATTGTAATTTTATGGACAATTTGTTCAGGACGTATTTTTCAAACAACTCTGCTCTGTTTTCTACCTCCCTCTGCCTGCTTTCTGGTGAGCAACACTGGCGTTCCGCGCTATAGTCACGTCTTCTGCCTGAGCTGGCGCTATGCGCTTAGCTAACTGATTTAATTCCCAATTTTTTGGTTTGCTGTCCGCAGCGAGCCTCGATGGATTATATTCTCAAGCAGGAGAAAAACATGTTTTACTGGATTTTATTAGCTCTGGCGATCGTCGCTGAAATTACCGGCACCTTGTCGATGAAATGGGCAAGCGTGAGTGATGGCAGCACCGGTTTTATTTTGATGCTGGTCATGATTACGCTTTCCTATATTTTCCTCTCTTTTGCGGTTAAAAAAATCGCGCTGGGCGTGGCATACGCATTGTGGGAAGGTATTGGTATTTTATTGATTACGCTGTTTAGCGTCATGTTATTTGATGAAACCCTGACGACAATGAAAATTGCCGGGCTGACGACCCTGGTCGCAGGTATCGTGCTGATTAAATCGGGTACACGCAAACCGGCAAAACAGCAGAAGGAGCAGACCCATGCAGCAGTTTGAATGGATCCACGCGGCCTGGCTGGCTTTCGCCATCGTTCTGGAAATTATTGCCAACGTCTTTCTGAAGTTCTCCGACGGTTTTCGTCGTAAAGCCTACGGCCTGTTATCGATTGCCGCGGTTCTGGGGGCGTTTAGCGCCCTGTCACAGGCGGTGAAAGGCATCGATCTGTCCGTAGCCTATGCGCTGTGGGGGGGCTTCGGTATTGCCGCCACCCTGGCGGCAGGCTGGATTATGTTCGGGCAGCGTTTAAACAATAAAGGCTGGATAGGGCTGGTATTACTGCTCGCCGGCATGATCATGATTAAACTGGCCTGAGTGACCTACTGCTGCGCCAGGGCTTCCAGCCGGTCGCGAAAACCGGTCACCGACAACGCCCGGTTATCTGCGCGCCAGCGGTCTTTCGCCGCTGGCGCAGAACTCTGAACGCCAATCAGCTGCCAGCCGTTATCGGTTTTTAACATCAGGGGCGATCCGCTATCACCCGGTAGCGTATCGCACTGATGCGACAGTACGCTGTTTTGCGCCCAGCCCGTCACCACGCAGTCCGTATGGGTGTACAGCGAATCGAGGTGATCAACAGGATAACCTGATTGCGTCACTTTTCGATCGGCGGCTTTCAGGGCTGCGGTGAGCGCGGCCTTATCGCCATCAAAGAGCGGCAGCGGGGTGATCCCGGACGGCGGATAACGTAAAACGATCAGCCCGAAATCCCAGGGGGCCGCCCCGGGCGGCACAATCCAGCCATCGCCATCCGGTTTCAGGCGTTTGCCAAGCGACGGATCCACTCGCCCCTCAATACCGTGAATTTCGTAGCGCCATATTCCTTTTTGCGACACAAAGCGCAGGGCGATCGCTTTATCCGGTTTGCCTTCAGGCGGCATTAACAGGCAATGACCCGCCGTCAGCGCAAGGCGTGGCGTAATGAGGGTTGCGGTACATAAATTGCCGCTGGCGGTTTCCAGTTGCCCGATGGCATCCCAGGGCGATTCGGTAGGATCGGTGACACGCGTACGATCGTCATGACCAAAAAACAGCGTCTTTACCTCTTTGGCGCTAATGGCGTCATCGTCGCCATCATCCGCATGTGAAAAGCCAGCAAAAAGGCTAAACGTTCCCAGTAACAACACAACAGATTTACGCATATCACACTCTGGTGGGGGTAATTATGATTATTAAAAGTGAACCCTATGAAAATACTATAGACGCGACGGCGAGAAAGTGGGAGTAAAATCAGCGTGCTACATTCAGGAAAGATAAAAGTGGCTGGCGATGAGCGCGCATAAAATTAGCAGGATAAGAATGAACTCAAACCGATAGCGCCGCAGCATACGCCCTCCGGATAAAAAAACGGCGCTGACCGCAAACCCGTTCAGCGCCGGTTTACCAACGTGCCCCGAAGGGCACGGTTAAGCTTGTACTCTTACGCTGCTGGCTGTGCAGCAGGTTTAGCCGCTTCGTGTTTTGCCGCTTTTTTGTGATGTTTTTTAGCCGCCTGGGCTTTCTGCTCTACCGCAGGTTTTGCCGCTTTTTTATGGTGCTTTTTCGCGGCCTGCGCTTTCTGTTCTGCCGCTGGTTTAGCCGCTTTGTGATGTTTTTTATGGTGAACCGTTTTGGCCGGAGCAGCGGTGGATGCCGCAGGCGCTGCGGTGGCGGTAGTTTCAGCCGCGAATGCAGCGGAAGACAGACCCATAGCAGCGGCAACAACCAGAGCTAATACTTTTTTCATTTTCATACCCTCGAATTTGGTTTCTCATTTAACCCCACTGCGGGGCCGTTGAAATAACTATATCCCTGTAAATTCGGGGTTTCCGTGAGTGATTGGTATCGGCGTGTAACCATATGTACAACGCCAGGGTGGACCCCCGGCGCGTTCGGTTACAGGTAGCGGGACGTCAGGTGTTCGCGGAAGTAGCGGATATTCAGATCTTCACCCGTGGCCTGGGTGATGAGCTGCGACGTGCTGAAACGGCTGCCGTGCTGCCAGATATTCTGACGCAGCCAGTCAAACAGTGCTGAGAAATCGCCCCCGGCAATGGATGTCTGCAACCCGGGCAGCGCAGTTTTGGCGGCATGGAACAGCTGTGCCGCATACATTGCCCCCAGCGTGTAAGACGGGAAGTAGCCAAAACCGCCGTCGGTCCAGTGGATATCCTGCATACAGCCGTTGCGGTAGTTATCTTTGGTGGATAACCCAAGCCAGGCCTGCATTTTCTCATCCCATAACGCGGGAATATCATCGACTTCAATTTCGCCATTGATTAGCGCGCGCTCGATCTCATAGCGCAGCACCACATGCGCCGGATAGCTCACTTCATCCGCATCAACGCGGATGTAGCCCGGCTTCACGCGCTGGTTCCAGGCAATAAAATTCTCTTCGCTGAATGCCGCCTGGCTACCGAAACGGGCATGAACCGCCGGAAGCAGATGCTTCAGGAAAGCGTCGCTGCGGCCCAGCTGCATTTCAAAGAACAAGCTCTGGGATTCATGGATCGCCGTAGAGCGCGCCAGCGCAACGGGCTGGCCGGCCCACGCTCGCGGAAGGTTTTGCTCGTAGCGGGCATGTCCGGTTTCGTGGATCACGCCGAAAAGCGCGCTGAGCAGTTCATCTTCATCGTAACGCGTGGTGATACGCACATCTTCCGGCACGCCGCCGCAGAACGGGTGGGCGCTAACGTCCAGACGACCGCCGTTAAAATCGAAGCCAAGCATTTTCATCGCTTCCAGGCCCAGCTCGCGCTGCGTGGCGGTCGGGAAGGGACCCTGTGGCGGAACGAACGATCGTTGAGCCTGTTTTTCCACAACCTTTGCCAGCAGCTCCGGCAGCCAGGACTTCAGATCGCCGAACAGCACATCCAGGCGAGCGCTGGTCATGTCGGGTTCAAAGATATCCAGCAGCGCGTCGTAAGGCGTGCAGCCTTTAGCCTCAGCGCGCAGGCGGGCCTCTTCACGACTGAGTTTCACCACCTCTTTCAGGTTGGCTGAAAAGCCCTGCCAGTCGTTGGCCGGACGCTGAGTGCGCCACGCGTGTTCACACCTGCTGCCCGCCAGCGATTTGGCCTCCACCAGCGATTCCGGCAGTAAAGTGGCCTGCTGGTAGTGGCGTGTCATTTCGCGCAGGTTGGCTTGCTCAACGTCATTCAGATCTTCGTCTGCCGCCGCCGCCAGCCATTCACCCACTTTTTTATCGGTCAGGATCTGATGTTGCAGGACGCTCATCTCCGCCAGCGCTTCACCGCGCGCGGCGCTGCCGCCTGGCGGCATCATGGTGAACATGTCCCAGCTGGCGATGGAGGAGAGGTGCGAGAAGCGGGAGAGGCGCTGGAAGGTGCGGGTGAGTTGTTGATAGTTATTGTTTTTCATGAAGTCCTCGTGTCTGAATCAGCCGATGACAAAAATTAGCATCGGCTCGATTTAAACACGAAGAGGGCTGAATGTTAATGCAGTCGTTTATGCAGGCTCGCGCCCACCAGCAATGCCGCGCACAACATCAGCGCGATAAATCCGCCCACGCCGTTCCAGCCGTAGTTATGCCAGAACACCCCGCCGAGCGTACCGGCTATGCTGGAACCGAGATAGTAACTGAACAGATACAGTGACGAAGCCTGACCTTTGGCGCGGCGCGCGCGTGGGCCAATCCAGCTGCTGGCAACGGAATGCGCGGCAAAGAAGCCCGCAGAGAAGAGCAGCATTCCGGCAAAAATCAGCCACAGGGAAGAGATAAGCGTCATCAGCAGTCCGAACAGCATCACGGCGGTGGAAACCAGCATCACCGGACCACGACCGAAGCGCGCGGTCATGGCGCCCGCTTTTGGCGAACTCCATGTCCCGGTGAGATATGCCACAGAGAGCAAACCCACCAATGCCTGACTAAGATGCCACGGTGAAAGCATCAGACGATAGCCGATGTAATTAAACAGCGTCACGAACGAGCCCATCAGCAGGAAACCGGTCAGGAACAAACGGGGCAGCCCTTGATCGCGCCAGTGCAGACGAAAGTTGATAAATAACGTTTTCGGACGCAGGGAGGTCGGGCGGAAATGGCGCGATTCCGGCAGGATTTTCCAGAACATCAGCGCCGAAGCGAGGGCGAAGCAGCCGATAACGGCCAGCGCAATGCGCCAGTTAAAGAAATCAGTAAACACACCGCTGAGCAGGCGTCCGCTCATCCCGCCGATAGAGTTCCCGCTAATGTACAGCCCCATGGAGAAGGCCACGAAGCTCGGGTGGATCTCCTCGCTGAGATAGGTCATCCCGACCGCCGCCACGCCGCTGAGGGATAACCCAATCAGCGCGCGCATGACCAGAATGCCGTGCCAGCTGGTCATCATGGTGGACAGCAAGGTACACACGGAGGCCAGCATTAACGCCGTTACCATGACCTGCTTACGTCCGATGGCATCCGAAAGTGGCCCGGTGAACAGCAGACCGATCGCCAGCATCCCGGTTGAAATGGAGAGCGAAATACTGCTGCTGGCTGGCGACACGCCAAATTCATGCGACAGGACCGGCAGGATCGGCTGAACGCAGTAGAGCAGGGCAAAAGTGGCGAGACCCGCTGAGAAGAGCGCCAGCGTGACGCGCATAAACTGGGGGGTACCACGTTTAATAAACTGAACCGGCTGCGGTGCTGCGGGTAAATCATCGATGTCGCTGGCCGGCGCGATATCAACGGTCGTTGTACGGCTCACACATAATCCTTGCTTAAACATCCCCGTGGTTTCTGGTGACGGGTATGACCACAAGATTAGGGTAGGAAAATGTAAATATTCTGTCTAATATATTAATAATCTCAAATGATACTTTAAAAATATGAATATCGAGCTGCGCCATCTGCGCTATTTTGTCGCCGTCGCCGAAGAGCTGCATTTTGGTCGTGCGGCGGCAAGGCTGAATATCTCTCAGCCACCGCTAAGCCAGCAGATCCAGATCCTGGAGCAGCAGGTCGGGGCGCGTCTGCTGGCGCGAACCAACCGCAGCGTGAGCCTGACGGCGGCGGGAAAACAGTTTCTCGCCGATAGCCGGCAGATCCTGAGTATGGTGGAGGACGCCGCCGCCAGAGCGGAACGGCTTTATCTTGGGGAGACGGGGGAGCTGCGCATCGGGTTTACCTCATCGGCCCCCTTTATCAGCGCTGTTTCACAAACGCTATCCTCGTTTCGCCGTAACTTTCCGGATGTGCATATTCAGACGCGCGAAATAAATACCCGGGAGCAGATATCGCCGCTTAACGAAGGATCGCTCGACCTGGGGCTGATGCGTAACACGCAGTTGCCTGATACCCTGGCGTGGCAGGTGATCCTCCGCGAACCGCTGATGGCGATGATCCCCCGGGATCATCCGCTCGCCGCGCAGCACAGCGTCACGCTGGCTGAACTGGCGAAAGAGCCGTTTGTCTTTTTTGACCCACAGGTGGGTACCGGGTTGTATGACGATATTCTTGGTCTGATGCGGCGATATGGCCTTGTCCCGACTATCGCGCAGGAGGTGGGGGAAGCCATGACGATCATTGGTCTCGTTGCCGCAGGGCTTGGCGTATCGATTCTCCCGGCCTCATTTAAACGGGTACAACTGGCGGAAATGCGCTGGGTGAAGATAGCCGAGCAGGATGCAGTCTCAGAGATGTGGCTGGTGTGGTCTAAACATCATGAACAGAGCCATGCGGCACAGCGTTTCAAAGAACAATTAATTACCGCTTCTCGCGGGCATTATTTATAGGGAAAAGTGGGCGAAAATGTGCAGTAAATCACATGGCTAAGTAAAAATTTGACGTCAGCCATTGAAGTGCTTCACCATAGCCCTCAGTTTATTTCGAAGCTCGAAAATAAGGGAGTACGAGGTGGTTGCTGATAGTCAGCCAGGGCATATCGATCAGATCAAGCAGACCAACGCGGGTGCCGTTTATCGCCTGATTGATCAGCTTGGTCCGGTTTCGCGTATCGATCTTTCGCGCCTGGCACAACTGGCACCCGCCAGTATTACCAAGATTGTCCGCGAAATGCTGGAAGCCCATCTGGTTCAGGAAACAGAAATTCAGGAGCCGGGCAGCCGTGGCCGTCCGGCGGTAGGGCTGGTGGTGGAAACGGAAGCCTGGCACTACCTGTCGCTGCGGATTAGCCGCGGGGAAATCTTCCTCGCGCTGCGCGACCTCAGCAGCAAGCTGGTGGTGGAGGACCGGCTGGAACTCCCGCTTAATGCAGAGCAACCACTTCTCGATGCCATTCTGACCCACATCGACCAGTTCTTTATTCGTCACCAGCAGCGTCTTGAACGTTTAACGGCGATTGCGATCACCCTGCCGGGAATTATTGATACCGAAAATGGCATTGTTCACCGCATGCCGTTTTATGAAAACGTCAAAGAGATGCCGCTGGGCGACGTGCTGGAAAACCACACCGGTGTGCCGGTCTACATTCAGCATGATATCAGCGCCTGGACGATGGCGGAGGCATTGTTTGGTGCCTCCCGGGGCGCGCGCGACGTAATTCAGGTGGTGATTGATCATAACGTTGGCGCAGGTGTGATCACCGACGGGCGTCTGTTGCATGCTGGCAGCAGTAGCCTGGTGGAGATCGGCCATACGCAGGTCGATCCGTACGGAAAACGCTGCTACTGCGGTAACCATGGCTGTCTGGAGACGATTGCCAGCGTCGAAAGCGTGCTGGAGCTGGCGCAGGTGCGGCTCAGCCAATCGATGAGCTCCACGCTGCACGGTCAACCGTTAAGCGTCGAGGCACTGTGCGCTGCGGCAAGGCAGGGCGATCTGCTGGCGAAGGACATTATTACCGGCGTGGGCAATAATGTCGGGCGCATTCTGGCCATTATGGTGAACCTGTTTAACCCGCAAAAAATACTGATCGGCTCCCCGCTCAGTCAGGCGGCGGATATCCTCTTTCCGGCGATTTCCGCCTGCATCAATCAGCAGGCGCTTCCCGCGTACAGTAAAAACATCGTGGTCGAGAGTACGCAATTTTCCAACCAGGGTACGATGGCCGGCGCCGCGCTGGTAAAAGATGCGATGTACAACGGCTCGTTACTGATTCGTTTGCTACAGGGCTAACTCTTTTCCAGAGATGTACGAAAAATTGCGCTATCTCAAGCCCGGTAGCGCACGCATCCCGTAGACTTTCCCCACTGAATTATTTACCTGGTTTATATTTTGAAGCATACCCAAGAGGTGGAATGAGTCATGCTTAAGCGTTTCTTTATTACTGGTACGGATACGTCTGTCGGGAAGACAGTCGTATCCCGCGCGTTACTTCAGGCCCTGGCGGCAAGCGGTAAACGCGTTGCAGGATACAAGCCGGTTGCAAAAGGCAGTAAAGAGACGCCAGAAGGGCTGCGCAATAAGGATGCCCTGGTTCTGCAAAGCGTCTCGTCTCTGGAACTGCCTTATGATGCCGTTAATCCTATCGCCTTAAGCGAAGAGGAAAGCAGCGTCGCTCACAGTGGGCTTATCAACTACAGCCTGCTTTCTGATGGCCTGGCAAATCTGAGTGAAAAGGTTGACCACGTTGTCGTTGAAGGGACCGGCGGCTGGCGCAGCCTGATGAACGATTTACGTCCCCTTTCCGAATGGGTGGTGCAGGAGCAGTTGCCGGTGATTATGGTCGTGGGCATTCAGGAAGGGTGCATCAACCATGCCTTGCTGACGGCGCAGGCTATCGCTAATGACGGCCTGCCGCTGATTGGTTGGGTGGCGAACCGTATTAACCCGGGCCTTGCGCACTACGCTGAAATCATCGATGTGCTGAGCAAAAAGCTGCCTGGCCCGCTGGTGGGCGAACTGCCTTATCTACCCCGCGCCGAGCAGCGCGAATTAGCGCACTACATCGATCTCTCGGCTTTCGGCGGTATGCTGGCCGTAGATCGAGTCGTGGCGTAGCGTTCTCGACAATACCGACGCCACAACACAGGCAACCAGCAAACCGGGAAGTAAAAAATACTGCCCGGTCATCTCACATACCATCAAGGCCGACATGATTGGCGCATGCGTTGTGGCGGCGAGCAGCGTCGCCATACCCGCCAGCCCGAGCAGGATCGCCGTCTCAGAGCCAGGAAACCACAGCGCAAAGATCTGCGCAAACAGCATTCCCGTTGCCATACCGACAAACAAGGTTGGCGTGAACACGCCTCCCGGCGCGCCGGACCCGCTGCTTGCCAGCACCGCCAGCAGTTTGCAAATAAAGACGCCAGCAATCACCGACAGCAGCGGCGGCGACTGCAAAAACGCCTGAACCACGCTATAGCCATTCCCCCATACCTTCGGCGTCAGCAGCGACAGCAGCCCGACGATCAGACCACCCAGCGCCAGCTGCCACGGCGGTGAAAGTTTGAGACGCAGAAACAGCCTGTGGCTGGCCGCCATCAGCCACATCAGCAGCGGGCCGCAAACGCCAGCCAGCAGACCCACGCCAACGATCAGGAAATAATCCACCGCCGTAAGCATCTCGCTGAGATGGACATCATATAGCGTATTCGCGCCGGGACTTAACAGGCGCGTGGTCAGCAGGGCCACTACAGCAGCAATCACCACCGGGCCGAGGGAGGCCAGCATCAGCGTGCCAAACAGGATCTCTGCGATAAACAGGCTGCCCGCCAGCGGCGCATGATAGGCGCTGGCCATCCCGGCGGCGGCACCGCAGGCGATCCACAGTTTCCATTCGGATTTCGGCGTACAACGTTGTGCAAAAAAGGAGGCGGCGAGGGCGGCGAGCAGGATCATGGCGCCTTCACGGCCGATGGCGCTGCCGCTGGCGACCACCAGCAACGACGCGAGGGATTTCACCAGGCTGGCGCCGTAATCAAACTGGCCGTCACCCGTCTCAAGCGCTTCCATATAATCGGTGGGGGCGTGGGGACGTTGTGCCGTCATGCGCTGCCATCCCCACAGTAGCATTCCCGCGGCCAGACCACCCAGCGCAGGCGTCAGCGCCCGCCGCCAGGGTGATAACGCGGCTGCGGCGTTCACCAGACTTCCGCTTTCGTTGCTGAGAAATAGCCACTCCAGCAGATACATGCTGTGGCGGAACACCGCAACGGCCAGCGCCGCCAGCACGCCGGTGACGGTAGCAATCAGGAGACGACGAAACATCGCGCGGATGTCGGGGTAAGCGTGAAGACGTTGCATGAAGTCGTGATTTAACGGGGACGATACAATATTGTGGCGGTAAATCGGGAGGTTAGCAAAAGGTATGCGTGCGGAAAAAGGCCGGGCAGTACCCGGCCTGAATGCTTAACTCTCGCTATGAATATTCAACGCCCGGCGCGTACGCCCTGAGCTCAAATACTCCGCAATATAATCCTGGGATATTTCGCCGTTATAGCGTCCGTCCTCGTCCACAATCGGCATCCAGCTGGTGTTGCTCTCATACAGGCGAGAAAGCACCACGCGCAGGTTATCCTCGGCCTTACCGGTCATGCGGAACGGATGCAGAATATCCCCGCAGCTGCCGCTGGCGTTACGCGCTTCGCGGCGCTTCACAAAGCCGAGCGGTTTGCCGTGCTCATCAACCACGGTAATGGCGCGAATATCGTTGTCATCCATGGTGGCGAAGGCCTCCGGCAGCGGCGTCGATTCGCGTACCGTAATGGTAGGCTGCTGGTCGGTGACGTCGCCCGCCGATACCAGCAGCAGGCGTTTCAACGTCCGGTCCTGGCCAACAAACGAGCCAACAAACTCATTCGCGGGTTTCGCCAGCAGCTCGTCCGGGCTGGCGCACTGCACGATACGTCCCTGACGGAAGACGGCAATACGGTCGCCCAGCTTCAGCGCTTCGTCAATATCGTGGCTCACCAGCATCACGGTCTTTTTCAGCTTGCGCTGCATCTCCAGGAACTGGTTCTGGATCACCTCACGGTTAATCGGGTCGACCGCGCCGAACGGTTCATCCATCAGCAGGACCGGAGGATCCGCTGCCAGCGCGCGGATGACGCCGATACGCTGCTGCTGACCGCCGGACATTTCGCGCGGATAGCGGTGAAGGAATTTATGCGGATCCATTGCCACCATATCCATCAGCTCCTCGGCACGGGATTTACAGCGCGCTTTGTCCCAGCCCAGCATGCGCGGCACGACGGTAATGTTCTCTTCGATGGTCATGTTCGGGAACAGGCCAATTTGCTGGATCACGTAGCCAATGTTGCGACGCAGGGTCACAGTGTCCATTCCGCTGGTGTCTTCGCCGTTAATCAGGATCGTCCCGCTGCTTGGCGTAATGAGACGGTTGATCATCTTCAGGGTAGTGGTTTTCCCGCAGCCGGACGGGCCGAGCAGCACGCACATTTCCCCTTCAGGCACGTTCAGGTTGACGTTGTCGACGGCCTTAAACGTCTGGCCGTGTTTCTGTGAAAATTGTTTGGTGAGGTTTTCCAGTTTTATCATTATCGAATCCCCTTCGGAGTCAGTACCACCTGCAAACGGTGCAGCAACCAGTCGAGCACAATCGCTAAAAGACAAATCATCAGTGCGCCCGCAATCAACATACGAATATCACTCCCGCCAATACCGTTAAGCAGCAGAAGGCCCAGCCCGCCCGCACCGATCACGGCGGCAATCGCCATGACGCCGATGTTCATCACCACGGCGGTGCGGATGCCGCCAAAAATCACCGGCAACGCCATCGGGATTTCCACCCAGCGCAGACGCTGCCAGAAGGTCATGCCGATGCCGCGTCCCGCTTCACGCAAGCCCGGCGGCAGGCTGTCGAGTGCCGTGTGGGTGTTACGCACAATCGGCAGCAGCGAATAGAGGAACACCGCCGTAATCGCGGGCAGGGCGCCAATGCCCTGACCGATCAGCGAAAAGAGCGGGATCATCAGGCCGAAAAGCGCAATTGACGGGATGGTGAGCACAATGGTGGCAATCCCCAGCACCGGCGTTGCCAGCCATTTATGGCGGACAATTAAAATGCCCAGCGGCACGCCAATAATAATCGCCAGGCCCACGGCGAGCGCCACCAGCCACAGGTGTTGCAGCGTCAGGGTTAAGAGATAGTCCCAGTTGTCGAGAATATAGTGAATCGTCTCCATAGCGCCTCCTACAGCAACTGTTTGCTACGCAGGAAATCACGGGCGACCTGCTGCGGTGACTGATGGTCGATATCCACCTTCTTATTCAGTTCGGTGATAACGTCGTTATTGAGCTGGGCTGAAAGGGTGTTCAGCGCCTCCTCCAGCCCCGGATTAGCCTCCAGCGTGTCTTTTCGAACAACTGGCGTCACGGCGTAACTCGGGAAGAAGCCTCTATCATCTTCCAGCACTTTAAGATCGAAGCCCTTTACGCGCCCGTCGGTGGTGTAGATCAGCCCCGCATCGACAAACCCGTCGCGCACCGCGTTATAGACCAGGCCCGGATCCATCTGGCGGATCTGCGGGCGGTCCAGCTCCATGTTGTAGGCTGCCTGCAACGGTTTCATCCCGTCGCTGCGCCCGGCAAATTCCAGGTCAAGGCCCAGCAGCCAGTTGTTATCCGGATCGGTTTTACGGATCTGCTCAATCTTTGCCACCATCTCAGACATGGTATTGATATGTTCAGCCTCGGCGCGCTTGCGCTGCATGGCAAAGGCATAGGTATTGTTCATATCGGCAGGTTTAAGCCACACCAGACCGTGCTTCGCATCGAGGCGTTTCACCGTCTCGTACGATTCCTGCGGCGACATGCGTTTGTTGATGTGGTTGAAGATGATCAGCGAGGTGCCGGTATACTCCCAGGTCATATCAATCTGCTTGTTGATCATCGCGTTACGGGAAATCACCGTTGCAATATTGGTCTGAGGCTGTACCTGAAACCCTTTCTTTTGCAGATACTGCACGGTCATGGCCGAGAGAATGTGCTGCTCGGTAAAGCTCTTGGTGGCCAGGATCAGCGGCGCGGCGAGCGCCTGGCTGGTGAAGAGCGCGGCGGCGCATAGCGCCGTCAGCCCGGAAAACAGTCTCATAGAAGCTCCTTGTTATAATTATCGCGCGAGATGCGGGCTCAGTAATCGGCCCAGTGCCGCCAGCAGCGTATCCAGAATCAGGGCGAACAGGGCGGTGGCCGCCGCGCCCAGGATCAGCGTCGGAAAATCATTCAGATAGATCCCCGGGAAAATCAGCTCGCCGTAGCTGCTGGCGCCAATCAGGAATGCCAGCGGTGCGGTACCGACGTTAATCGCAGTGGCAATGCGAATACCAGAAAGCATCACCGGCCACGCGTTAGGGATCTCAACCTGACGCAGGCGCTGCCATTTGGTCATGCCGATACCGTTTGCCGCTTCCAGCAACGACGCGGGAACAGAGCACAGCCCGGCATAGGTGTTACGCACAATCGGCAGCAGAGAGGCCAGAAAGAGGGCGATAATGGCCGGTTTATCACCGATGCCAATCACCACCATCGCCAGCGCCAGAACGGCCAGCGGCGGCAGGGTGTTGCCCACGTTAAAGATTTGCATCACATATTCGGCGATACCACGTGCGGCCGGACGGCTCAGCAGAATACCGCTTGGAATGCCCACCAGCAGGGCAAAGAACATGGATGAAAAGACCAGAATCAGGTGCTGTTGCCCGAGGTAAATCAGGTCAACCTGGCGCGCCTTAATCGTTTCCAGTCCTATTCCCCAGGTGAGGAGAGCGAGAACCACGATAATCGCGCCGACAAAAAGCAGCGAACGTTTAAGTAATGGGTGCATTGCGGTGTGTCTCCCTGTGCGCATGCGTTATAGCAACCACCGGTTGCCTGTTGTTATGCCATGTTTCGGCAGGGGTACTTCACCTATAGCAAGCGAAACGGAAGGGTTCCAGCGAAGGGGGTAAATCAGTAACCCTATGAAATTAGTGACAACCTGAGTGAAGCCTTATGGCATAAGGGCTGTCAGTGGGCAGGCAGAATAGTCTTAAAGAAGCACGCCTTACGTGACAACGTCACATAAGGCGTGCTGATTATACCTGTCGACTGAGCGCGGCGCGCACCTTGCGTACGCGCCACGAAATGCGGACGATAGAGAAGGCGGCGACGATTACCAGCAACAGGCCCAGCGCCAGCATCGCGTGGAATCCAAACTCTCTGAACAGGATCAGCCCCGCGATCCCGCCGCTGATAAAGGAGAAAAGGGTAGTTAAATGGGTTTTGAGCTGACTCTTTTGCGCGGCCGTATCTTTGGAGTAATCCCGGCGCAGCATGGCGACCATAACGGAGGCCAGCGAAATGCCCGCATCGGTCAGCGTGCCGGTGATGTGCGTGGATCTCACCCGACCGCCGGATAGTTGAGTGGAGGTGGAATTATGAATTCCCATCAACCCGCACAGGAAAATAATAATCTCCTGATTCGTGGCGAAGGAGTGAAAATACATTTCGTACAGGGATACCCCGGCCAGTAATAGCCCTTCAACAAACAGAACCTGGCTGAATACCAGCCTGACGTTATGGATAATCCCCCAGATAACAATAATCCGCGCAGCGATGGCACCTGAGACAAACGAAAGAATAATGGCACCAAAGAAAAGAATATCGCTGAGATCGGTGGAGGAAACTTCGCTGGATAGCTGCGAGGTATTGCCCGTCATATGCGAGGGAAAAAAACCGAACGCGCCCAGCGCAATGGCATTCAGCAGTCCCGCGGAGGTCGCCAGCCAGAGGGCAAGACGACGATCCTCCTGATGCGTTCGTTCTTTCTTTAATTTAATCAGCAAAGAATACCTCCGGTTTGAGCTTTGCCTGAACGCTCAAGCTAACAAAGCGATGTCGCTGGCTGACCAGGATATTGCTTAATTATTATTTCAACGGGAGGTGAGCGAGGTTTTGTAATTAAATAAAACAACCCTGTTAATATAATGCCTTATTTCCGATGGCGCGACGTCGTAAAAGTCAGCCCCCCTGCACTCAGGAGTAATATGCTGCTTAAAGCGAATGTGCTCTGCCAGCCAAAGGTATCAAACACCACGCCACCCGCCGTTGAGCCAAGCGCAATGGAGAGTTGGATCACCGCGACCATTAGCCCGCCGCCAGCCTCGGCATCTTCCGGTAACGTACGGGCTATCCACGTCCACCAGCCGGTGGGGGCCGCAGTTGCCAGCATTCCCCAGAAACCTAACAGCAGGGCCACGATCCACAGGCTGTCCCCGGTGAGCATTAATACCCCTGCAATCAGCGCCATAAGCAGCGGTATGGCCATTAAGGTGAGGTAAAACGCGGCATTCAGGACCAGCGCGACGATCAGCGTGCCGATGAAACCTGCGATACCGATAGTGAGCAGGATCAGCGATAAGCCGGAAGGACTGACGTGGGTGACGGTTTCGAGGAAGGGGCGCACATAGGTAAATAACGCAAACTGTCCCATGAAGAACAGGCCGCACGCCATCAGACCCACCGAAACCGCAGGCTGGTGGAGCAGGCGAAATACGCTTTTATGTGGCGACGGCCGCTGGTTCCCGCCCATGTTGGGCAGGCTAAAATATTGCCAGATGAACGCCACAATCGCCACGGGAACCAGGCAAAGAAACGCGCCGCGCCAGCCAATGGTCGAGCCGAGATAACTGCCCAGCGGGGCGGCGACCACCGTCGCCAGCGCGTTGCCGCCGTTAAAAATCGCCAGCGCACGAGAGACCTGATGCTGAGGCACCAGCCGAATGGCGGTGGCAGCAGACATCGACCAGAAACCGCCGATGGCGATGCCGATCAGCGCCCGGCCTGCCATATACATCAAAGCGTTTGGGGCGAAGGTGATAATGATCCCTGACAGCGCCATCAGGACGGTCATGCCTGAAAGAAGATGTTTGCGATTCATATTCCCGGCAAGCCGGGAAAGAAAAAGGCTGGTCAGGACAGCCAGCGCACCAGAGAGGGCGATCCCCTGGCCAGCCGTCCCCTCTGTCACCCCTAAATCTCTGGCGAGGGGCGTGAGCAGACTGACGGGCATAAATTCCGAGGCAATGAGGACAAAAACGCACAGGGTCATGGCAAAAATACCGCCCCAGTGTGCACGCTCAGCATCACGGGATGAGGTTTGATTCAGTGTGGACATAGGTGTAATTCACGGCGAAGAGAAGATAAGCCCCTGATTGCCGGGGCTAAGAGAATTAATCCAGACTGGTTTTGAAAAACTGCCCGAACTGCGCGAACGGGATTTTCCCTGCGACGTTATCGTAGAGATCAACGTGATTCGCACCGGGAACAATCACCAGTTCTTTCTGTTTGCTGCCGACAGCTTTAAACGCATCTTCCGCAAAATAACGTGAGTGCGCGTTTTCACCGGTCACAATCAGCGTTGGGATGGTGATCTCCCCGGCATAGCTCAGCAGCGGCATATTCATAAAGGACAACGGCATGGTCGCGGTCCATGCGCCGGTGGAGTTTACGGAACGGGCATGGAAGCCGCGCGGCATACGGTAGTAATCATAGAACTCTTTCAGTACCGGATGCGGATCGGCGGGCAATGCTTCCGGCAGAATACGCCCGGCCGCCGTTACCTTACCGTTTTCATCGACATAAATATCGTGGCCGCCATGGGCGAAGGTGCCGCTTTCAGCATCTTTCCAGCGTTGCGCGTTCAGATACTGCAACACGGCCCGGCGATCGGCCGCTGAATAACGATCTTTCCCGTCGCCCACGCCGTGACCCATCGCGCGGCTCATATCGTACATTACGCTGGTGGCTACCGCCTTCACGCGGGTATCCATGGATGCCGCGTTCAGCGCCATACCACCCCAGCCGCAGATCCCGAGAATGCCGATACGGTTACGGTCGACTTCTTTCTGTAATCCGAGGAAATCCACTGCGGCGCTAAAGTCTTCGGTGTTGATGTCAGGGGAGGCAACGTTACGCGGCTGGCCGCCGCTTTCACCCGTGTAGGATGGGTCGAAGGCCAGGGTCACGAACCCCTGTTCAGCCAGAGTCTGGGCGTAAAGACCACTGGATTGTTCTTTTACCGCACCGAACGGTCCACTGACGGCAATCGCCGCCAGCTTCTGGTCGCCGCTGTTCCTGGGAATGTACAGATCGCCGACCAGGGTGATCCCGTATCGGTTCTCGAACGTCACCTTGCGGTGGTCGACTTTATTGCTCTCGGCGAAGGTCTTATCCCAGGTTGTCACCATCGAAACGGGGGCGGCAGGATTTCGTGTTTCTGCATAACTCATTGTTGTCACTCCACTTAATGATGCGCATAGCAGCAGCGCAACGGGTCGGGCTGGCACAATCCGGGATCAGTCGATCGGTTCGCGAGCTGGAAGAGCGGCTGGGCGTTCGGCTTCTGGTGCGTACAACGCGCAAACTGTCGCTGACCCACGCCGGGGAGCAACTTTACCAGACCGCTGGTTCAGCCTTTGATGCGCTCGATACCGGGCTGACCAGACTGGCGCATTACCGCCAGACGCCATCCGGCACGGTGCGCATTAATGCCAGCCAGCACGCCATCGAAAAATGCCTGCTGCCAAAGCTCGCTATCTTCAAACAGCGTTACCCGGATATCCGTCTGGAATTGATGAATGAGAGCCGGTTCGTGGATATCATTGCCGAGCGATTCGACGCGGGCGTCCGGCTTGGGCCGGAGGTGGGACAAGGAATGATTGCCGTGCGCATCACGCCCGATATGGAGATGGCTGTGGTTGCCGCTCCGGCGCATTTTCGGCGCTATGGTTTCCCGCAGACGCCCGCCGATCTGGATGCTCATCCCTGCATTGCCTACCAGTTTGCCGACGGTAACCACTATCAATGGGAGCTTGTTCAGGACGGGAAGCATGTTACTCACCGCCCGGAGGGACAATGGGCCTTTTCCGACAGCTACATGGAGGCCGAAGCGGCCCGGCTGGGACTCGGGCTGGCCTATGTCCCGGTTGAGCTGGTGGCTGACGATCTGGAGCGTGGCACGCTTATACGCGTCTTACAGCGCTACAGCCTGCGGATGGACGGACTGTACCTCTATTATCCACACCGCAACGTATCCCCGGCGCTGAGAGCGGTGATTGATACGCTGAAAATTTAGGGTGCCTCTTCGCTACGGTCTATACAGCCCCTACGTTTGTGATACGCTACTATTTTATATAGCGCAGCTCAACTAAGGCTCTGAAATGACAAAAATAATGCCAGAATATACGGTAGTTGACTTATCACGTTGGGCAAGAAAGGAACACTTTGAAGTATTTCAGGGCTTTGCTCAATCTACATTTAACCAAACGGTTCAGCTGGACATTACCGTGCTGCTAAAGCATATCAAAGAGGTTGGCTGGAAATTTTATCCTGCGATTATTTCCCTTATTTCTGACGTCGTAAACCGGCATCCGGAATTCCGTATGGCCATGAAGGATGATGAACTTGTAATATGGAATGAGGTTCATCCAAGCTATACCCTTTTCCATAAAGAAACGGAGACATTTTCATCGTTATGGAGTCATTACGATGGAAATATTCACCATTTTCAGCGCGTTTATGCAGAAGATGTTGCCCGCTATGGCAATATCCTTGCTTACTGGCCTAAAGAAGAGTCCCGGGAGAATATATTCTTCATATCGGATATTCCGTGGGTCAGCTTTAGCAGTTTCAACGTCAACGTCGCTAACATGCGGAATTTTTTTGCGCCCATGTTCACGTTTGGAAAATACTATAACCAGGATGGAAAGGTCTTGTTGCCTTTCGCCGTTCAGGTCCATCATTCTGTCTGTGACGGTTTCCATGTGGCCAGGCTGATCAACGAGTTACAAGAGTTGTGTGATAATTTACCGCACCATTCAGAGGCGCTCAACGTGTGATTCACGTGTTTTTAACATACCCCTGACGAGGGGAAATAATGGAACCGAATTTTACGCCAGAACAGATTGAAATGATTAACCGCATTGTTTTCGAGCAGATCGAGATCATGCATGAGAAAGTAGTTGAAATAATCGCAGATACAGAGACGGTGGCGCATCAGCGCCTGAAGGATAACGGGATCACTACGACAGATTTCTATCCTGCAAATAAAAACTTCCTGATGATGACCCTTGTACAGGATCTGATAGATAAAGTGCACGGGGGCGATAAGGACCTGGCCAAAACAATGATAACCATGGAAGCAAAAAGGCTGAATATCAGCGTAAACGTTGAGGCGGACAAATCAAGATAACAGGACGTATTTTCAGGGTTACGGTTGATGAATATAAGGTTCAGCCGACCTTAATAAAGCCGCGAGCCGTTTCCGGCCCGCGGCGGCAGGACAGGTGATGAGACGTTCTGACAATCAGGCGGCTTTGACGGCCCGGATTTTTTTGCTGCTGTCCGCATCTGATGCTGTTTTATCCGTTTCAGCATTGAGCTCGGGAAGCTTGCTGGTACGCAGGATATGCTGCACGGACTCTTTCTGCTCGGCGAGATAAAGACCTAGGTTCTCCGCCTGCGTTTCATCCATCTGCATTCCGCTTTGCAACAGCCAGTCGGTAAACGCTTCTGCCATATCGAGCAGCTTGTCGTGAGCGTCAGCCTCTTTCTTACTGGCAAATGTCATTTTTTCTTCACCTTTTCGTACGACAACAAATTTTGTTTCAACAGCCATTGTGCACCCCTTTATACTGTAATTATATACAGTATAGCAGTTGTGACGTTGTGTTGCAGCAAAAATGTGCGAGCCTGGCCTGCACAACGGGTGGACAAGCCAGGTGCTGTTATCGGTACAGCGTTTTTTCGACAATCGGGATCAGCAAAGTGGACTGCCATTCCGCCAGCGTCAGCTGGGCAAGTTTACCCAGCGCGGTGTAGAACGGATGGGCCGCGTTTTCAACGAATACGCTAAGGAAACGCGTGCTCCATGGCAGCAGATGCCAGGCAAGAAGCTGGTCGCGTTCTGTTTCGCGACCGTTCTCGGCAAGCCATGCCGCCAGCATCAGCAACGTTCCGAAATGATCTTCGGGCTCATTCTGTTGCATCTCAAAGGCGATATGGTTTTCACGCATCCACTGACGCAACGCGAGGGTCGAATCGCCAAACAGCACGGACTCGCGATCAAGCCAGACCGAGCCCCACGGGGGGGCGGGCAGGGCATACGGGCCAATAAACAGACGCTGCCAGGCGTCTTTCAACGCTTCATCCGATGGGGTCTTAAACATACTGGCGACAGGCAGCAGATTTTCCTCCGCCAGCGGCCAGTCCTGAACCCAGTCACCTGCGGTCAGGGCACTCACCAGCGGCGCGGTCTGCTCGCTGTCTGGAGCGAAATAAAACAGCGCGCCCAGTACCCGGGCGCTGAACGCGAACGATTCGCGGTGTGAGACGTCATTCATTACAACTTTCCTTACTTGCGCGCGGGTAGCCCCGCGCACCTGTGTTAACCTGCAATTGCTAACCCTGCGGTCATATGCAGACCATAAAATAGCCCACGGCCAATCAGTTCACCCAGCGCCACCAGCACGACACCTGCAAACAGGCCGAGCGTTTTTGGCTCCTGACGACGAATCAGCGGGCAGATCCAGCAGCCTAAACCCGCCGCCAGCAACGCGATGCGCCATACCTGAAGCGAACCATAATCCGTAAGCAGGGCGTTAGCCTGCTGGATGGAACTCTGTATTGTCCCCAGCGTATTGCTTTGCAACACGATGACCGCCACGCAGACGATAAGTGCCAGTGCGCTGACTGACGCGGCAAGAGTACCTTTGAATGTCACGTTTGCGACGCGCAGCAGCAGCGCGGCCAGCAGAGGACCAGCCAGAACCATCGTCAGGAAGAAGCTCAGCGTGGTGTAACCCGTATACCAGGTCGGGACAGTCTCAATCTGATAGACCCGGGTCATCGCCCAGACAAAAACGATGCCCAGGATCTGGCTGACAACCAGCCAGATTTTGCCCAAAGCTGGGGGCATTTTACCGATAACCGACACCAGCCACCAGAAACCGCCCACGGCAAAGAAGATCGAACCCGCCGCGATCTCATTACTCAGCGCTGACGCGCCCACGCGGTTAAGCGAGTTGAAGGCACGCAGCGGGGAGCCAAGATGCAGTACCGAGGCCATAAACCCAATACCCATTACCAGCCAGAGAAAAAACAGGCTGCGCACGATGCGCATGCTGGCCTTGTCATCATTTTCCTTAAGCCAGACGAAGCCCATCACGATTAACGCGCCGGCCACGCACTGCCCGAAAACGGTGAAGATCACCAGCGGCCATTCATGCCATCCACTTCCCATCTCACACCTCCTTCGGGTTTGCCAGGTAGCCGGTGGTGTCACCCGTCGGACGGCTGTTGGCGTTAGGTTTAATCACAATACTCGGCTTCGTGAAGTGCGCAGACGGCAGCGGCGCGACGGCAGCAAGCTGACCGTGTTTTTTGCGCAGCTCCTCAATCGGGCCAAAGTCCAGCGCGCGCAGCGGGCAGGATTCGACGCAGATGGGCTTTTTGCCGTCCGCCACGCGGCTGTGGCAGCCGTCGCACTTGGTCATGTGGCCTTTGGCGGCATTGTACTGCGGCGCGCCGTACGGGCAGGCCATGTGGCAGTAGCGACAGCCGATGCAGACATCCTCGTCCACCACCACAAAACCGTCGTCGCGCTTGTGCATTGCCCCGCTCGGGCAGACCTTGGTGCAGGCCGGATCTTCGCAGTGGTTGCAGGCAATCGACAGGTAATAGGCGAAGACATTCTGATGCCAGACGCCGTTGTCCTCCTGCCAGTCGCCGCCCGCGTATTCATAAATACGCCGGAAGCTGACGTCCGGGGTCAGGTCTTTGTAATCCTTGCAGGCCAGCTCGCAGGTTTTACACCCGGTGCAGCGGCTGGAATCAATAAAAAATCCATACTGGGTAGTCATCGGTTAATCCTTATGCCTTCTCGATCTGCACCAGGTTCGTGTGCTGCGGGTTGCCTTTCGCCAGCGGTGACGGGCGGTGCGTGGTCAGGGTATTGATGCAGGAGCCGTGATCGACACGATCGCCGTTCATGTTGGCGTCATGCCAGGCGCCCTGGCCCATCGCGCTTACGCCGGGCATGATGCGCGGGGTGACTTACGCGGCAATACGCACTTCGCCGCGGTCGTTGAAGACGCGCACCATATCCCCGTTTTTGATTCCACGTTGCTCCGCATCCACAGGGTTAAGCCACACCTCCTGGCGACAGGCGGCCTGGAGCACATCCACGTTGCCGTAGCTGGAGTGGGTACGGGCTTTAAAGTGGAAACCGAACAGTTGCAGCGGGAACTTGCTGCGCTCGGGCGCGTCCCAGCCTTCAAAGGTTGAGGTATAGACCGGCAGCGGGGTGATGGTCTCGTCTTTTTGCAGTTCCCAGGTTGCCGCAATATCCGCCAGCTTGCTGGAGTAGATCTCGATTTTGCCCGACGGGGTTTTCAGCGGATTGGCATCCGGATCGTCACGGAATTTTTTATAGGCCACGAAATGTCCGTTAGGATCTTTGCGCTTATAAATACCCATTTTTTTCAGCGCGTCGTAGGACGGCAGCAGCGGATCTTTGGCGACCATTTTGGCGTACAGGTAGCGCAGCCACTGCTCCTGCGTACGGCCTTCAGTGAATTTCTGATGGATATCCGGTCCGAGGCGTTTCGCCACTTCACTCATGATCCAGTAGATGGGCTTGCGCTCGAACTTCGGGGCGGTAACCGGCTGGAGAAAAATCAGGTATCCCATGTTGCCGGCGTAATCGTTGGGAATGATATCTTCCTGCTCGACGGTCATCAGATCCGGCAGAACAATATCGGCATACTTCGCGGACGAGGTCATAAAGTTGTCGATGACGACGATCGTTTCGCACTTGCTCTCATCCTGCAAAATGTCGTGAGTTTTGTTGATATCGGAGTGCTGGTTGATGATGGTATTACCCGCGTAGTTCCAGATGAACTTGATCGGCACATCGAGCTTATCTTTGCCGCGTACGCCGTCGCGCAGGGCGGTCATCTCCGGTCCACGGGCAATGGCATCCGTCCAGCTGAAGCAGGAGATTTGCGTTTTCACCGGATTTTCCGGCAGCGGCATGCGTTCGATGGTGATGGTGTAGGTCGATTCGCGCGCGCCGCTGTTGCCGCCGTTAATGCCGACGTTGCCGGTCAGGATCGGCAGTATGGCGATGGCGCGGGACGTTTGCTCCCCGTTAGCCTGACGCTGTGGGCCCCAGCCCTGGCAAATGTAGGCCGGTTTCGCCGAACCGATTTCACGGGCCAGCTTAATGATGCGATCGGCAGGGATGCCCGTTATGCGAGACGCCCACTCAGGGGTTTTCGCGGTTTTGTCATCACCCTGGCCGAGAATATAGGCTTTGTAATGACCATTAGCCGGTGCGCCTTCCGGCAGGGTTTTTTCGTCATAACCCACGCAGTATTTATCGAGGAAAGGTTGATCGACCAGATTTTCATTAATCAGCACCCACGCAATACCTGCCACCAGCGCGGCATCGGTGCCCGGACGAATCGGGATCCACTCGTCTTCACGCCCTGCGGCAGTGTCGGTATAGCGCGGATCGATAACGATCATCTGCGCGTTAGACCGTTCGCGCGCCTGCTCAAGGTAGTAAGTGATCCCGCCGCCGCTCATGCGCGTTTCCGCCGGATTATTGCCGAACATCACGACCAGTTTGGTGTTTTCGATATCCGATGTGCTGTTGCCGTCGTTGCTGCCGTAGGTGTAGGGCATTGCGCAGGCGATCTGCGCGGTGCTGTAGGTGCCGTAGTGGCTGAGGAAGCCGCCGTAGCAGTTCATCAGGCGCGCGACCAGCGAGGCATAAGGGGAGGATCGGGTGATGTTGCCGCCTACAATTCCGGAGGAGTAGTTAATGTAGACCGCTTCGTTGCCGTATTTTTCGACCACGCTTTTCAGGCTCGCGGCGATGGTGTCCAGCGCTTCTTCCCAGGTGATACGCTCAAACTTGCCTTCTCCGCGTTTGCCCACGCGTTTCATCGGATAGTTCAGACGGTCTGGGTGATTAATGCGACGGCGAATTGAACGGCCTCGCAGACAGGCGCGAACCTGATGGTTGCCGTAAATATCCTCGCCGGTATTATCCGTTTCAACCCAGTAGACTTCGTCATCGCGAACGTGCAGACGTAGCGCGCAGCGGCTACCGCAGTTTACCGAGCAGGCGCCCCAGACAACTTTGTCTTCTGCGGGCTGAATAGCGGACTGCACAGCGGCGGCGGCGCTTTTCAGACCAAAAGGTAATGCGATCCCACCGGCGGCAAGCGCAAGGGATCCTATGGCAGTAGATTTAACCAGAGTTCGACGGCTTATACCGCCGTGATGTTCAACTTCGGACATAACTCACCCCATCATTGTTAATAATTATTTTCACCCGTGACTACAACCGGGCTAATGATGGGGGGAGTGTTACTTATTTAGAGGTATTAAATATTAATCCTCGTCAAATCAGGGGAATTGAGTGGGAAAATCATTGCGGCTCAGCGGGCGCATTCTCTTGCGTACCTGCGCCGCTCACCGGGTAGTTGCCGCTACTGGTGCGGGTGTACAAAATTTTGAAAGTATCGTTGGCACAATGCCCAACGACCTGCGCATCCGGCTGATTGGCCTGATCGTTCGGGACGATGTTCAGGGTAAAGCCAGACTCCGGTACGCCGTTGTTGATAATCTTCTGCTGAATGTCGCTTTTCACGCGCTCGCAGGAGTCCGGGGCCGCAAGAAGAGCGGGTGAAGCACTCATTAACAGCAGGGCGGTAATCCAGGGTAACCGTTTCATCTGTAGCTCCTTTTCACTGTGTAGACTGTAAGCATAGCAGGGTTAGGGTAAGCTTTTGTTTTTGGACCTGTCTTTCTGAATTGTCCTGGAGCCGTAATCATGTTGAAGAAGGTTAGATTACCCTTTGCCCTGATCGATTATTTGATTCAATAAAGGAGTTATGGCTCTTCGATAACGGTGGCGAAGCTTTGCAGCTAACGGCCTTTCCCGCATAAGTAAATTCCAAATTTTTTTCTTTTTGGCATCCAGCATGGCATCACCTTTTGATTCATTAATTGTTGAAACATTGGCTTCTTCGGAAAGGCGTACTGGATAAGGTACTATAGAGTGAATTTTAGCCAGTGATAGGTCTTCGAATAAACTCCATTTATCGGCAACCATCCATACAGGATAAAGGTTATCCAGAAGGCTTCTAGCAGCTTTTTGATTGATAATGTATGCATGAGTAGTCGTGGCATGCTGAGTCTTATGTATATTATATGAGCCGAAAATGTGTTTGAACGGTTTTTTGTAATATTTATTGACCCGACTCAGAAGAAGAATCTCAGGTTTTGTTTTGCTGAGCGTAACGCTATTAAGTATCTCACGCAGATCGCTGTTTAGTACAACATCATCCTCAAGGATAAGAGCGGCGTCGATATTTTCATCTATTATTCTTTTGTATATTTTTTGATGGCTTAATGCACAACCCACTTCTCCCGGGAGAAAAGCATAATTTGTCTCCCGTGTGACATTTCTTAGTTCAGTTTCAGTCATTTTTCGACCATCTACTGCTTCAATAAACTCGTATGCAATGTTCAATTCGGACAATTGACATTCCATTTTCGCACGACGTTCGAGCGAGTGTTTGAGATTGACTATAAAAGTTCTCATCCTTTTAGCGTTCCTTAAAGACTTAATAGCTGGGCCAAATTCATACATTTTACCAGTATTCGAACCAATTCAACATCGCTACCATACTATTTGCTACTATGAGTGCCACAATCCTTTCATTCTTTTGGTAAATGATGTGAATAAATACGCAGCGATAACGCTACTGGCAACGGTACTGGTGGGATGCGACAACAACACCGCGCCGCTGTCATTTACGCCGGAGATGGCGAGTTTTTCGAACGAGTTTGACTTTGATCCTCTGCGCGGGCCGGTGAAGGATTTTACCCAGACGCTGTTCAACGATAAGGGTGAAGTCTCTAAACGTGTGACCGGCACGATGTCAACGGAAGGGTGTTTCGATACGCTTGAACTGCACGATCTCGACGCTAATACGGGCGTTGCGCTGGTGCTGGATGCTAACTACTACGTCGATGCGGAAACCCAGCAGCAGAAGGTAAAGTTGCAGGGAAAATGTCAGCTGGCGGAACTGCCGTCTGCCGGCCTGACGTGGGACACCGACGATAACGGGTTTGTGGTTGCCGCGCACAGCAAAGAGATGGAAGTGAAGTACCAGTATGACGCCGACGGCTACCCGCTGGGTAAAACTACGGTTTCCGGCGACAAGCGTTTATCGGTCAAGTCGGTGCCGTCGAAAGATCTGCGCAAGCGCATGGATTATACGGCGGTAAGCCTGTTGAACGATAAACCGATGGGCAATGTAAAGCAGAGCTGTGATTACGATCGCCATAATAACCCGGTGAGCTGTGAGCTGGTGATCACCGATGACAGCGTCAAACCTGCCGTTGAGCACAAGTACACCATCAAAAACAGCATTGAATATTATTGAGAATAAAACCGCGCAGGTTACTGCGCGGTGGGTTTAAGCAGGCTGGCGGAGGAGGACTTATGCCCGGCCAGATGCTGATGCTGGAAAATGCACATGCGGATGGTGTTACGGTATTCGCCGTTAATAAAGAACTCATGGATCAGTTCACCTTCCACCATAAAGCCCAGCTTACGGTAGATATGAATCGCTTTTTCGTTCTCTTTGTCGACGATAAGGTAAAGCTTGTAGAGATTCAGGACGTTAAACCCGTAATCCATCGCCAGCTTTGCCGCCCGCGACGCAAGACCTTTCCCCTGGTGCTCCGGTGAAATAATGATCTGAAATTCCGCTCGACGGTGAACGTGGTTGATCTCAACCAGTTCAACCAGCCCGGCTTTCTCACCTTCGCACTCCACCACAAACCGGCGTTCACTCTGATCGTGGATATGCTTGTCGTAGAGATCGGACAGCTCGACAAACGCCTCATAAGGCTCTTCAAACCAGTAGCGCATCACGCTGGCATTGTTGTCGAGCTGGTGAACAAAGCGTAAATCTTCGCGCTCCAGCGGACGGAGCTTAACGTCACACGGCGTCGACATTACGGTGCTACCGTGCGGCCAGTGCGACGATCCAGACAGCGCAGGGTGTTAGGCTCCCAATAGGCGTTGACGTTGGCACTTTGCTGGCATTTGTCGCGGGCATCAAACGCGACGTCTTCTTTATCCCACTCTTTTTCCACGCGCTTATTCACTTTCTGACGCAGGCTGCGGGTGTCATTCCATTGTTCTTTGTCCATGGCGGCGTTCTGCCGGCTTTGCGCGCTGTCACCAGACTCAATGATGAGTTTGCTGGTTTCGGCTGATGCCGTTGCGGCGAAGGCGAACGATGACAGCGCCAGTACGGCTGTCAGACAAAGGCGTTTGCTTAATGTAGTCATAGCGTTTCCTTTAAACGGGTGCAGACAATCGGATTACCCCGTTGGATTCTACACCAATCCGAAAGGGTGTCATACGCGCGCGGCAGGTATGGGAACGATGTGAACATTATCGCGTATGATGTCTAAATCAATCCTCACGAAACGAGAAAAATGTTCAAAACGACGCTGCTTTTTTTCGCGACCGCGCTGTGCGAAATCATCGGATGCTTTTTGCCGTGGCTCTGGCTAAAGCGGGGCGCTTCCGCGCTGCTGCTGATCCCGGCGGGTGTGTCCCTGGCCCTTTTTGTCTGGCTGCTCACCCTGCATCCGGCCGCCAGCGGGAGGGTATATGCGGCCTACGGCGGAGTGTACGTCTGTACCGCGCTGCTGTGGCTGCGCGTTGTCGATGGCGTCAGGCTAAGCCTGTATGACTGGGCAGGCGCGCTGATTGCCCTGTGCGGCATGTTGATCATCGTGGCCGGTTGGGGACGCGCATAAGCGTCCTTATAGTGTGATCGCCCGCTGATTTTACGATCATTATACTTGTATGGTAGTAGTGTAGTTGCGTAAATTTCCTGCATCACAACGAGCGATGTAAGGAAATGGATTATGAAGATTGTCGGGGCTGAAGTATTTGTCACCTGCCCGGGGCGTAACTTTGTCACCCTTAAAATCACCACCGATGAGGGCATTGTCGGCCTGGGTGATGCCACGCTGAACGGACGTGAACTTTCCGTTGCCTCCTACCTGAAAGATCACCTGTGCCCTCAGTTGATTGGCCGCGATGCGCACCGCATCGAAGATATCTGGCAGTTCTTCTATAAAGGCGCTTACTGGCGTCGTGGTCCGGTCACCATGTCAGCGATTTCTGCCGTGGATATGGCGCTGTGGGACATTAAGGCGAAAGCCGCGAACATGCCGCTCTATCAGCTTCTGGGCGGAGCCTCCCGGGAAGGGGTGATGGTTTATTGTCACACCACCGGGCACACCATTGACGACGTGCTGGAAGATTATGCCCGTCATAAAGAGATGGGCTTCAAGGCAATTCGCGTGCAGTGCGGCGTGCCGGGAATGAAAACCACCTACGGCATGGCAAAAGGAAAAGGGCTGGCGTATGAGCCAGCGACCAAGGGCGCCTGGCCGGAAGAGCAGCTGTGGTCCACTGAAAAATACCTCGACTTCACGCCGAAACTGTTCGACGCAGTGCGCAGTCAGTTCGGCTTCAATGAACATCTCCTTCACGACATGCACCACCGTCTGACGCCCATCGAAGCGGCGCGATTCGGCAAAAGCATTGAAGAGTACCGTCTGTTCTGGATGGAAGATCCGACTCCCGCTGAAAACCAGGAGTGTTTCCGCCTGATCCGCCAGCACACCGTCACGCCAATTGCGGTGGGGGAAGTGTTCAACAGCATCTGGGACTGCAAGCAGCTGATTGAAGAGCAGCTCATTGACTATATCCGCGCCACCATAACCCATGCGGGCGGCATCACCGGGATGCGTCGCATTGCGGACTTTGCCTCACTTTATCAGGTGCGTACCGGCTCACACGGCCCGTCGGATCTGTCGCCGATTTGCCACGCCGCGGCGCTGCATTTTGACCTGTGGGTACCGAACTTTGGCGTGCAAGAGTATATGGGGTATTCGGAGCAGATGCTGGAAGTGTTCCCGCACAGCTGGCGCTTCGATAACGGCTATATGCACCCGGGCGACAAGCCAGGGCTGGGCATTGAGTTTGATGAGAAGCTGGCGGCGAAATACCCGTACGATCCGGCTTATCTGCCGGTGGCTCGTCTGGAAGACGGCACCCTCTGGAACTGGTAAACGAGGAGCGAATGATGAAAAGCGTAGTGATCCAACAGCCGGATGTGCTGGTGATTGAAGAGCGTCCTCTCCCGTTGCCGGGCGCAGGCGACGTCCGCGTCAAAATTAAGCTCGCCGGTATTTGCGGTTCAGACAGCCATATCTATCGCGGGCATAACCCGTTTGCAAAATACCCGCGGGTAATCGGTCACGAGTTCTTTGGCGAAATAGACGCGGTTGGCGAAGGCGTGGAGGGCACCCGACTGGGCCAGCGCGTTTCGGTTGATCCGGTGATCAGCTGCGGGCACTGCTACCCGTGTTCCGTTGGAAAACCGAACGTTTGTACTTCGCTGGTGGTGCTGGGCGTCCACCGTGACGGCGGCTTCAGCGAATACGCCGTGGTGCCGGCGAAAAATGCCTGGCGCATTCCGGATGCGATCCCTGACCACCACGCGGTGATGGTTGAGCCATTCACCATTGCCGCCAACGTGACGGGGCAGGCGAAACCCACCGAACAGGATGTGGCGCTGATTTACGGCGCAGGCCCGATGGGGCTGGTCACCGTGCAGGCGCTGAAGGGCGTTTACAAGGTGAAGCAGGTCATCGTGGTGGATCGCATTGATGAGCGGCTGGAGATGGCGCAACGCAGCGGCGCAGACTGGGTCTTCAACAACGGCGAGCATTCTTTACAGGCCGCGCTGGATGAAAAAGGCATCAAGCCGACGTTAATCATCGATGCTGCCTGTCATCCGTCCATTTTACAGGAAGCGATTACGCTGGCGTCTCCGGCGGCGCGCATCGTGCTGATGGGCTTCTCCAGCGACCCGAGCCAGATTGTGCAGCAGGGGATCACCGGCAAAGAGCTGTCGATCTTCTCTTCGCGCCTGAATGCCAACAAATTCCCGGTGGTCATTGACTGGCTGGAAAAAGGGCTGATCGACCCTGAAAAACTGGTCACCCATACATTTGACTATCACCACGTTACAGACGCCATCGAACTGTTTGAAAAAGACCAGCGGCAGTGCTGCAAAGTCTTGCTCACGTTCGACCAATAATAATTCACGCGGTTAAGAGCCTGCGAAGACAGGCTCTCAGTGGTACGCATCTTACCTTGCAGAGATAGCCATTATGACTCAAGCACAACCTCAAAGAAGTACGTCAGATCTGGTGAAAGCCGCCGTATCTGGCTGGCTGGGCACCGCCCTGGAGTTTATGGATTTTCAGCGCTACAATTGGTATGTATAGGATATACTAAGATATTATGCAGCAGGCCTGTTGCTGTGGGGCATCGTTGGGGCAAAGTCGCTTAATTTTGAGCTCAACAATGCTATCTGGTCCAGGTTGTTTTCCTCCATCCACTTTCCGTAAACCTGAAAAACCATTTG
Source organism: Enterobacter cloacae complex sp. IR5441 (assembly GCF_049238215.1). NCBI lineage: Bacteria > Pseudomonadati > Pseudomonadota > Gammaproteobacteria > Enterobacterales > Enterobacteriaceae > Enterobacter > Enterobacter cloacae complex sp. IR5441. The sequence continues at coordinate 161,740 of NZ_JBMKIA010000010.1, forward strand.
AGCATCGGCATGGCCCATCTGGTTAGCAATGAAGTTCGGGTTTGCTCCTGCCGAAAGTGACCAGCATGCATAGGTGTGTCTCGACTGATAAGATTTCCGGTGGCGAAGCCCGGCTCTTTTCATCGCTGCATCCCACGAATTCCCTATGGAATTGATGGAGAAGTGCTTGCCGTAATTCCCGGCCCTGGCTGTCAGCGACGGCAGGAAGACGAACGTGCACTTACTGAATTCTTTCTTTCCGTACTCCCTCAGCTTAACGGCTACGTTATGCTCCTGAGAGAGGCGGGTCATTTCATACTGGCTTTTGAACGCCTCGAGTGCAGGCTCGATCAGGTGCACAACCCGGTTAGTGCCAGCATTGGTTTTCGGCAGAGTGAATATCCCTTTCTGAGTCAGGCTCCTTCTTACTGTGAGAGTCCCCGCCTTTAAGTCCACATCCTCCCAGGCAAGCCCGCATAGTTCACCCGGCCGCAATCCGGTGTAAACGGCGATAGCCCAAAGATTTTTACTCTGCTGATGATGGCAGGCGTCTATCAGGCGTGGGAATTCTTCTCTGGTGATAGGATCAGGATCCGGGCGTGACTCTCGCAGTGGTGCAATTCCCGTCATCGGTGACCTTGAGATATACCCGTTTTCAACTGCAAACTGGAATATGCCAAACAGCACGGTCATATAGTTGTTCACCGTGACAGAGGATCGACCCCTCTTTGCCGTTTTATGTCCCTTCTTCATGACCTGATAACCGGTCAGCAATTCCTTTCTAACTTCCAGCATGCTCTCTTTTGTTATTGAAGAAAGAAGGGCGCCATGGCCAATGATAGCCATGACATTAGCAATCACGCGAGCATAAGTATTTAGCGATGATTCAGCCACCTCCATTTCTTTCAAAGCGAGCCACCTTCCAGCAAGCTCTCCGATCGTCACCTCCTGCCTTGATTCTCCAAAGCGTTGTAGGTTTTTAGAGTTAGGAAACTGAGACGAATAGATGAAGGTGCCGGTCTTGATCGCATAGCATATTGATGTGCGAAGCTCGCCAGCAACCTTCCTGTTTTTCGGTGTGTCCGGAACACCAAGGCCTTCCCTGACCCTGACCCCTTTATAGGTAAACCACAGCCGCAATGTGCCGCCGTGGTTCTCAACCCCGGTTGGATATTTAGACATGCCTTTTCCTCTCTGTTAAAGGTATGGCTATTTAAGCAGATTTCTGGCGGGGGATCGCCGGGCGCTGACGCTCTACCCAGTTATCGACCTCGTGGCGGTTATAGAGGATAGGGGAGTTATCCTTCGGCTGGCAGTCGCCGGAGTAGTGCTTGTACTCGCGCCCCTCCATCCATGACAGGGTGCGGGCTGACTTAATCGCGTTCTTTGTCAGGCCGGTCAGCGCGATCAGCAACTCCTCAGAAACCCATTTGTTTGGTACCAGATGAATAATGTCGCTCATGGTTTTCTCCAGGCAAAAAGAAGCCGCCCGTAGGCGGCAATAACATCAAGGGATGTGAGGCGGTGCATTCGCACCCAATAGCCAGCTCATAACTGGCTATCAGTTGCGTCACGGTTTGATGTGGAGGCGTGGCTCGCCGTCTTTCGGCTCCGGCCACTGGCGCGCCATATTCACCTTCAGCTTTTCTTCCAGCGCCGCGGTGATTTGCTCATCGGTGATACCGGCGCGCCGCTGCGCGTCCCATAGCAGGAACTGCATATCAGCCCATTCGCTGAGGTCGCCGGGATCGGCGGCAGCTTCCAGCGCTTCTTTAGAAAGGTGTTTCAGCGGTCCGATAGGGCCGACATTACCGAAGGTCTTTTCTGACCATTCAGCGTGGCGCCGCCGGATCAGGTTTCTGGTGAACTGTGATTTCTTCGATTCGTAAGGTTTCACGCTCTCTCCTCATGCCGCACGCTGGGCGCGCAGCTTCTTCAGGTGTTCTGCTGTTTCGATTTCTTCGGCGATCCGCTCGGCCTGTGCTTTGGTGAGCGGCTCGAATTCATGCTGAAAGCGGCCCATGCTGGCAATGCAGGTGCGACCGTTGCGGATGTAGTGGATGACTTCGTGGGTAGTTCGGAGAATTTTGCATGGCGCGCCGTGGGGATCGGCGTACCAGGTATTAGGCTGGATTATCCTGAACATTGGGCACCACCTTAAATTCGATAACCCAGACCCATGGGTTGGCCTTCCAACTCTCCTCGCCGTAGATTGATTCCCACAGGTACTTAAATGCGCCTGTTGCCGTTGGTCTTCCGGTCATATTGTGGCCTGCAATGCAGTCGTAACAGTCCTGTGAGTCAGCAAGTGCATCCATGTCGATGCCTTCCGCTTCTGCATCCGTTTCACTGATGCCATTCAAGCGCTCAATCCGTACACCGGTAATCTCCAGCAGAATGCGACAGGCTGCGCGAGGCATGTGGATAGATGGTTTCCAGCACGAACGGCCATCTTCATAGCCATCGTCATCACCCCAGGTAAAATCCCCGTCTGCTGCGTAGATAGCGTGACCAGAGTAGAAACCATTACCAAACGGCATTTCGTTAATGGCTGTGGCAGGACGATCAGGACTCCATGGCTGAATGCGACCGTCTTCATCCAGTTCATGACTCACTACGCCCCACGTTTCCCGCACCCAGATGCGATCGCCAACCAGACCGAAAGGACAATTACTGGCAAGACTGTGCCCTGGAATTGCAGGAACAGATTTCATGCTCTGGACCCATCCAGCACCGTATACCTCATAAAAACTACCATTGAGGACAGGCTGTACCTTCATAATCCTGCGCGTCTGCGTCTTCCGGCCGTTGAGGATGGCACGCACCATCTCGCCATTAAAAATCATTCCGCGCTCTTTCACTGGATCCCCCTTTGCTTATTCCTCAATTCGATAACACCCTGGCACTCCGCACACGTTTGGCAGCCGGGAACGGCAGCGCGCCGCGGAGCCGGGATGTCTTCCCCGCATTCGGCGCAATGCTCAGCCGATACGGCGTTTCTGTTCAAACGGTGAGCGGAAAGGGCCGCGTTACGCTGAAGCTCTTCAATCTCTGCTGCGGTATCGATGATGTCCATGGTCAATACTCCCGGAACTGTCGGTTAATTCGGTTGAAGGTGAACGCCAGCAATAAAAAAGGAGCCTTAAGCTCCTGAGTGATTAGTTCCTTCATGCTTCACCGCCTTCATTCTTCTCGGCTTCGACGGCCATCTGCTCAAGCCGTCGCGATAACTCGGCGGCCAGCGTCTGGAATTCTTCCTCGGTCGCCACCGGGATCGGCACAAAGCGAATCCCGATGTGCGCCAGGTGGTTGGCAATTTCGATGCTTTTTCTCAAATCAACGGGCGAGGCTTTGTTCATGCGGCGTTCTCCCCGGGTAATGGTTTCAGACCATCATTCAGCGTGCGCTCAAGGTTGGACAATATTCCTCGCAACCTCTTTACCTCTTCATCCTCTGTCAGTCGGCGCGTTGCTTCCCATAGCGTCCTTGTCAGTACATAGATAGGGACATTCGGGTCGAGGCCAAGCGCTTTCGCCAGATCTTGCTGAGCGTCGGTTAACCTTTCCTCAGATTCCTCCCGGCGCTTACGTCGGCGTTGCAACTCCTCTTCACTTTCCTGGCGCAGGTTCTTCAGCCTTTCATCGTTATCCCTAATGTGCTGCTCAAGGCGCTCCTTTGATCGATGTGCTCGGCAAACAAGATCGGCGATTTCGTTGCCATGTCGCTTCATTAGTTTTTGGTCGCTGAGGTAGGTGTTGATTACGCGGCTTTTTATTTGGGTTCTCTCTGCCTGCCGGGTCATGCCGTCCATAAGCAGCTTCATCCAGGCATCGCGAGGAAGGGTATCAATCTGGCGCATGGTCGGCCCCTTGAGGGTATGCCATCCAGATTCCTTCCGGATCATCAAGCCACAACCATCTGGAATGTCGCTTTTCTTGAGCATGCCTTCAGGAACAGCAAAAACAACGCCGCCTGCGTAGTTGAAGTATTTGGTGTATTTGCCTGCTGTAACGTCAGCACGGAAATCACTTACGCTTACTTTTACCTCATAGACGACAGGGCAGAATTTGCTGTAGCTGTGAGCAATAGAGTAGACATCCGGTCGACACGTACCGGCGGGCCCTAGCTGCATGTCCTCCCAGCAGATGCGCGCTGTGTTCTGGCGCAAATGCTCTGCAAGGTCATGAGCAAGCTCGTTATGACCCCATTTTTTTGTTGTCATTGTTCGGCTCCAAATCGCCCGTTAAGGCGGCCAGTTTTGACGACGAACTCCAGAAGGATAACTCCCAGAGCTTCAATTTTCTTGTGATGCTTGTTGATGATGGGTGGCACCGTTTCGTTCCAGTTAGGCTTTGTCTTCTTGCGCATGGCCTGCTGGATTTCCTCGGTGCACCGGCGGCAGGCGGCGCGGATGGCGTTTTCATTTGCTGGCGTCATGCTGCCTCCGTTTTCATAACATCGATGGCGCAGCCAGGCAGTAGTTCTACCGCGGCGGTAGCGCACTGATTTCCCCAGTGATCCCAGCCCGGCGCTGCGCTACGGCTAAATAACTCAATGCGCGGCACATCGCCGTATAGCAGTTCCAGCCGGTGGCGCACTTCCCACGGCTTTTCGCTGTGCGCGCCGAGCGGGCTGTAGACAACCTGCTTAATCCCGGCGTGCTTTCGTTCCAGCCCGGCGCCGCGGGTAGCAATCAGCAGATCTTCGGTATTGGCCCGGGTGTGGTTGCCGCCGTTCATGCGCGTCTCGGCGTTAAGCAGATCGAGGAAGTCGTAAAAGTCGGTTACTTCACCCTCGGCCAGCGCCTTATTGATGCGCAGTTCGGCATTCTGATTCAGCTTCACCCAGGTAAACCCTTTCATCGTGCGAACGGTAAAACCCCAGGCCTCGGCCAGTTCGATTGCCTCCTGGTTATGCGTTCCGGTGTACCACATCGCCAGCACCGAGTTTTCGGCGGCAATTTCCCACACTGGAAGGCGCTTGATGTCGATTAACCTCATGGTGGAGTAGTGATCGGCGGCGGCGCCGTTACTGATTGTATTGCCGTAAGACCAAGGGGGATCGACATACAGAAGTGAGTATTTCGCTGTCATGCCGCCTCCTGCCTTTCCCGATATTCCTCAGCGAGCCGCTGCGCCTTTAATGGATTGCTGACAACTTCACCCCATGGCATTAGCCAGCCGTTACCAATGAAGGGAAGGCACAGTGTGCCAACCCTGATGTCGTCGTGAGCGTGAGTCATTAGTCACTCCTTGAAGCACCGCCAAGACCTTTGCGGTTGTCATTCAGATATGGATCACATGGCCTGTAAGTCGATGGTTTTGCCGG
>NZ_JBMKIA010000011.1:0-6519 GCF_049238215.1 Enterobacter cloacae complex sp. IR5441
AGCACCTGGCACGGCTGGGACGGAAGTCGCTGTCGTTCTCAAAATCGGTGGAGCTGCATGACAAAGTCATCGGGCATTATCTGAACATAAAACACTATCAATAAGTTGGAGTCATTACCCATTGTCACTTAATGTGAGTCGGGGGCGTTTTTCATTTGCAGTTAATGTGAGCCGAAATATGCGCTGATTGCGAGTCGGAGGGATTTCGATTGCGAGCCACTACACATAGGGATTATCAACGCGATGAGAATTTTACTGGTTGAAGATGATCTGATGATCGGCGACGTGGTGGCGAATTCGTTACGCGATGCGTCGTATGCGGTGGACTGGATGAAAAATGGCAATGATGCGCTGGCCAGTTGCTTCGCGCAGCATTATGACATTGTGCTCCTGGATCTTGGGCTGCCGGGACAGGACGGCTTTAGCGTCATGAACGCACTTCGCCGTCAGGGATCATCCGTACCGGTGGTGATTGTCACCGCGCGGGATGCCCTTACGGACAGACTTCACGGCCTCGACAGTGGAGCAGACGATTACCTAATTAAACCGTTCGAGTTCAGCGAACTGCTCGCGCGGATACGCGCTGTTTTGCGACGACATAACGGCAACAGTGATCGATTGCTGAGTAACGGTGTGCTCAGCCTGAACCCGGTCAGTCACGAAGTGTGTTTGTTGGCCAGCGGAGAGAACTTTTTACTTTCGAAGCGCGAGTATGCTCTTCTGGAAGCACTCATGCAGCGCCCCGGCGGTATTCTCTCTCGCAGCGATCTTGAAGACCGTATTTATGGCTGGGGGGATGAGATTGAAAGTAACGCTGTTGAGTATTTCATCCACGCTCTACGTAAAAAGCTCGGCCGGAATGCCATCAAAAATGTCAGGGGGGTCGGATGGCTGGTTTCCAAAAGCGAGTGAAAAACTCTCTGAAGCTACAGCTCTCGGTAGCCCTGAGCGTCGCCATTTTATTTACCGCAGTTATTTCCTGTGGTCTTACCTTCTATTTTGCACTCGACGAAGCCCATGAACTACAGGATGGCACCCTGACCCAAATCGCCAGTGTGATATATGACAACCCTGACTCGCAGACTCTTGTTAAGCAACTGGATGGTGATAATGATTCCCGAGTGGTGGTGGAATTCATATCGGAAAACGGTAATTCCCTGCAGGCCCGCGACCCCACTTTTCAGCTGGAAACGCCCATGCATGAAGGTTTTCAGAACGTAATTTCCGGCGGAGAATCGTATCGTGTATTGGTGCATCGACTTTCACCCACCCAATTGGTCGCCATTGGTCAGCAGCTTGACGTACGCGACGAAATCTCATTTGAAAGCGCACTGCGCACGTTGATCCCGCTCAGTCTGCTGTTGCCGATACTGTTGCTGGTTGCGACTGATCTGATCCGGAAAGCCTTTCGCCCCGTTTCACTCCTTGCCGATGAGGTGCATCAGCGAGATGAACGCAATTTGACGCCGTTCCCTGAAGATGCCATTCCTGATGAAATTCGTCCATTTGTGGGTGGTATCAATAAATTGTTGCACAAAGTTAACGATGCCATGCAGACACAGTCACGTTTTATCGCCGATGCGGCCCATGAGTTACGTACCCCGCTAACGGCATTGTCGCTACAGGCGGAGCGGCTGTCGGCGAGCGAAATGTCGCCCGAAGCGCAATTCCGGCTGAACAGCCTGCAACAAGGGTTAAGCCGAACCAAAAACTTGTTAGAACAGCTGCTTCTGCTTGCCCGCGAACAGCAAAATACGCGGCAAGGAAATAATCAGCCTCTGCTCATTACACAGTTATTCAGGGAGGTGATTGAATCCCTGCATCCACTTGCTCTGGAAAAAAGTATTGATATTGGCGTACTGGAAACTGCCAGTGCGAGTCAGCTGGTTTACACCGATAAATACACACTCACTATTATCGTGAAAAATCTGGTAGAAAACGCAATCCGCTATATACCGGAACACGGACAAATTGATCTCAGCGTGATGGTATCGCAGCACGAAGCGATCATTAAAGTTGAAGATAACGGTCCCGGTATTGCCGCAGAAGAAAGGATGCGCGTGTTCGATGCATTTTATCGCCCTGAAGGCGTGACCCAACCCGGCTCTGGGTTGGGCTTAGCGATAGTCAAAGCATGCGTCACGCGGCTGGGTGGGAAAGTTACTTTAGCCCCTGCCAGCCAGTTTACCTCAGGCGTACTGGTCAGCATTGTCCTGCCACTGCAATCTGCGCGATAAAATGTAGATGAAAATTGTACTCTTACTGGAGATACTTTGCGTTCTGCTGGTGTTTTGCCTGCATCCCGACCTCGGTAAGGATATTGCCTGTTATTTGCATAAGATGATTTTCTACTCTTGCCACAGGTTTACGAGTAGGTGATTTGGGAGGAAGCGTCTTAGCCTTTGAAGTTGGCGCGAAGGAGAGAATGGCACTCCGTGCAACGCATTAATTACCGCGGATATCCGCCATCACCTACTTGCGCCTGTGTGTACCATTTCATCAGCTCTGCAGTTCCCGGCTCGTTTTCGGCGGGGGCCCATGGGGCGGCATCTTGATCAGCAACAGGCTGGTACCTACCGTGTTTTACCTCAAAAATAACGCCGCCTTCATCCAGTGACAATACGGTATGCCAGGTGCCTGCATCCATCTCCAGCACTTTACAGTCCTCACCTAACACGACGCGCTGGGTCAGGTTACCCAGGTCATCAAAGTTCAATACCAAAAAGCGACCGGTAAGGGATGTCAGCAGTTCAAAAGTATGCGGGTGGCGATGAGGGCGAACATAAGTTCCCGGTTCCATAGCAATAGCCAGACGCTGCACCGGGTCGCTCAATTCAGGGTGGAAATTATGATGGGCACGTAAGCGGGGGGAATTTGCGGCTTGTGCGCTTTGCTTGCGTAGGTCGTTGAAAGTAAGTTGTTTCATATTATAAGCCTTATTGCATTCTTGCAGCTTACGGCAACCAGGTTGCCGTAAGGCTTTTTGTTATACTAACAATCGATTAGCCACGGCATTCGCGGAACAAATCGCGGTCAGGATTATAGACGCTGGTGCTTACGTCCCACAGCCCCAAAATCGATGAGAACAGGTTGTCGTGGGAATATGATTTTTTCGCCGCATTATTTTCAAGGCAAGACATGTTGATGTGTTTCCCGGCGATAAAGCCCGGTGACATCCAGACCTGCATCGGAATATGCGTCTGCTGATCCGGTGCCAGTTTGTACGGCGTGCCGTGCAGATATAGCCCGCTTTCGCCCAATGATTCACCATGATCGGACACATAAAGCAGCACGGTGTTGTACTGATCGCTGTAATTTTTTAGCTTTTCAATCATCTCAGCTAATACATAGTCTGTATAACGAAGGGTGTTGTCGTAGGTGTTGACCAATTGTTCCTGAGTACAGTTTTCGATATCGCTACGTGCACATTCGGGCATGAAGTGGCGATGCTCAGCCGGATAACGCAGGTAATAAGTCGGTCCATGGCTGCCAATGATATGGAAGGCGACAAGCTTATCACCTGGCATTTTGGCGATTTCATCATCAAGGTTTTCCAGCATCACCTCGTCATGGCACGTTTTGCCATCGCACAGTTTCGGGTTATCACTAGGCTTAATTTCGACAGTCGGGATGCGGCTACATACGCCTTTACAACCGCCATCGTTCTCTTTCCATAACAGCGAGACACCGGTTTTCTGCACGATGTCGAGGAAATTTTCACTGTTAGATGCTTTTTTACTGTCGTACTCGGTGCGATTCATATTCGAGAACATGCACGGAACGGATATTGCGGTAGCGGTACCGCAGGAATGCATATTTTTAAACGAAATAACGCCGCCGGATTTGCTGGTAAAGGCATTGGTATCACGCGAATAACCGTTCATCGAGAAATTCTGGCTGCGTGCCGTTTCGCCAATCACCAGGAACATCAGCGTGGGTTTTTCGTGAGCGACGACGCGTTTAGCATCATTCCCCAGCGTCTGGAAAGGCACTTTAGTCGTAAAGTACGTATCCTTAACATACTGGAAAGTGCTGTAAGCGTAGTTCGCCGGGATGATCTCTTTATTCAATGTCGAGTTATTGCGGCCGACAGAGGCATAATCCTGATAATAAAGTGCGGCAACACCTGCAATCAAACTCAACGATGCCAGCACGGAGAGCAAACGGTAAGCAATGCCTTTATACCATTTTTCAGGATATTGAATTTTTATTGAAAAAAGGAGGATGGCAGGAAGGATACCGGTAAAGACGAACCATATAATAATTGAGCCATTAAGATAGGAATGCGCTTCCTGGGGGTTAGTTTCAATAATGTTTTGAATCATCGTTTGATCAAACATTACTTTATATTTTAGTGTCGAATAACTGACCAGTGAGCCAGTGATAAACAGTAAAGCAAAGAAAGGTTTCAGCAGAAAACGAACTGAGAAAGGCATAAAAACAACGTTAAGCGCCGCAACCAGAACAAAGGGAATAGAAATGACAAAACCAATTTTGACATGCTCTAAATGCGACAAAATCTCGTAAAAATGCAGCAATATTGGCCAGTTAAGTAAAAACGCAAAGATCATTGCCAGAAGTAAAACCAGCGGAATAACTTTCACCCTGAAAAGTACAGGCATTAACACCTCCGGAAAATAGTAAACCAGTAAAAACATTGATGATAATTACAACAATTCAATCTAATATTATGATTGCCTTATTCGCTGCAAAGCAGAGATTATCATTCTGAAATCTTAGGTTAACCTTAACGAGGCTTTGTTGAATAAATCAGATTTCGGGTAAGTCTCCCCCGTAGCGGGTTGTGTTTTCAGGCAATACGCACGCTTTCAGGCATACCTGCTTTCGTCATTTTGTTCAGCGCTCGTACCAGGGCCATAGCCTCCGCAACCTGACCATCGTAGTCACGCAGCGTCAGTGAACCCCCGAACAGCTGTTTTACCCGGTACATCGCCGTTTCCGCTATCGAGCGACGGTTGTAATCTGTTGTCCATTTCCACCGCGCATTACTCCCGGTCATTCGCTGATTAGCCACTGCACGGTTACGGTCTGCATATTCACCGGGCCAGTAACCCGCACCTTTTCGGGGAGGGATAAGCGCGCTGATTTTCTTATGCCGCAGTTCATCGTGACATAGCCGGGTATCGTAAGCGCCATCGGCGGCGGCTGACCTGATTTTCCGGTGGGTTTGCCGGATTAACCCGGGGAAGGCCTCTGAGTCCGTAACGTTGTTCAGCGACAGGTCAGCGCAGATGATTTCATGTGTTTTACTGTCAACGGCGAGATGCAGCTTACGCCAGATACGGCGGCGTTCCTGGCCATGCTTTTTGACTTTCCACTCGCCTTCACCGAAGACCTTCAGCCCGGTGGAATCAATTACCAGGTGTGCGATTTCACCCCGGGTGGGCGTTTTGAAACTGACATTAACCGACTTTGCCCGCCTGCTGACACAGCTGTAATCCGGGCAGCGTAGCGGAACGTTCATCAGAGAAAAAATGGAATCAATAAAGCCCTGCGCAGCGCGCAGGGTCAGCCTGAATACGCGTTTAATGACCAGCACAGTCGTGATGGCAAGGTCAGAATAGCGCTGAGGTCTGCCTCGTGAAGAAGGCGCTGCCGACTCATACCAGGCCTGAATAGCTTCATCATCCAGCCAGAAAGTTATGGAGCCACGGTTGATGAGGGCTTTATTGTAGGTGGGCCAGTTGGTGATTTTGAACTTTTGCTTTGCCACGGAACGGTCTGCGTTGTCGGGAAGATGCGTGATCTGATCCTTCAACTCAGCAAAAGTTCGATTTATTCAACAAAGCCGCGGTGATGCTTACGGTATGGTGGTTATCAAGTTTTATCCTGATTAGCACCCTTAATGGCTATTTCGATAATCAGGACCGCGATTTTCTGACAGGTAAACTTCAGCTCACCGAAGAGTTTCTTAAAACAGAGACGTTCCGGAACAAAACGGATATTAAGTCATTATCAGAAAAAATAAACGATGCGATGGTAGGGCACAATGGTTTATTCATTTCTATAAAAAACATGGAAAATGAAAAAATTGTTGAACTCTATGCCAAAAATTCTGTTGTTCCAGCGGTCCTGCTTAATAAGTCGGGTGATATTCTCGACTATATGATCCAGACGGAAGAAAATAACACCGTGTACCGCAGTATCTCGCGGCGGGTTGCCGTGACGCCGGAACAGGGTAAAAGCAAACATGTCATCATTACGGTTGCCACGGATACTGGGTATCACACCCTGTTTATGGATAAGCTCAGTACCTGGCTGTTCTGGTTCAATATCGGTCTGGTCTTTATTTCTGTTTTTCTGGGCTGGCTGACCACACGTATTGGTCTGAAACCGCTACGGGAAATGACCAGTCTGGCTTCCTCCATGACCGTACACAGCCCTGAGAGATCCCCTCATAATTTCCCCAAAGCGTAACCATGTGTGAATAAATTTTGAGCTAGTAGGGTTGCAGCCACGAGTAAGTCTTCCCTTGTTATTGTGTAGCCAGAATGCCGC
>NZ_JBMKIA010000011.1:6529-164626 GCF_049238215.1 Enterobacter cloacae complex sp. IR5441
CAAACTCAGTACCTGGCTGTTCTGGTTCAATATCGGTCTGGTCTTTATTTCTGTTTTTCTGGGCTGGCTGACCACACGTATTGGTCTGAAACCGCTACGGGAAATGACCAGTCTGGCTTCCTCCATGACCGTACACAGCCTGGATCAGCGTCTAAATCCCGATCTGGCTCCGCCGGAAATCTCTGAGACCATGCAGGAGTTCAATAATATGTTTGATCGCCTGGAGGGGGCATTCCGGAAACTGTCAGATTTCTCGTCTGACATCGCGCATGAGCTGCGCACACCAGTCAGTAATCTGATGATGCAGACGCAGTTTGCACTGGCTAAGGAAAGGGATGTTTCGCATTACCGCGAAATTTTATTCGCTAACCTGGAAGAACTGAAAAGGTTGTCACGAATGACCAGTGACATGCTTTTTCTGGCACGTTCAGAGCATGGTCTGCTGCGGCTGGATAAACATGATGTGGATCTGGCAGCCGAACTGAATGAATTACGTGAGTTGTTCGAGCCCCTGGCAGACGAAACAGGAAAGACAATCACGGTTGAAGGAGAGGGCGTTGTTGCCGGAGACAGCGATATGCTCCGACGTGCTTTCAGTAACCTGCTTTCCAATGCAATCAAGTATTCTCCCGATAACACCTGTACAGCGATACACCTTGAGCGTGACAGTGACTGTGTGAACGTGATGATTACGAATACGATGTCCGGCCAGGTTCCCGCTAATCTGGAACGTTTGTTTGACCGGTTCTATCGCGCAGACTCATCAAGGTTCTACAACACGGAAGGCGCGGGGCTGGGATTATCAATTACAAGGTCGATCATTCATGCTCACGGCGGCGAGCTGTCAGCAGAACAGCAGGGGCGTGAAATTGTGTTCAAAGTGCGCCTGTTAATGGATTAATCCCGTTGTTCAGGAGAAACCTGGAAGGTGACAAAATTGTCATCATTCAGTCACGCGATAAACAGAGGCGGTTTTTTATAATTATTCATAAATCAGGAGCAGCGTGATAACACAATCACCTGGTTCCTGGAGTGATGATTAACCCGCCCTGAGATCAACTGCTTTCTCTGTTATAAGCCATTGATTGTTTGGGTATGTAAACACCGGAGACCCAACCATGAAAAAGATTCTCGTATCATTTGTTGCCATTATGGCTGCCGCTTCATCTGCCATGGCTGCAGAGACAATGAACATGCATGACCAGGTAAATAATGCACAGGCACCTGCCCACCAGATGCAGTCATCTGCTGAAAAAAGTGCAATTCAGGGAGACAGCATGACAATGATGGATATGAGCAGTCACGATCAGGCCGCAATGTCCCATGACATGATGCAAAACAGCAATTCTGCTGCCCACCAGGACATGGCTGAAATGCATAAAAAAATGATGAAAGCTAAACCCGGAGCTACCAACGAAACAGCAAAGTCATTTTCTGAAATGAGCGAGCATGAGAAGGCCGCAGCTGTACATGAGAAGGCGAATAATGGTCAGTCTTCCGTTGTTCACCAGCAGCAGGCTGATAAGCATCGCAGTCAGATCACCCAGAATTAACCCGCAGCTCCACTTGTTAGACCCTCATTTGACGCCGAAGTCACTGGCTTACGCTCCCGTCCGGGAGCGTTTTTTTTCCCATATATCAAACTTTAACTCTGAAGAGGTGGAAGTATCTGACCAACACTGTCACGTAACGCCAGATAACTACAAAAACACCTTTTTCCTCCTGTAAATTGCAGTTCCTGCAAGAACATCAAGGTATAATGTTGGAACAGCGTGTGATACACACTTAGCATCATGTTTTGTATGTGTTTTTTTAAAACTTTACAACTTTAAAGTCTTTTTCAGGTTAAAGGATACAACTTTAATGTCTCTACACAGCTGAAAAGAACGGTTAATATTTATTTTTTTAGCGTGCTGCGTCCTTATCGGGTCCACGCTTTTTATTGTGTGCATGGTGTTTTGTCTTCTTAAAAGGGTTGTCTATGTCTGCTGCTCATCTCGGTTTCCCGACGGAAACCGTTGTTGTCTTCGTGGTGATGGCCGTTGGGGCGATGTTTATCGACCTCTTCATGCACCGTCACGATAAACCGATCTCGCTGAAAAGCGCGGTCATGTGGTCCATCTTCTGGGTCATGATGGCGATGGCCTTCGCCGGATTCTTATACGTGCACCACGGCGCGGAGATGGCCAGTCTGTTCCTCACCGGCTATGCGTTGGAAGAGGTGCTCTCCGTCGACAACCTGTTTGTGATGATGGCGATCTTCGCCTGGTTCGGCGTGCCGGATAGATATCGTCACCGCGTGCTCTACTGGGGCGTGCTCGGGGCGATTGTGTTCCGTGGTATTTTTGTTGCCATTGGCACCAGCCTGCTGAGCCTGGGACCGTATGTTGAGGTCATTTTTGCGCTGGTCGTCGGCTGGACGGCGGTGATGATGCTGAAACGCAATGAAGAGAGCGATGAAGTCGAAGATTACTCCAACCATCTGGCGTACCGCCTGGTGAAACGCTTCTACCCGGTGTGGCCAAAAATCAGCAGCCATGCGTTTATCCTGACCCAGAAAGAGGTGGATGCCGAACTGGAGAAGCCTGAAAACAAGGATGTGATGGTAGGCCGCGTGAAGAAGGCGAAGCGCTACGCGACGCCGCTGCTGCTCTGCGTCGCGGTGGTGGAGTTGTCCGACGTGATGTTCGCCTTCGACTCCGTACCCGCAATCATTGCCGTCAGCCGTGAGCCGCTGATTATCTACAGCGCCATGATGTTCGCGATCCTCGGCCTGCGTACCCTCTACTTCGTGCTGGAAGCGCTGAAGCAGTATCTGGTGCATCTGGAGAAAGCGGTGGTGTTACTGCTGTTCTTCGTGGCGTTCAAGCTGGGGTTGAATGCGACCGACCATTTCTGGCATCACGGTTATAACATCGGCGCCACGGCAAGCCTGTTTGTGGTGCTGGGGGTACTGGCGCTGGGGATTATTGCGAGCGTGATGTTCCCGGGAAAACGTGAAGCCTGATGTACCGCTTTTCTCCCTCTCCCTGTGGGAGAGGGCCGGGGTGAGGGCATCGGGCCGCACCTAACCCTTAATTGGTGAATTTCGGCGCTTGCTCGGATGATGAAAATGCCGCCAGTGCGGATCCTGCGCCGCCGCCAGCAACTCGTGGTCGCCACGCGTGTCGCCCCAGGCGCGCAGGTGATACGCGTTCAAATCCCCATACACCTTCTCCAGCCTCGCCACCTTCTGGGCACAGCGGCAGTTGTGGCCGGTGATCCGCCCGGTCAGCTTGCCGTCTTTCACTTCCAGCTGCGTGCCAATCAGCTTAATGCCGAGCTTATCGGCCCACGGCTGCAATACCAGCGCCGGGGAAGCAGAGCAAATCGTCACTTCCGCACCGGAATTGACCTCGTTGGCGACGGCCAGCACCCCTTCCGGGCGCATCAGCTTGTTCCAGTATTTTTCACAGAAGGCTTCCGCCTGCTGACGTAACCAGTGCTCATCCACCCCCGTCAGGAAGGTTTTGATCAACACCTCTTTCAGCTCATCTCGCGTCAGCTTGCGGCGCACACAGTGCAGCGTAGGCAGGGCCATGCGCACCAGTCGGCCAGCAAAGTAGCGCTTGCCAAAGGCAAAGCGCAGGAACGGGATAAAACTGTCGTGGTGCGTCAACGTACCATCAAAGTCAAAGACAGAGAGCACGCTGGACTTCGCCACGGCTTCGTCGGCAATCATATTGGTCATAAATACGTCTTAGCTGAAATACACATTCTGTTCACTAGTTTACCTGCTTTACCTTCATAGTCCTTATATCAGGTCGCATTTTTTCCTGAACCTGTGGCCTGACGGGTCAAACAATGTCATCCACCACGCCGCCGTCAACGCGCAGCGCCGCGCCGGAAGTCGCGGAGGCCTGCATGGAACAGACATACACCACCATATTCGCCACTTCTTCCACCGTGGCGGCGCGCTGGATCACCGAGCTGGGGCGATTCGCCATCACGAACTCTTTCGCCAGCTGCTCCAGCGATTTACCGGTTCTTTCGATCTCGTCTTTCATCATCGCGGCAAAACCGTCCGACATTGTCGGGCCCGGCAGCACGCTGTTCACCGTCACGCCGCTGCCTGCCACGAACTTCGCCAGACCGCGCGCCAGCGAGAGCTGGGCGGTTTTTGTCACGCCATAGTGGATCATATCCGCAGGAATATTGCAGGCCGATTCTGACGAGATAAACACCACCCGACCCCAGCCCTTTTGTACCATGCCGGGCAGCAGGGCACGGGAGAGGCGCACGCCGGACATCACGTTGGTTTGCCAGTAGCGTTCCCAGGTCTCGTCGTCGGTGGAATAAAAATCCTGCTGGCCATAGATCCCAGCGTTATTCACCAGAATATCGACGTGCGTGGCAACCCTGAGCAGTTCGTCAACGCCCTCCTGCGAACTCAGATCGGCGATGGCGGCACGAACCTGTACGCCAGGCACCACCTGCTGTAGCGCCTGAATGCCTTTGTTCACCGAGTCGACGCTGCGCCCGTTCACGATCACTTCCGCACCGCTCTCCGCCAGCCCGCGGGCGATGGCAAACCCAATACCGCCGGTGGACGCGGTCACCAGCGCCACTTTCCCCGTTAAATCAATTTTCATCATTCGCTCCTTGTCATCTTTTGGTTCAAAACTTAAAGCGTAGCAGTTGACGATGACGGATCCTGTTTAAAAAGGCGCAACAGCGTCTCAACCTGCTCGTCCAGCGGGCTGAGGGAGCGTTTGACGATGAGGTGCAGCGGCGTGGCGCGACGTACGCCGTGGCTGAGCGGCAGCGTTTTAAGGATGCCCTGCTGGAGCGGGGTCTGAATGCGTTCTTCCGGTAACCAGCCGTATCCAACCTGATACATCACCGCTTCGATCGCGGCATCGATGGTGGAGAAGGTCCACGACTCCCCGGCGGGGTGAGCGGTGGGCTGGCTGTCTGCGATCTGAATGCGCGGCCACGGTCGTAGCATCTCGTCGTTAAGCGGTGTATCCAGCGCAAACAGCGGGTGCGCGTGATGCGCGACGGCAACAAAATCGATATTCATCAGCCATTCGCCCAGGCCGGTAATGTCCTGGCGGCGGGTTAAGACCATCACGTCGGCTTCATCATTGAGCGCATCCGCGCGGCTGTTTTCCAGCACCTCGGTAAGCCGCACCTGCGTTTGCGGGTACAGCTGCTGAAACTGGCGCAAAATCGCGAACAGCCGGCTGCGCGGAAAAATACTGTCTACCATCAGGTCGATACGGGTTCGCATCCCGCTACGCAGGGTCGCTGCGCGCGTTTCAACATAGGCGAAGGCTTTCAGCAGCGGTTTAACCTGATTCAGCAACAGCTCACCCGCCGGGGTCAGCACGGCACGCCGTCCCTCTGTCATCAGAAGCGCCACGCCCAGCCGCTCCTGCAACAGCGACAGGTTATAGCTGACCGAGGACTGGCTGCGGTGGGTCTCTTCCGCCGCCTTAGCGAAGCTGCCCGCCTCGATGACTCTCTCAAGCAAGGCCCACTGTTCGAGCGTCGTCTTGTGCATAATTAATCTAAATTTTGGATGAATTTGATTCAAACATAGCGTTATTCATTCATTTTTTGAAGGGGTACGATCGTCTCATCAAAACAAAGGAGACATCTTATGAGCACCTTCGATAAACATGATTTAAGCGGCTTCGTCGGCAAACATCTGGTATATACCTACGATAATGGCTGGAACTACGAAATTTACGTTAAAAACGAAAACACCCTGGACTACCGTATTCACAGTGGTCTGGTGGGCAACCGTTGGGTGAAAGATCAGCAGGCCTACATTGTCCGTGTTGGGGAGAGCATCTATAAAATTTCATGGACGGAGCCAACCGGTACCGACGTGAGCCTGATCGTGAACCTGGGCGACCGCCTGTTCCACGGCACCATCTTCTTCCCGCGCTGGGTCATGAATAATCCGGAAAAAACCGTCTGCTTCCAGAACGATCACATTCCGCTGATGAATAGCTACCGTGATGCCGGGCCAGCGTATCCAACCGAAGTGATTGATGAATTTGCCACCATCACCTTCGTGCGCGACTGCGGTGCGAATGACGATAGCGTTATTGCGTGCGCGGCCAGCGAGTTGCCAAAAAACTTTCCTGATAATTTAAAATAAGCGCGACAATTAACTAAAAAGAAAAGTTCCCGACTCATTTCATATTTATTGGAAAGGGTCGGGGATTTTTTTATTTGTTGATGTTTGGTTTAGATAATTGGCATTAATACGGTGAGCGGAATCACATAATAAATAATTCATATTTACATAACTTATTGTTTAATAATGAATTAGAATCAATTCATCCCTCCTTTCTATCACCATCTTAATTTTTCCCTAAGAAATGAACGTTACCTTGAGATGAGTTTATGGTTCGTTGAAATAAACGCATCGGCATTTGGTTAATATCAAAAAGTTGCCATGCATAACTCAAGGAAATTATTAATGCGTGATTTTTTGCCTTTTTCCCGGCCCTCAATGGGCGCGGAGGAAATCGCCGCGGTACAGGAGGTCGTAACCTCCGGCTGGATCACCACCGGGCCGAAAAATCAGATGCTTGAAGAGGCGTTCTGTACGCTGACGGGAAACCGTCATGCGATCGCTGTCTCCTCTGCCACGGCGGGGATGCACGTCACCCTGATGGCGATGGGGATTGGTCCCGGCGATGAGGTGATTACGCCCTCCCTGACCTGGGTATCGACGCTGAATATGATCGTGCTGCTGGGTGCCATACCGGTGATGATCGACGTCGACAGAGACACGCTGATGGTGACGCCTGAAGCGGTTGACGCCGCCATTACGCCCCGCACCAAAGCCATTGTGCCGGTACATTATGCGGGTGCGCCGTGCGATATTGACGCCATTCGCGCCGTCGGTGAACGTCACGGTATTCCTGTCATTGAAGACGCGGCCCATGCCGCCGGAACGTACTACCACAGCCGTCATGTGGGCTGGCGGGGCACCGCAATTTTCTCCTTCCACGCCATCAAAAACATGACCTGCGCCGAAGGTGGGCTGGTGGTGACGGATGACGAGCAGCTGGCGCAAAACATCCGTAGCCTGAAGTTCCACGGTCTGGGCGTTGATGCCTATGACCGCCAGACCCATGGCCGCGCGCCGCAGGCCGAGGTCATCACCCCGGGTTTTAAATACAACCTCGCGGATATCAACGCCGCGCTGGCGCTGGTGCAGCTCGGCAAGCTGGGCGAAGCCAATAAGCGCCGTCGCGACATTGCCGACCGCTACCTGCTTGAACTCTCGGATACCCCTTTCCAGCCGCTGCGCATTCCGTCCTGGCCGCATCTGCACGCCTGGCACCTGTTTATCATTCGCGTGGATGAGGCCCGGTGCGGCCTCTCGCGTGATGCTCTGATGGCCGCGCTGAAGGAGCAGGGCATCGGCACCGGTCTGCATTTCCGTGCGGCACATACGCAAAAATACTACCGCGAGCGTTTCCCTGATGTATCGCTTCCGAACTCTGAATGGAACAGCGCGCGTATTTGTTCTCTCCCTCTTTTCCCGGACATGACCCATGACGACACAACCCGCGTCATTACCGCGCTCCATCAGCTTGCAGGACATTGATATGTTCAGCGCGCCGCCCGTGCAAAAAGTTTCCGTGGTGATCCCGGTCTATAACGAGCAGGAGAGCCTGCCGGAACTGATCCGGCGCACGACTGCCGCCTGCGAGACGCTCGGCAAAGCTTATGAAATTCTGCTGGTGGACGACGGCAGCAGCGACAATTCCGCGCGGATGCTGACCGACGCCGCGCAGGCGGAGGGCAGCCACATTGTTGCCGTACTGCTCAACCGTAACTACGGCCAGCACTCGGCAATTATGGCCGGGTTCAGCCACGTGACGGGCGATCTGGTGATTACCCTGGATGCTGATCTGCAAAACCCGCCGGAAGAGATCCCGCGTCTGGTCGCCAAAGCCGACGAAGGCTACGACGTGGTCGGCACCGTGCGGCAAAACCGCCAGGACAGCCTGTTCCGCAAGCTGGCGTCACGCACCATCAACCGTCTGATCCAGCGCACCACCGGTAAAGCGATGGGCGACTACGGCTGCATGCTGCGCGCCTATCGCCGCCACATCGTCGACGCCATGCTGCACTGCCACGAGCGCAGCACCTTCATTCCGATTCTGGCGAACACCTTTGCCCGTAAAGCGACGGAGATCCCGGTGCTGCACGCCGAGCGCGAGCACGGGGAGTCAAAGTACAGCTTTATGCGTCTCATCAACCTGATGTACGACCTGATCACCTGCCTGACCACCACGCCACTGCGCCTGTTGAGCGTGTTCGGCAGCGTTATCGCGCTGGCCGGGTTTGCGCTTTCCGTTCTGCTGGTCGTTCTGCGGCTGGTCTTTGGTCCCCAGTGGGCGGCGGAAGGGGTCTTTATGCTGTTTGCCGTGCTGTTCACGTTCATTGGCGCCCAGTTCATCGGTATGGGTCTGCTGGGTGAGTACATTAGCCGTATTTACAACGATGTTCGCGCGCGTCCGCGCTACTTTATTCAACGTGTTGTCCGTCAGGAGCACCTGGCATCTCAGGAGGAAAACCACCCATGAAAACCGTCGTCTTTGCCTATCACGATATGGGGTGCACGGGCACGCAAGCCTTGCTGGACGCAGGCTTCGACATTACCGCCATCTTCACCCATCCGGATGTTGCCGGGGAAAACCACTTCTTCGGCTCGGTGGCGCGTATTGCGGCTGAACACGGTATTCCGGTTTACGCCCCGGACGATGTGAACCATCCGCTGTGGGTGGATCGTATTCAGAAGCTTGCGCCGGACGTAATTTTCTCTTTCTACTACCGCAATCTGCTCTGCGACGACATCCTGAGCGTGGCGACAAAAGGCGCATTTAACCTGCACGGCTCCCTGCTGCCAGCCTACCGTGGCCGCGCCCCGCTGAACTGGGCGCTGGTTAACGGTGAAACGGAAACCGGCGTAACGCTGCACAAAATGGTACGCCGTGCCGATGCGGGCGGTATCGTGGCACAGCTGAACGTGGGCATTGGCGCTGATGAGACGGCGCTGGAGCTGCACCACAAGCTCTGCATCGCCGCGCAAAGCCTGCTTCGCGACGCGCTGCCGACGATCCTTCAGGGGACCTTTACCGAAACCGCGCAGGACGAAAGCAAGGCAAGCTGTTTTGGTCGCCGCACGCCGGAGGACGGGCGACTGGACTGGGCGAAACCGGCGCGTCAGCTGCATAATCTGGTGCGCGCCGTCACCGACCCGTGGCCGGGCGCGTACAGCTTCGCCGGGGTCTGTAAATTTATCGTCTGGAAATCCCGCGTGCGTGACGACATTCCGGCGGCAAAACCGGGCACCGTCATCTCGGTCTCTCCGCTGATTGTGAGCTGCGGCGAGCAGGCGCTGGAGATCGTCACCGGACAAACGGATAACGGGCTGTACGTGCAGGGGGCGCAGCTGGCGCAGTCTCTGGGGCTGGTGGCGGGGGCGCTGATCACCAGCGCGCCGGTGGTGGCGATCAAACGCCGCACGCGTGTCTTGATCCTCGGCGTAAACGGGTTTATCGGTAACCACCTGACCGAACGGCTGCTGAAAGACGACAATTACGAGATCTACGGTCTCGATATCGGATCCGATGCGATCGGTCGATTCCTCACTAATCCCCGCTTCCACTTCGTTGAAGGGGACATCAGCATCCATTCCGAATGGATCGAGTACCACATCAAAAAATGTGACGTGGTGCTGCCGCTGGTGG
Organism: Enterobacter cloacae complex sp. IR5441; assembly: GCF_049238215.1. Taxonomy (NCBI): domain Bacteria; kingdom Pseudomonadati; phylum Pseudomonadota; class Gammaproteobacteria; order Enterobacterales; family Enterobacteriaceae; genus Enterobacter; species Enterobacter cloacae complex sp. IR5441. Next base: position 16,297 of record NZ_JBMKIA010000011.1, read on the forward strand.
CGATTGCCACCCCGATTGAATACACCCGTAACCCGCTGCGCGTGTTCGAACTCGATTTCGAAGAGAACCTGAAGATTATCCGCGACTGCGTGAAATACGATAAGCGCATCATCTTCCCGTCGACGTCGGAAGTGTACGGCATGTGTACCGACAATAACTTCGATGAAGATGCCTCGAATCTGGTGGTCGGGCCGATTAACAAGCAGCGCTGGATTTACTCCGTCTCCAAACAGCTGCTGGACCGCGTGATCTGGGCCTACGGCGAGAAAGAGGGGCTACGCTTTACCCTGTTCCGCCCGTTTAACTGGATGGGGCCGCGCCTGGACAACCTGAACGCCGCGCGTATCGGCAGCTCCCGCGCCATCACCCAGCTGATCCTCAACCTGGTGGAAGGTTCGCCCATTAAGCTGATTGAAGGTGGCAAACAGAAACGTTGCTTCACCGATATCAGCGACGGTATTGAAGCGCTGTTCCGCATCATCGAAAACAAAGACGGCCGCTGTAACGGAGAGATCATCAACATCGGTAACCCGGACAACGAAGCGAGCATCCGCGAGCTGGCGGAAATGCTGCTGGCAAGCTTTGAACGTCACCCGCTGCGCAGCCAGTTCCCGCCGTTTGCCGGTTTCCGCGAAGTGGAGAGCAGCAGCTACTACGGCAAGGGTTATCAGGACGTTGAGCACCGCAAGCCGAGCATCCGCAATGCGAAGCGCTGCCTGAACTGGACGCCGACGGTGAAGATGGAGCAGACCATTGATGAAACGCTCGACTTCTTCCTGCGCACCGTGGAGCTGTCGGAACAGGCATCATGAAAAAGGTCGGTTTACGCATTGACGTCGACACCTTTCGCGGCACGCGCGAGGGCGTGCCGCGGCTGCTGGAGTTGCTGAGCAAGCACAACGTGCGCGCGACGCTTTTCTTCAGCGTCGGGCCAGACAATATGGGGCGTCACCTGTGGCGCCTGGTTAAACCGGCCTTTCTGTACAAAATGCTGCGCTCGCGCGCGGCATCGCTCTACGGCTGGGATATCCTGCTGGCCGGAACCGCATGGCCCGGCAGGCGCATCGGCGCGGAAAATGAAGCGATCATCTGCAAGGCCGCGCAGCATCATGAAGTGGGGCTGCACGCCTGGGATCACCATGCCTGGCAGGCCTGGGCGGGCGTGTGGGATATCCCCCGCCTGGCGCGTGAGGTTGAGCGCGGCGTGCTGGAGCTGGAAGCCATTACCGGCCAGCCTGTGCGCTGTTCCGCCGTGGCGGGATGGCGGGCCGACCAGCGCGTGGTGAAGGCCAAAGAACGCTTTGCCTTTCGCTACAACAGCGATTGCCGGGGCACCGGACCGTTTTTACCGCTGCTGGGGGAAAACCGAACCGGCACGGTGCAGATTCCGGTCACCCTTCCGACGTGGGATGAAGTGGTCGGGCGCGAGGTGAGTGCCGACAGGTTTAACCGTTACATTCTGGATGCGATGCACCGCGATGCCGGTACGCCGGTTTATACCATCCATGCCGAAGTGGAAGGCATTGCGTATCAGCAGGATTTCGACGCGTTGCTTGCGCTGGCGGCGCAGGAGGGCATTCAGTTCTGCCCGTTAAGCCAGCTGCTGCCGGACGATCCCCACACGCTGCCCCTGGGCAAAATCGTCCGTCGTGAAATGGCTGGCCGGGAAGGCTGGCTTGGCTATCAACAAACCGTGAGCCCGGCACTATGAAAACAGCCCGCTATGGCCTGACGCTTCTCGCACTGTTTGTCGTTTACTACCTCCTTCCGGTCAACCTTCGCCTGTTATGGCAGCCAGATGAGACGCGCTATGCGGAAATCAGCCGCGAAATGCTGGCCTCCGGCGATTGGGTGGTCCCGCATTTCCTCGGGCTGCGTTACTTTGAAAAACCGATTGCCGGTTACTGGGTTAACAGCATTGGGCAATGGCTATTTGGACACACTAATTTTGCCGTTCGCGCGGGGGCGATATTCTGCACCGGGCTGACGGCGCTGCTGGTGATCTGGCTGGCCTGGCGTCTCTGGCAGGATAAGCGGGTGGCGATCTTCTCCGGCCTGATCTTCTTAACCCTGTTCCTGGTCTATGGCATCGGCACCTACGCCGTGCTGGATCCCATTATCACCCTCTGGCTGGTGGCGGCTATGTGCAGCTTCTGGCTGGCTTCGCAGGCGAAAACGATAGCCGGAAAAGCGGGGGGCTACATTCTGCTGGGGCTGGCCTGCGGCATGGGCGTCATGACCAAAGGCTTCCTGGCGCTGGCGGTACCGGTGATTGGCGTGCTGCCGTGGGTGATTGCGCAACGACGCTGGAAGGAGGTGCTGGTTTTCGGCTGGCTGGCGATCCTCAGCTGCGTACTTATCGTCCTGCCCTGGGGGCTGGCAATCGCTCAGCGTGAACCCGATTTCTGGCGTTACTTCTTCTGGGTGGAGCATATCCAGCGCTTTGCCCGGAGCGATGCCCAGCATAATGCGCCGTTCTGGTACTATCTGCCGTTCCTCATCGCGGGAAGTCTGCCGTGGCTGGCGATGCTGCCGGGCGCGCTACGCCTGGGATGGCGAGACAGAGAAAACGAGAGGGCGGGGCTTTATCTGCTGGGCTGGATAGTGATGCCGCTGCTGTTCTTCAGCATCGCCAAAGGCAAGCTGCCGACCTATATCCTGCCGTGCTTTGCGCCGCTGGCGATCCTGATGGCGCGCTACGCCTGCACCGTCGCCGAAAAAGCGTTACGTATTAACGGTGGGATCAATATCGCGTTTGGCGTGCTTGGCATGCTGGCGGCGCTGGTGGTATCGCCATGGGGGCTTGCTAAACATCTGGTCTGGACACCGGTCGAATTGTACAAAGTCTTCTGTGCCGTGGTGGCGTTTCTGGTCTGGGCCTCGGTGGGCTGGTTTACCCTTAAAAATCCGCAGCGCTGGTGGCTGGCGGTGCTTTGCCCTGCCGGGCTGGCCCTGCTGGTGGGTTTTGCGATCCCGGACCGGGTAGTGGATTCCAAACAGCCGCAGTCGCTGGTGGATTCCGTTCGCGAGCCATTGCAGATGAGTAAATTCGTCCTGGCGAACAACGTTGGTATAGCCTCCGGGCTGGCGTGGGAGCTTCAGCGTAATGACATCATTTTGTATGGGCAGAGCGGTGAGCTGAAATATGGCCTGGATTATCCGGACGCTAAGGGGCGTTTTGTGAGCAAAGATGATATCGCGCACTGGCTTGAAGCGCATCGTCAGCAGGGACCGGTGTCGCTGGTGATCCTGCTGTCGAAAAACGACGACCTGGCCCGCGCCGGGCTGCCAAAACCGGACAACCTGACGATTCAGGGGCGTCTGGCTTACCTGCAATATCTGCCGCAGTGATGGCCTGGATCTGGCTGGTGCTGGCAAGCCTGTTGAGCTGCGCAGGTCAACTGTGCCAGAAACAGGCGACCCGGGCAGGCGGCGGTCAGCAGGTCGCCCTGTGGCTTGGGCTGGCCCTGCTGATGCTGGGTGGCGGGATGGTTGCCTGGCTGGTGGTATTGCAGCATCTGCCCGTCGGGGTGGCGTACCCCATGCTGAGCCTTAACTTTGTCTGGGTAACGCTGGCGGCAAAAATCGTCTGGCATGAGCCTGTCCCGCTACGTCACTGGCTGGGCGTCGGGTTGATTATCGTCGGGGTTATTTTGCTGGGAGGAAGCCTGTGAACGGTGCGTGTTGGGCGTTATGCAGCGTAGTGTTAGTCAGCGTGGCGCAGCTGCTGCTGCGTCATGCGATGGTAACGCTGCCCCCGATGAGCGACGCTTTCTGGGCAGCCCTCTGGCATATAGCCCCCGGTACGGGCGCGCTGATGCTGGGGCTGACAGGCTATTGCGCCTCAATGGGCTGCTGGTATCTGGCATTGCATCGTATGGCGCTCAGCAAAGCGTATGCCTTGCTGAGCCTCAGTTACATCCTGGTGTGGAGTGCTGCAATTTTACTGCCCGGCTGGGGAGAACACTTTTCCTGGCGCGGGCTGGCGGGCGTCGGCTTGATTATACTCGGCGTGCTGGTCATTTTTATGCCGCAGAAATACCGGAGTAAGTAACCGCTTCCGCCGTTAAGGTGAAAGGCGTAGGGGTACAGACCGCCAGGCTCAGCGAGCCGAAGCGTAGCTGACTGACCGGGAGGGTCTGGGCGGTGCTGTCAATACTGACAATCTGCCACGCGCTGCCGCCACGCTGTTTGACGATTGCCTCTTTGCGCGTCCAGATGCGCCAGAATGCGGAAAGCTGCTCTTCCGGCGCTTCACGTTCCAGCTCGTCATGTTCGGTGAGGCTGAAAACGGCATTCGCCAGCGCCTGCCAGTTTTCCCGCGGGCGGATCACTTCGATATCGCAGCCCACTTCACCTTCATCGCTCATCAGCAGGGCAATGTCGTCCCCGCTGTGGCTCAGGTTAAACCACAGAGGATGGCCGTTAGCGAAGGCCGGTTTTCCCTGCTCGCCGTAAATTATCTCGGGAAGCGGTGAGGGGGATAAGGTTCTGGCGAGCAGCGTCCGGCCTGCAAGCCAGGAAGCGTGTCGTGCACCCTGAGGTGCCATGTCTGCGAGCGTTGACGCCAGCGGGTCCGCGCTAAGGGTGGAGATCTTTCCCAGTACAAACTGGTACATAGTTACGCCCAGCGTTTAATGATTATCGAGGTATTGATGCCGCCAAAGGCAAAGTTATTGCTCTGAATAAATTCGCAATCAATCGGGCGGGTTTCCCCCATAATATAATCTAAAGCGCCGCATTGCTCATCCGGTTGTCTTAAATTGAGCGTTGGCGTGAACCAGCCCTCCCGCATCATGTGCAGACTCAGCAAGGCTTCCAGCGCGCCGCAGGCGCCCAGGGTATGGCCGAAATAACTCTTTAAGGATGAGATGGGCACGCTGTCGCCGAAAATGGCGGCGGTCGCCTGACTCTCGGCGATGTCCCCGCGATCGGTTGCCGTGCCATGGGCAGAAATGTAGCCAATCTCCTGAGGGCCAAGGCCCGCCATCGCCAGCGACTGCGCCATACACACCTGCATGGTTTCACGCTGGGGCTGGGTGATGTGCGCCGCATCGCAGTTGGTGGCAAAGCCCACGATCTCGCCATAGATTGTCGCCCCGCGCGCTCTGGCGTGATCCAGCGCTTCCAGCACCAGCGTGCCCGCCCCTTCGCCAATCACCAGGCCATCGCGCTGAACGTCAAACGGCGACGGCGTGGTTTTTGGCGCGTCGTTACGCTGGCTGGTGGCAAACAGGGTATCGAAAACCGCCGCTTCCGACGGGCACAGCTCTTCCGCGCCGCCTGCCACCATCACCGTCTGGTAGCCGTGACGAATCGCTTCCCAGGCGTAGCCAATCGCCTGGCTGCCAGAGGTACAGGCGCTCGAGGTGGGGATCACCCGTCCGCGCAGGCCAAAGAACAGCCCGGTATTCACCGCCGTGGTGTGCGGCATCATCTGCACGTAGGTGGTGCCGGTGATGTTGTGGGTGTGCTTTTCGGTGAGCATGGAGGCGAACTCGCTGACCGGCCCGGTGCTGCCGGTCGACGAGCCGTAGGCGATGCCGGTCTGACCGTTGGTCAGCACCGCGTCGTCGATCAGTCCCGCCTGCTCCAGCGCCAGCTCGGTGGCGCGGGTAGAGAGCAGCGACACCCGGCCCATGGCGCGAATGCGCTTACGGGTATAGTGAGCGGGGAGAGTGAAGTCTTCAATCGGCGCGGCGAGCAGGGTTTGCAGGCCGTCATACGCCTGCCACTCCGTCATGGTACGCACCGCATTTTCATACTCGCGCAGACGGCGCGAGATGGTCGGCCAGTCCTCGCCGAACGCGGTGACGCCGCCCATGCCCGTAATCACTACCCGGCGGGTCATAGCATGCCTCCGTTAATCGAAATCACCTGACGCGTCACATAGCCTGCTTTATCCGACATCAGGTAACTCGCCAGCCCGGCGACCTCCTCGGCCTGGCCCATACGCTGCATCGGGATCATCGACATCGCCGCGTGCAGCGCGGCTTCGTCCATCTCGATCATGCCGGTATCGATCAGCCCCGGCGCGATGCAGTTGACGGTGATTTTGCGTTTTGCCAGCTCGGTGGCGAGCGCTTTGGTGGCGCCGATGATCCCGGCTTTCGCCGCGCTGTAGTTCACCTGCCCACGGTTGCCCATAATGCCTGACACCGACGACAGGGTGATGATCCGCCCGCCCTTGCGGGTGCCGATCATCGGCATAATGCAGGGATGAATGACGTTATAAAAACTGTCGAGATTGGTGTGGATCACGCTGTCCCAGTCATCGTCGCTGAGCGCCGGAAAAGCACCGTCGCGGGTAATACCGGCGTTACTGACCACGCCATACCACGCGCCGTGGTCAGCGATCTCCTGTTCCAGCACCGTGCGGCACTGCTCGCGGTTGCTCACGTCGAAGGTGAGTAAACGGCCCGCGCCGCCTGCCTGGACAATCGCTTCCAGCGTCTCCTGCGCGCCCGCTTCATCACGATGGTAATGCACGCCGACGGTGAAACCGTCCGCCGCAAGCTGAAGGGCGATAGCGCGGCCAATGCCTTTGCTGGCGCCGGTGACCAGTACGGATCTCATGATGGTGTTCCCTGGTTGAAAAGTGTGGTTAATTCATCCTCGCTCGGCTGGAAGGTGTTCACGCGGCCCGTGGCGAGGGAGACATTATCCGCATGAATGGCGCACTCGAAGCTGCCAAAGCGTTCATCCTGCATCAGACGTTCGATGGTGATGATCAGCGTGCTGCCTGCGGCAAAATGCCCTGCGTCGCACACCAGCTCGCGCGCGCCCAGCACCATGCCCAGCGCACAGTGCGGCAGCCCTTTTTGCATCCGGTGCCATTCAGACCAGACGCCCACGGTCTGGGCCATCAGCTCCAGCGCAAACCAGCCAGGCAGGTTGCCGTCCGCGTCCAGGAACGGAGCCAGAACGCCCCGATCGTTCACCGTCACGCTGCAAACGGCGCGGTCATCGGTGACGTTTTCCACGCTCTCAAGCAGCAGCATCGGCGTGTCGTGAGGAAGATAATCCCCGGGAGGTAAGTAGCGCATCATACCCTCCCCAGCAGAAGGCTGGCGTTGTTGCCGCCAAACGCGAAGGAGTTTGACAGGATCGCCGGTTTATTCAGCGGTGCGCTCTGGTGCAGCAGGCCGAAGGCGGGCAGGGTGTCGTCTGGTGCGTAGCGGGAAAAATCCTGCGGCGGCAGCGGCAGGTCTCGGGTCAGGATCAGCCAGCTCAGGGCGGCCTCGGTGATCCCCGCTGCGCCCAGCGTGTGGCCGGTAAGATGTTTCGTGGAGCTGCACGGCACGCGGTCGCCAAAGAGATCGTGGATCACCTGCGCCTCAATGCGATCGTTCAGCGGCGTGGCGGTGCCGTGCAGGTTGATATAGCCGACGTCCGCCGCCGTCATGTCCGCCTCGTTCAGCGCCTGGTTGATGGCGCGGATCGCCCCTTCGCCCTGCGGATGCGGGGCGGAAATATGGTACGCATCGCTGGATTCCCCCGCGCCCAGGAGCGCAACCTCGCCCGGCTCGCGGGTCAGCACCATCAGTGCCGCCGCTTCGCCAATGGTGATCCCCCGACGGTGGCGGCCAAACGGTTCGCACAGGGTCGGGGAGAAGGACTCCAGGCTGTTGAAGCCGTTGACCGGCATGCGGCTCAGGCTGTCGGCCCCGCCGACGATGGCGACGTCCACCAGCCCGGCGTCAATCAGGCGACGACCGCTGACGATCGCCCGCGCGCTGGAGGAGCAGGCGGTTGAGATGGTATACGCCGGGCCGTCCAGCGCAAGCCAGCGGGCGAGAAAGCGCGACGGATCGCCCAGCTCCTGCTGCGGATATTGCCACTGCGGGCTGCTCTCGCCGTTCTGCGCGCGGCGCACGTACTCATCACCCTCGTCCAGCCCGGAGGTGCTGGTGCCCAGAACAACCGCCACGCGGTCGCGCCCCACGCGCGCAATGGCCGCATCGACGGCGGGCCGGATTTGCGCCAGCGCCGCCAGCAGCAGCTGGTTGTTGCGGCTGCGATGCGCAGAAAAAGACTCGGGGACAGGGGGAAGTTCACCCTCCACGCCCCCCAGCACGGCCTCGGGTAAGCCCTGTAGCCAGCCCGCACGCTGGCGCATCCCGGGGGCCACGCCAGCGATCAGGTTCGCCGCTATTTCATCAGCCGAGTTGCCGAGCGCGTTGACCATGCCAACGGCAGAAAGGTAAATCATCTCAGTCACCCAGATATTGAATGGTGATGTGGTAGTGAAAAGCGTGCTGCACAATGCTAATCGGATCGCGCCTGCCGTTACGGTTCAGGTAGACAATTTCCGTGACCAGTTTGCCCTCGGGGTTGCGCAGTTCGCGTCTGGTGTCAGTATCGTTCAGCGTCCAGCCTTTCGGCAACTGCTGCTGCCAGGCGCTGAGCGGCCAGTGGCTCAGCATCACGTCGGCCAGCACCTGGCTGGCGGGCGGCAGCTGCGGCATCACAACCGACTGCTCGGTGTGGATCCCGGTGTTGTCGTAGGTGGCGAGGAACAGGCGGATCCCGACGGAGGAGAGGCCGGCAAGCGCCACTTTATTTCCATCGGCGTTCAGCATCACCAGCAGCGACTGGGTCTGGCCTTTAAAACTGCCGGTAAGCAACTGCTGCGCGCGGATGGCAGGCGTGATGCCCGGCGGGGGCAGCGTGACGCGGGTGCCGGGCTGGAGCCAGGCCTGAGGGCGCGCGTCATCGCGGTTCGTCGTATGGCTACACCCCGCCAGCAACAGGGCCATCATCACTGCCGCCAGGCGAATGAAACGGGTCATGGTAAGTTCTCTTTGTTAGACGGCATCGCCAGCGGGGCGAGCAAGAACGCGGTGAAGATACCGCTCACCAGCACAATGCCAAAGCTGCTGATGGCCTGAGTGGTGCTGAACACCAGCATCCCCAGCGTCAGCAGGGTAGTCATCATGGCGAGGGTAATCGCCAGCATGGAGGTCAGCGGCGTGCCGCGCGGGTTGCTGAAAAACAGCGTGTAGTTAATGCCAATGCCGAGGACCAGCACCAGCGCCAGCAGGGAAAACAGGTTCACCGGATGGCCCGTCACGGCCAGCGCCGCCAGCCCGCCGCCCAGCGACAGCACGGACGGCACCAGCGCCACTAGCCCTTTTCGCCAGCCGAGGCGTAGCATCGCGCCGCAGGCAATCACCGCCAGCGCCACGCCCAGCAGCCCCGTCAGCAGCGAGCGGTAGAGCGCAAACAGGCTGTCGAAGCTGGCCTTACGGTCAACCCAGACGACCCCGGGATGGCGGGCGGCCAGCTCACCGAGCGCGGCGCTGTTTCTGACGCCATCGACCGGGACCAGCACACCGCTTTTGCCGTCCGGCAGCGTCAGCCACAGCAAACGCCAGCCCTCGCTGGCCGGGCTGGCGAGCCACGCTTCCACGCTGACAGGCATGGCGTTCAGGTTCGGTGGGACGGCGTTCAGCCCCGTGCTTTGCAGCATTTTCATCACCGTCGGTGCGGCGTTACGCAGAAGATGCAGATCGCTGTTCTGCCGCGCCAGCGAGTTCAGCGGCAGGGTGCGCCAGCGGGTTAATTCACCGGCTTTTTGCGCCTGCGCCAGCGCCGGGGTAAACGCCTCCAGCCGCTCCAGCGTTTCCTGAGCCGACGCGCCGTACACCACGAACCACTTCTGATCGACATTTTGCCCGGTCAGGGCGGTGATGGTTTTTTCCTGCGCCAGAATGTCCTGCGGCAGCGCCTGAAGCCGGGCGATATCGTCATCCACCCGCAGGCTGGCGATCCAGATGGCGGAGAGCAGCGCCAGCGCTACCGGCAGCCCGACAGAGAGGGCTTTACCGTCGCGCCAGGCGTTCAGCCAGCGCTGCATAATCCCTCTCAGGGGGACCGGGCGGACCGGCATGCCCCGGCACAGCCACGGATGCCAGAACATTACCGTCAGGCACGAGGCGCTCAGCCCTGCGGCGGCGAACACCGCCATCTGACGAATGCCGGGGAAGGGGGCCAGCATCATGAAGAGATACGCCACGACGGTGGTCAGCAGCGCCAGCAGCAGCGCGTTACGTACTTTCGCCAGGCTTTGCCAGGGCGAGTGTTCCGCGCCGTGCACCATCCGCTCCGTGAGGTAGTAAATCGTATAGTCCGCCGAGATGCCGATGATGCTCATGCTCATCACCAGCGTCATCAGGTGCAGTTCACCGAACAGCAGCAGCGTCACGACCGTCCCCGCCAGCGCGCCGATGGCAATGGAGAGCAGGCTCAGCAGCAGCGGACGCACGGAGCGAAACACCGACACAATCAGCAGGATCACCCCGAGCACCGTGGCGACGCCAAGCGTGGAAATATCGTTTTTAGCCTGTTGGCTGGCGTAATCGCTGTAGAACACCGTCCCGCGCGAGAGCAGCTGCGCCTGTGGATACTGGCTTTTCAGCGTCTGCTGCAACGCGTTAAGGGTGGTCACCAGCTGGTGGGTTTGCTGCATATCAAACGATGAGCCCGCCAGCTCGCCGTGCAGCAGATACCAGTAGTTCCCGGCCGCATCTTTTGTCACCAGCCAGCCGTCCATCAGCTGCATCTTCTGGCTGTTTTTCGCCAGCGCGAGCTGCGCGCCGCGCATCAGCATCAGCGGATCGTTTTGCAGCTCCTTGCCGCTCACGCCGGAAAAGGCGGAGTAGAGCTGGGACAGGATCCACTGGGCCTGTGCTTGACCGCCGTTTTGCAGGCGGGCGCGGGTGGCCGGATCGACCAGGCCATTGCGGTGTTGCCAGAAGAAATCTCCCCAGGCCTGTTGCCCGGCGGCATCCAGCGGACCTTTTACGACACTCAGCGCCTGGCTGCGTTGCAGCAGGGTTAACCACTGCTGCGCCACGCGCGGGTCCGGCTGTTTGCCGGGGCTGACCAGCCAGATGAGCTGGCGGTCGAGGCGCTGCATAAATCCGTCGTTGAGAGCGGGAGGGATCGCGCCGAGCGTCTGTTTCGGCAGCATGGCGAGCACGCTGCTGTTCAGCCGCGCGCCGGGCAGCAGCGACAGCAGCACGCCCAGCAGGATCAGGCATACCGCGGCCCACAGCAGCGCCGGGCGCAGGGCGTTACGGTGCGGCAAAGCGCTGGCGTTCTGCATCGGTCAGGCGGGCGGGCGTCAGTTGGTGGCGGGAGAGGGCGATATCCGTCGTGTCGCCCTGCTTATCGTTCAGGCGAATGGATTCCAGATAGATCGCGCCCTTCAAATCAAGGGTGGAGAAAATCTTGTCCAGCGGCGTGGTGACGGGCGTCAGCACCAGTGACCAGCGGCCTTCACCCAGATCTTTGAAATCGACGCGGAAGTTCTCTTCCAGCACCTTGCGGTCGGCCTGGAACAGCGCCCGCAGCAGATGGTTGAACTGGAACATCTGCGGGTTAGTGTCGGCGGTAATGGTCTGCGGCGACTGACCGTTGACGATCTGCACCATCCGTTTGTCATCCAGCAGCAGCGTCATCGGGAACGGCGCTTTTTGATCCCACAGCAGGCCATTGTCACGGGCGATCAGCATCTCCCCCTGCGAGCGCAGGGGCTGAGGCATATCCTTGATCGTGCGGATCTGTTCGAAGTGTGCGCGTACCACTGGTTGCTCCGCAAACCGCTGTTGCAGTTCATCCAGCGTGATCGCGTTCACCAGCGGGCTTACCAGCAGCGCGAGTAGCGTTATCCATTTCATGGCGCGATCCCCATGCGTTCGAACAGAATGGCCGGGCTGACAAAGCACATCTCCCGGCTTGCTTCTTCCACCGCCACCTGAATCGTGTAGCCGGTGGTGGTGCGTTTCCCGGTTTGCGCGTCGAAGATTTGATAGGCGATGCGCAGACGGTTTTCAACCTCTTCAATGTGGGCGCGGACGCGAATGCGCTGCTCGAAGGTCACCGCGTCGCGGTATTTCACCCGGGTATCCACCACCGGCCAGACGTAGCCGGACGCTTTCATCTGGCGATAGCCGTAATCAAACTGGTTGAGCAGCGCTTCGCGGGCAATCTCAAAGTAGCGGAAGTAGTTGCCGTGCCACACCACGCCCATCATATCGACGTCGTGGAACGGAACGGTGATTTCAACTTCAGCCGTAAAGCGGGGATCGGTCAGCACCCTTTACTCCTTCTCGTTGACCTCTGGCAGCTGCCAGAAATCGAAAAAATTAAACCAGTCGAGCGGCGACAAGAGCGCGTAATGCTCCAGCCGCTGCGCATAGCGGTCGACGGTCTGCTGTAGCGCCTGCTGGCGTTCGCCGCGCGGCAGCAGCAGCGGGTCGGCAAACGGCTCGCAGTGCAGGGTCAGCTTTCCCTGCTGACAGAGGGCAAAAATCAGCACCACCGGGCAGCGCAAAATGGACGCCAGGATAAACGGCCCCTGCGGGAACGGCGCGGGCTGGCCCATAAATTCGCTCCATATCACCCGCCAGCTGCCGCCGCGCTGCGGGGTGACGGCGATGCGATCGCCCACGATCGCCACCCATTCGCCGCGATCCAGCTTCTCTTTAATGAGGATGGCAGTCTCCGGGCCAATGTCGGTGACCGGCATCAGGTGAATGCCCGCCAGCGGCGCCATCTCCTCCATCACCTGCTTAAAGCGTCTGGCGTTGTCGCTGAAGACCAGCGCGTTGATGGTTTTCGCCCCTTCGCGCTGGGCCAGCGCACGGCAGGCTTCCACATCGCCAAGATGCGACGCGAGCAGCAGTTTGCCCTGAGGATCGTCGAGCCCCAGCGCCTCCTGCGCGCCTGGCGCAAAGACCAGATCGTGATGGAGTTTCATTTCGCCGCGCCAGCTGGCCACTTTGTTCAGCATGGCATGACCGAAGCGCAGGAAGTGGGAAAAACTGTTAAGCCGCGCGAGGGGCGGCATTTGCCGCTGTGCCATCACCGTTTTAACCCGCGCCAGCCACTGCTGAGACGCCTGACGCGCAGCGCGGGCGGTCAGCCAGTAGACGGCGGTAACCGGCCACAGCAGGGCGGTAAACGCCTTTCGCCCCAGCAGCTGCCAGACGCGCAGCATCAGGCGCATGCCCCATAATCCTTTTACCTCCTGCTGCTGCGCCCAGTGCTGTGAGCGGCGACGCATCAGCAGGGAAGGAATGCGCGGCAGCATGCCGAGAAACAGACGGGTATGCATCAACGAGATGCGCACGTTGTCTTTCAGGGCATCGAAATGGGATACCCCGTTCGGCGGATAGGTCACGCGGGTGGGCAGAAAATAGCTGGTGTTGCCCTGCCAGTAGAGGCGCACCATCACTTCGGTATCAAAATCCATTCGCCTGCCGAGCGGCGTGGTTGCTGCAAGGCGCAGAACCGGGGCTATCGGGTAAACGCGAAACCCGCACATGCTGTCTTTCAGTTGCAGGGAGAGGGTTTCAATCCAGACCCAGACGTGCGTTATCCAGCGCCCGTACAGGCGCGAACGGGGGATTGAGTCATCGTAAACGGGCTGCCCGGAAATGAGCGCATCGGGATGACGCCCGGCCAGCGCCAGCAGTTTGGGAATGTCCTCGATAGCGTGCTGGCCGTCAGCGTCCACCTGAACGGCGTGGGTGAAGCCGTGATCGGCGCAGGCTTTCAGCCCCTGCATCACCGCCGCGCCTTTGCCGCTGTTTTCGGCCAGCCGCAGCAGTGTGATCTGCGGACGATCCGCCGCCAGCGCTTCAAGCGTGCGGCGCGTGGTTTCATCGCTGCCGTCGTCCACCACCAGACAGGGCAGATCGAAAGGTGCCAGGCGCGCCAGCACCGAAGCCATCATCGCCCCGTGGTTGTAGCAGGGGATCAGCACGCAGGGGCGGAAGGTTACTGACATAAGCGAATCTTCCCGCTGCTGGCGGTGTGGCGCTCGTTACCCGCATGGCGCTGGTAGCTAAAGGTCAGCAACTGGCGTTCAGGCTGCCAGGCAAGGAGCAGCGTGACCGTGTTCTCCGGCAACAGCGGGGCGGCGAACTTCACGTTCTGAATACTGTGAAAGCGGTAGCCCGACGCCAGCGCGGCGGCGTAATGCATCACCCAGTCGAGCTGCGCCACGCCCGGCAGTAGCGGCTGTACGGCGAAATGTCCCTTAAACCAGAGCAGGTCAGGATCAAGATAAAAGGTTATCTCCAGATGCTGTGGATCGGGCTGGAGGCGCCCGATTTCAGGGATCTTCATGAAACAACTCCTGTAGCTGCGCAGTCACGCGCTTGTTCATGCTGTTGACCGGGATTTCATCAACGATCCGCCAGTAGCGCGGTACGGCAACCGGTTCAAGCCAGGGGCGAAGGGCGCGTCGCCAGGCGAGCTCCTGCGCTGTTTTGCTCTGTTCGTGTTGCTGACGCACCGCTTCATTCAGCACCAGCAATACGCCAATGCCCTGACGCCCGCCGCGCGTCACCGTCAGCGCGGCGGCCTCGCGGATGCCGTCCAGCGCCAGCAGGCGGTGCTCAATGTCATCGAGTGAAATGCGCTTATCTTCAATTTTGACCACCCGACCACGACGCCCGACGAGGCTGAACTGCCCGTCAGCCGTGAAGTGCAGGATATCATCCAGCACGATTCCCTCCGCCTCGGGGATCAGCGGCGACGTCACGCGATCGCCGTGAAACGCCACGCCGGGGAAAGGCTGCCAGCGCGTGCTTTCCTCCTGACGGTAGCGCCAGGCCATTACGCCCGTTTCCGTGCTGCCGTATATTTCATCCGGCCAGACGTTGAGCCAGGCCTGAACCGCGGCGACCTCCTGCCAGGGCAGCGCGCCGCCGGCGGAGACGAGCAGGTTGACGGGGGGCGGCGTCAGCGACGCGTCCAGCCGCTTGAGAAACGCCGGACTGCTGATGAAAAGGTAGCGTTTATCGTCGGGAAGGGCAGAGAGCTGCTCGGCATAGTTGAGCAGGCTGGCATGCAGCGGCAGGCCGAGCGCCATGGGTAAGACAACACGAAACGTCAGGCCATACAGGTGGTGCAGCACCACGGAAGCCACGACGTGACAGCCCGCCAGACGCTCGCCAAAATGCGCCGCCAGCAGACGAGCCTCACGATCAAGGCTGACCACCGGCTTACTTACCCGCTGCGGCGTGCCGGTCGAGCCGGAGGTGTAAAGCTCGATCGTGCGCGTCTCACCGATGGCTGGCAGCGGTGAAAAGGGATGGCCTGCCCGCTGCGCGGAAGCCACCCGCAGCTGTCGCCCCTGAAAATCGAGCGTGGTGTCGCTCAGGACGCCGCTGAACAGCGCCCGCTGTTCGTTAAGCTGCGCCGCCCGGCTGTGCCCGGGGAGGACCGGCGTTTTACCCGCATGCAGCGTCGCCAGCAGCGCGACAATAAACAGATAACCGTTTTCGATGCACAACGCCCAGCGCTCGCCATCTTCACGACGCAGCGTGTCGACCAACTGAGTGACGTCGTGGCGCAGATCGCCAAGCGTCCAGAGATGGTCGTCCTGCCAGGCGACAGGGGTGTCGTCAGGGCGGGGCGCACTGAGCCACTGGCTAAGCGGAAGAGGGTTAAGCATCGTTTTTCATCACCCGTTGTCGCACCACCCACTCGCCAGCCATCAGCGTGCCCATCAGGAGATAGGCAATCATCCCATTCCACAGCGTCCACAGACGGATATCGGCGTGTAATACGGTAAACAGCGCGATCGCCCCGTTGATAATAAAAAAGCCGCACCAGACCTGGGTAACCCGGCGCGTGTAACGTACCCCGACGGGGGAGAGATCCGGTTCACGCAGGCGCGCCAGCCGTTCAACGACAGGCATTGACGTCCACAGCGAACCGCCAAACACCACCAGCATCACCAGATTCACCACCACCGGATATAACAGCACCCACTGGTGCGCGTGCAGGACGTAGCTCGCCGCGCAAAGTGCTATGCCGGCCAGCGCCACGCTCACGAACAGATAACGCAGGGGGCCGCCCTGCCGACGGGCCTGGCAGACGCGCAACAGCAGCACCAGCGCCATCACGGGCAGTATCCCGTGCAGGCTATTATTCGCCAGCCCGAAGCCGATCAAAAACGGCCATGCCAGCAGCATCAGCCCCGTCAGGGCGGGAAGAACTGGAATCGAACGCACGTTACGCGTCGCGCTGAAGCTGTTCCACAACGTCCACGACGTCCTGCACCGTGCGCACCGCTTTGAAGGTTTCGGGCTTGATTTTATGGCCCGTTTTCTTTTGCAGGTGCACCACCATATCGACGGCATCAATGCTGTCGAGGTCCAGATCCTCGTAAAGACGTGCCTCAGGGGTAATATCCTCCGGGGCGATTTCAAACAGCGTAATAAGAAGCGCAGAGACTTCCTGATAAATCGTTTGTTGTTCTGTCATAGCGGTCATTCTCAGGCGCGTTGTTGATGGATAAAAGCCGCGAGCGTGGCAACGGAATAGAAGTGCTGACGCATCTCGTCACTTTCGGCAGAAAGCACTACGCCGTACTGATTTTTTACCGCCAGACCCAGCTCAAGGGCGTCGATTGAGTCCAGACCGAGGCCGTCGCCAAAGAGCGCGGCGTCTGTATCAATATCCTCTGGGGTAAGTTCTTCCAGATTCAGCGTAGAGATAATGAGATTCTTAATTTCAAGATAGAGCGCTTGCATCTTTCGTTCCTGACAAAGATTGAAGACCGGTTATTAACTGATGCTGCATATGCCGGTTTAACTGCCTTGCTGCCAGCGCGGGTTCGTGCTGACTCGCATCATAAAAATCATGAATGTTGATGCGTTCGCGAACATCCACGGTGAAAACAGGTTTGTTGGGGGGCACGTTATACCAGCTGCTCTGTTTATCAAGCATCCGTTCGCTACAGTGGATCACCACCACGCGCACGGCGCTGTTGCAGCGAACGGCGATATTCGCCGCCCCACGTTGCAGGGTCATGGCTTCCCCCACCCGGGTGCGGGTGCCTTCAGGGAAGATAAGCAGGGTGTCGCCCTGGGCCAGACGCTGCTGGCTTGCGGCAAGCAGCGTGTCGGCTTCGCTGTTAATCAGATAGTCAGCCGCGCGGATCACGCCGCTGACGAACGGGTTACGCAGCAATGCGCTTTTCACCAGACAGTCGGTTTCGTTCATCACCGACGCCAGCAGAACATAGTCCAGCAGCGAGGGATGATTCGCAATCACCAGACAGCCCCGCTCGGCGCGCAGAACGTCCAGGTTGTTGAAACGGTAATCCAGTACCCCTGCACCGCGTACCACCGCGAGGAACAGGCGAAAACTGGCAGAAATAGTGCGGCGTGCCAGGCGGCGACGTTGAGTGCGGTCGCGCTGGAAAATCAGCAGCAGGTTAAACCACACCAGCGACAGCGTCAGCCCGCCGAGGCCGAACAGGACGAAGCACAATCCGGTCATCAGCATCCGCCATATCCGATCGAGGCGGGAACGTAACCCTCTCATTGGCGCGTCCATTGCCACAGCAGGCGCTCGCCCGGCAGGGTAAACTGGCGCTCGTCCCGCAGGTAATGTCGAAGGAACTGGAGACTTTGCGGCAGCGCGGGCTCTTCAGGCGCGCGGTTGACGTGCGTTTCACAGCTGAGCGTATTTCCCGCCTCAATCACCAGCGCCAGCGCGTAGGGCCAGACGGGCATCTGCGGCGGCAGCCCGGCGTGATAAAAATCAGGCAGCAGACCGTCGAAATCCACCAGCAACACGCGGGTGTAGCCCGCATGCAGCAGGCTCAGCACGTCGCACAAGCTCTGCTGGAAGGTATCCATACCGGCGGAAACCGACGAAGAGACAACAGGCTGACGCGCAGCGATAGTGAGATTGCCGACCGCCGAGTTGTGTACCGACATGGCAAAATCGGTGGGGGAAACGGGCTGTTCTGCCGCCAGGGCCTGGAGAATACGGAAATTGCGCTCCAGCTCCCCATGACGGCTGCTGTAGACGACGGCATCGATGCGGTGTTTGCGCAGCATCATCAGGCCAAGATCGACGGCCAGCCTGCTGCCTGAATTCAGGCGGCGGGCGGTCATCATCGGCAGATCGGTCAGTTTCGCCAGCGGTGCAGCGGGATCGATGGCGTCAGACCGGCGTGACCATGCCTGCCATTCGTCGGCATCGCTGAGTCCTGGCGCTCTTGCCTGCCAGTCGATAAGGGTAAGTGTAAATTTCATCTACGCGCGTCCGCGATAAACCTGTTTCTGTGACTTCTTCTTCGCCAGCGCGATTTGCTGCGCACATCGTACAATGTTGTCGTCGCGCTGGCGAATAAACGTCACTTTTGACCCTTTCCACCCGGTTATCCCGGCAAACGGCTTTTTGGCCGACCCGGACCCAGAAGAATGGCGAGTTTACTGCCTCCTTTCGTGGTTTCCATCCAGATTTTACAGACGCTGGTGAGCGGCACGGAGAGCAGCATGCCCACCGGACCCAGCAGCCATCCCCAGATCAGTAACGATAAAAACACCACCATCGTCGACATGCCCAGACGGTGGCCCATCATGCGCGGCTCGAGAATGTTACCCAGCACCATATGCACGACAAGGAACAGCGCCCCTACCAGCATGCACTCATAAAAACCGTTAAACAGGAACGCCTGGATCATCGGCGGAACGGCGGAAAGCACCGCGCCGATATTGGGTACGTAGTTTAGTAAAAAGGCCAGCACGCCCCACATCAGCGCGAACTGCACGTCCAGCAGTACCAGCCCCAGCCAGACGATCACGCCGGTCCACAGGCTTAACAGCGTTTTCAGCGCCAGATATTTGGATACGCCCTTCAGCGCACGGTGCAAGCCGGCAATGTGGATCTGAGGATTGTTCAGGGCAAAACGCAGTTTATACGGCACGTGGCGTACTTCGAACAGCATAAACACCACCGTCATCACCAGCAGCAGAATGCTGGCCATTGCCCCGGAAAGCCCGGTCATCAACGTGGTGGCGTAGGTCATCACCTTCTCGGAATCCATCCGACGCAGCATCCGTTCCGGTGAGATATGCAGATTCACGAACGGCAACATGCGCTGAAGATCGACCAGCTTGCGCGTCAGCTCTTTATTGTACTGCGGCAGCATGGTGGAAAATTCGCTCAGCGAGGCGGCGAGCACGCCGAACAGCGCCGTCAGGACAACCAGCATCACCATCACCACAATGGTAATCGCGACCGGGCGGCTGATGCCCCGGCGTAAAAACCATGTCACCAGCGGGTTGAGCACAATGGCGAAAAACAGCGCCAGCAGAAGCTGAACAATGATATCCGCCGCCGCGTGGATACCCGCAAGGATAACCACCAGGCAGGCAAGTTTTAATAAAATATGAAGTCCGGCTTTGTCGGGCGGGCTGGCAGTCATAAGAATTCCTTTTTCCGGGGGGCTTGTTAATTGTAGTGCGCCGGATGGGCTTCGTCTGGCGTGTTAGTCTGAAAGTCGTGGCAAAAAAATGGCCCCCGGCGCAAGCGACGGAGGCCACGGCATCCTGGTGAACGATTACTGGATCACGAGGGTGTTAATGATGTTTTCAGCGGCGGTCTGCGCTTTCTGCTGATTGTCTGCCGGCAGGGTGATCTGCATGGTCAGCAGTTTATTGTCCACCTTGCCGAGCACCACGGAGGAGTAGGCGGTCTGGCCTTTGGCAGAGATGATGCTGTCCAGCTGTTGCAGCGTGTGGCCTTTCAGTTCAACAGACTTATTGGTGACCACCTGAAGCTGCGGGTCGCGGCTGCGCTGCTGATCTTCCAGGCGTTTGGCCAGCACGCCAAGATCTTCGCTGGTATCGTCACCGACGATCACAATCACCGCTTTTTGGCCGGTGGCATCGGAATAGACGTGCATATTGTTCGCCTGGGTGCCCAGCTTACCGCTCTGGTCGGTCATGTCCGCGGGCAGAGAGAAACTGAGTTTGCCATCCATCAGGCTCACCGGCTGACCGGTGGCGTTGCTTTCTGCTGACGCGCCCTGAGCAGGCGTTTTGGTGTCGCTGTTATCACAGGCTGCAAGGCCAACAACCAGCAGGCCAATCCCGACATATTTAACCAGATTGCGCATTGACTTCTTCCTTTCGATAAACGGCCATAACGGCTCATTCGTTCATCTTATCACAACTGATAAAGCGAACCCTTAACCTGCCTGCAATGCGGAGATTTCAGATTTATCTGCCAGCCTTTTCAGCAGCATATTCAACAGCACGCCGTACATCGGCAGGAAGAAAACCAGGCTGATAAGCACCTTAAAGGCGTAGTCCACCAGAGCGATTTCCATCCAGTGTTCTGCCATGAAGGCGTCCGGGCTGCGCCAGAAGGCGATGAAGAAGAAGGCCAGCGTATCGCTCACGTTACCGAACAGCGTGGAGGCCGTTGGTGCCATCCACCAGCGATGGTTTTGACGCAGGCGGTTAAACACGTGGACATCGAGGATCTGCCCCAGGGCATAAGCCATAAAGCTGGCGGTGGCAATACGCGCGACGAACAGGTTGAAGTGCGTCAGCGCTTCGAAGCCCTGCCAGCTGCCCATGTAAAACAGCGAGGAGATGGCGTAGGAGACAAACAGTGCCGGGATCATCACCGCAAAAATAATCCGCCGCGCCAGCGGTGCGCCAAAAATACGCACGGTTAAATCCGTCGCGAGGAAAATAAACGGGAAACTGAACGCGCCCCAGGTGGTATGGAAACCAAAAATGGAGATGGGGAGCTGTACCAGATAGTTACTGGAGATGATCACCAGCAGATGAAATAGCGAAAGCCAGAACAACGCCTTGACGCGCTGCGATTGTGTAAAGGAGTTCATATTGTACCTTTTTGATTAATATTTGGGGTGAGGGAACCCAATAAAGCCGCCGCATGATACTGCTTTGACGACACTTTGCAATGGCTAATTTTCACGCAATCGTTAACCTGGTTTGCATTGGCGATAGCGGGGCGTAAACTACAGCCGTTTTTACCTGAACGAGAAGAAAATGACCGACCTGTTTTCCAGCCCAGACCACACGCTTGATGCTCAGGGCCTCCGTTGCCCGGAGCCGGTAATGATGGTGCGTAAAACCGTCCGTAACATGCAGAGTGGCGAAACGCTGCTGATCGTCGCCGATGATCCGGCTACCACCCGCGATATCCCCGGCTTTTGTACCTTTATGGAACATGAACTGGTGGCGCAGCAAACCGAGACCTTGCCGTACCGGTATTTGATTCGTAAGGGGTAAGTGCGGCCTGATGCGCGGCGGCGCTTCGCTTGCATGGGCCTACGGGTGTAGTAGTTCGGGTAAGGCGCAGCCGCCGCCCGACAAGTAACCATCACAATTTCGAACCATCGTTTCAAAATTTCGCGCTTTTGTGAGGCGCTTCACCCTCCCTTTTCCAGCCGTAGTCTAATTTTTAAGCGTCAAAAACTAAAACACCGTTTTAACGCTTATCTCACTACCCTGGAGTTGACTCAATGAAAACGACCCTCAAGCCGTTACTGGCCGCGCTGTGCCTGTCTGCTTTTGCCTGCACCGTTTCTGCCCAGACCATCAAAGCCGCCGATGTGCATCCCGAAGGCTACCCGAACGTGGTGGCGGTTCAGCACATGGGTGAAAAACTCAAACAACAAACCGATGGCAAGCTGGAGATTAAGGTCTTCCCCGGCGGCGTGCTGGGGGATGAAAAGCAGATGATTGAGCAGGCGCAGATGGGGGCGATCGACATGATCCGCGTCTCTATGGCGCCGGTGGCTGCCATTTTGCCGGATATCGAAGTGTTTACGTTGCCCTACGTATTCCGCGATGAAAACCACATGCACAAGGTGATCGACGGGGATATCGGCAAGCAGATCGGCGACAAACTCACCGCCAACCCGAAATCGCGTCTGGTCTTCCTTGGCTGGATGGATTCCGGCACCCGTAACCTGATCACCAAAGAGCCGATCGTCAAACCGGACGATCTGAAAGGGAAGAAAATCCGTGTGCAGGGCAGCCCGGTGGCGCTGGCCACGCTGAAAGCGATGGGGGCGAACTCGGTGGCGATGGGCGTCAGCGAGGTTTACAGCGGCATGCAGACCGGGGTGATCGACGGCGCGGAGAACAACCCGCCAACCTTTATCGCCCACAACTATATGCCGGTCGCCAAAAACTACACGCTGAGCGGCCACTTCATCACCCCGGAAATGCTGCTCTACTCCAAAGTGAAATGGGACAAACTGAGCGCTGACGAACAGCAAAAGATCCTGGTGCTGGCCCGCGAAGCGCAGTTCGAGCAGCGCAAGCTGTGGAATGCGTATAACGACCAGGCGCTGGCGAAAATGAAGGCCGGCGGGGTGCAGTTCCACGACATCGATAAAACGGTGTTTATCAAGGCGACAGAGCCGGTGCGCGCGCAGTATGGCGATAAGCATCAGGATCTGATGAAAGCCATCGCTGACGTTCAGTAAGCCGGAGTACGTATGTCCGAACTCTACCTGAAGTGGATGGACCGTCTGTACCTGTTCGCCATGGCGGTGGCAGGTATTTCGCTGTTGGTGATGACGATTGTCATCCCCATCGGCATTTTTTCACGCTACGTGCTCAATCGCGGCGAATCCTGGCCGGAGCCGATCGCCATTATCTGCATGGTGACGTTTACCTTTATCGGCGCGGCGGTGAGCTACCGCGCCGGGTCGCATATTGCGGTCAACATGCTCACCGACCGCCTGCCCGCGTCGCTGCAAAGAGTGTGCGCGCGGATGGTGGATCTGCTGATGCTGCTGATTTCAGGCCTGATGTGCTGGTATAGCTACTGGCTGTGCGTCGAGCTGTGGGAGCAGCCGGTGGCGGAGTTTCCGCTTCTGACCTCCGGCGAAAGCTATCTGCCGCTACCTGTCGGGTCGGCCATTTTGATCCTGTTTGTGCTTGAACGCCTGCTGTTTGGCTCGCAGGAAAACCGTCCGGTCGTGCTGATCGGCAATCACAGTTAAGGGGTGAACAATGGATGCGTTTGTTTTGTTATTCACCCTCGCCATTTTGCTGGCGCTGGGGATGCCGGTGGCCTTCGCCGTCGGCTTAAGCGCCGTGGCGGGCGCGCTGTGGATTGACCTGCCGCTGGAGGCGCTGATGATCCAGATCACCAGCGGGGTGAATAAATTTACCCTGCTGGCGATCCCGTTCTTCATTCTTGCCGGGGCGATCATGGCGGAAGGGGGCATTGCCCGACGGCTGGTCAACTTCGCGTACGTTTTTGTCGGCTTTATTCGCGGCGGGCTGTCGCTGGTGAATATCGTGGCATCAACGTTCTTCGGCGCGATTTCCGGCTCGTCGGTGGCGGATACGGCGTCTATCGGCAGCGTGATGATCCCGGAGATGGAGAAGAAGGGCTATCCGCGCGAATACGCGGCGGCGGTGACGGCCAGCGGGTCGGTGCAGGCGATCCTGATCCCGCCCAGCCACAACTCGGTGATTTACTCTCTGGCAGCAGGGGGAACGGTCTCCATCGCCACGCTGTTTATCGCGGGCGTGCTGCCGGGCCTGCTGCTGGGCGTGAGCCTGATGGTGCTCTGCCTGTGCTTCGCCCGCAAGCGCGGCTATCCGAAAGGGGACAAAATCCCGTTCAGGCAGGCGCTGAAAATCATGCTCGATGCTCTGTGGGGGCTGATGACGGTGGTGATTATCCTCGGCGGGATCTTGTCCGGGATATTCACGGCGACCGAATCTGCCGCCGTGGCCTGCCTGTGGGCGTTCTTCGTCACCATGTTCATTTACCGCGATTACAAGTGGAATGAACTGCCGAAGCTGATGTGCCGCACGGTGAAAACCGTCACCATCGTGATGATTTTGATTGGCTTTGCCGCGGCGTTTGGCGCGGTAATGACCTACATGCAGCTGCCGATGCGCATCACCGAATTCTTCACGTCGCTCTCCGATAACAAATACGTGATCCTCATGTACCTCAATATCATGCTGCTGTTGATTGGCACGCTAATGGACATGGCGCCGATCATCCTGATCCTGACCCCGGTACTGCTGCCGGTGACCAACTCGCTGGGGATCGATCCGGTGCATTTCGGAATGATCATGATGGTGAACCTGGGGATTGGGCTGATCACGCCGCCGGTCGGGTCGGTGCTGTTCGTGGCGAGCGCGGTGAGTAAGCAGAAGATCGAGCACGTGGTGCGGGCGATGCTGCCGTTTTACGGTATGTTGCTGGTAGTGCTGGGGATGGTGACATACATCCCGGCGATATCATTGTGGTTGCCGGGGGTGCTAGGGATGCAGTGACGCCGTTTTATGCCGGGTGGCGGCTACGCCTTACCCGGCCTACGGTTACGGTTCGGAGATGTTGTAGGCCCGGTAAGGCGTAGCCGCCACCGGGCATTTTTACCGACGGCGCAACAGCCGCAACGCGTTCGCCGTAACCAGCACCGTCGCCCCCGTATCCGCCAGTACCGCCAGCCACAGTCCGGTCATACCGAGCAGCGTGGTGACCAGGAAAATCCCCTTCAGACCCAGCGCAATGCCGATGTTCTGCCGAATATTAGCCCGCGTCGCCCGCGCAAGATCTATCATCTGCGCCAGCCCGGTCAGGCGGTTGTGCGTCAGCGCCGCGTCGGCGGTCTCCAGCGCCACGTCGGTGCCGCTGCCCATCGCAATGCCGATGGTGGAAGCCTTCATTGCCGGGGCGTCGTTTATCCCGTCCCCGACCATCGCCAGCGGGGCATGACCGTTCAGCTCGGTTACCGCGCTGACTTTATCCGCAGGCAACAATCCGGCCTTAAACTCCAGCCCCAGCTCGCCGGCAATCGCCGCCGCCGCGCGCGGGTTATCACCGGTCAGGATCACGCCCTGTACCCCCAGCCTGTGCAGCGCGTCGACGGCGTCTTTCGCATCGTCACGCAGGGTGTCGCGCAGCGCCAGCATGCCCATCGGTACACCGTCCTGCATCACGGCAACGACCGTCTGCCCGGCCTGCTCTAATGCCTCAACCTGTGGATTCGGGTACGCGCCTGCCGCGGCGATCAGCACTTTTTTGCCTTCGACCACAGCCTCAATCCCCGACCCGACCAGCGCTCGCTGGGCGGTTGCCGGAGGGATGTTCAGCCCGCGCCCCTTCGCTTCACGCACAATCGCCTGCGCCAGAGGGTGGGTGGAGCCCTGTTCAACGGCGGCGGCCAGTATAAGCAACTCGTCTTCACTGATGTCCTGCGGATACACGCCGGTCACCTGCGGCTTGCCAACCGTCAGCGTGCCGGTTTTATCGAAGGCGATGTGCTGAATCTGGCTCAGCTGTTCCAGCGCCGCGCCGCCCTTAATCAACGCCCCGCGCCGCGCCGCCGCCGCCAGCCCTGAGGTAATCGCCGCCGGGGTGGATATCACCAGCGCACACGGGCAGCCGATCAGCAGCAGCGTCAGCCCTTTGTAAATCCAGCCCTCCCACGGCGCGCCGAAGAACAGCGGCGGGACGACGGTGACCAGCAGCGCCACCAGCATGATGGCGGGGGTGTAAATCCGGCTGAAGCGATCGATAAAGCGTTCTACCGGCGCGCGGCGCTCCTCGGCTTCTTCTATCAGCCTGAGGATGCGGTCGATGGCGCTGTCGCCCGGTTCGGAAAGGACCGTCAGCAGCACCAGTCGGTCGACGCTGGTGGCGCCCGCAGGCACCTTTTCACCTGCCGCGCGCGCTACCGGGATGGATTCCCCGGTCAGGGCGCTTTCGTCAAAGCTCGCGGTGGCGGTAATGAGGGTCCCATCGGCTGGCAGACGTCCGCCTGCGGGCACTTCAATCACGTCGCCCGGGCGCAGGGTATTGATGGCGACCGTTTCACGCTGACCATGAATAACCCGCGTGGCGGTTTCCGGCTTCAGCGCCATCAGCGCGCTCACCCCTTTACGCGCCCGGCTCGCCGCCCAGCCCTCAAGGCGTTCGCCAATTAAGAACAGCAGCAGCACCATCGCCGCTTCCGCCGTCGCGCCAATAAACAGCGCCCCGATAGCCGCCACGCTCATCAGCGTTTCGATGGCAAACCAGCTGCCGCTTCTCATCAGACGCAGCGCCTGACGCGCAATCGGGAACAGGCCAACCAGCGTGGTGGCGATAAACGCCAGGTTGCCGAACGGGTGGTTGATTTGCTCCAGCCCCCAGCTCAGGGCCATCATGATGATGAGGGTAATGAGCGGCAGATTTTCTTTTAGCGGGGACGTTTTTTCTGCGGGCGCCGTTTCGCTGCGCAGGGTATAACCCGCTTTGCTGACGGCGGCTTCAACCTGTCTGCTGACGTCGTTTTCGGCGCTGACCAGCAGCTTTTCGGTAGCGAACAGCACCTGAACGTGGTTCACACCCGGCACCTGCTTCACTGCATTTTCCACTTTGCGGGCGCAGGCCGCGCAGTCCATGCCGTTGACCACCCAGCTGTAGTGATTGCCGTTTTCAGGCAGCGCTTCGGTCCGGGTTTCGCACGCGCCCTCGCAGCAGCAGCAGTCCTCTTTTGGCGGAACCGGGCTGAGCTTAAGTGCCGAGAATTGGGGAACTTTTTTAGGTGTTTCTGGAGTCGACATGGCAGTCTCCGGTAATGATAATTTTCTCATTAACCGCAGCATACACTCTGGAGTCGACTCCAGAGTCAAGCGTTATTTAGATATACAGCGAACGCACAATCAGGAAGTGTCCGGCAAAGTAACAGGCGGCGGAAATCGCATTATCCGCACGGAAGCGGCGGCGATAGTGGCTGCCCAGCCAGACGATATTACCCAACAGCAACAGTGCGGCACCGAAGAACGCAGACATTGCCGGAGCGGTCGGACGGAAGAACCACAGCTCGCCCGCCAGCCACACCATCACCAGCGTCATGGCGATAAACGTACAGACCGGGAGACGCATCTCTTCCAGACGCGACCAGATCACCGCGATCAGCAGAGCGCCAATCACCAGCAGCACCAGCGGCAGCGGCCAGAAGAAGGAGAGCGTCATCTGGCTGGCAAAGTAGATGGTATAGAGCAGATGCGACAGGAAGAATGCCCCCACGGCGTACAGCAGGCGCTGGCGCGGCAGCAGGGTTAAGGCATCGCCAATCAGGGAAGCACACAGCCCCGCGAGGACAAGATAGCTAACGGCGTTAAACATCGGGGCCTGCCAGGCAAGCAACAGCAGGAGTAATAGCGTGACGGGTTTAAACAACCAGCGCTGCCAGGCTGGGCCACGGTAAGACGCATCGACGTAAAGCCATGCGGAAAAACAGACAGCGATAAATGACCAAAGCATATTAACTCCCTGTAACTGTTGAGGCTGAATGATCAGTTCCTGATCCAGTGTAGTGACGCGAGCGGGCGTTTGGCAATGCCGGGGCAGGCGAGGTATCCTGAATTCCGCATAATCTGATGGGATTTTTCAATGAGCAAGATGCCGCTGTTTTTCATTATCGTGGTGGCGATTATCGTCATTGCCGCCTCGTTTCGCTTCGTGCAGCAGCGCCGTGAGAAGGCCGACAATGACGCCGCGCCGCTGATGCAAAAGCGCGTGGTGGTGACGAACAAGCGTGAGAAACCGCTTAACGACCGCCGCTCCCGCCAGCAGCAGGTGACGCCTGCGGGCACAACGATACGCTATGAAGCGAGCTTTAAGCCGGAAACCGGCGGGCTGGAGATGACCTTCCGCCTGGAGGCGCAGCAGTACCACCAGTTGACGGTGGGGGAGAAAGGCACGCTGAGCTACAAAGGGTCGCGGTTTGAAGGATTTGAACCGGGGCTGTAGTTTTCCCCTCACCCCGGCCCTCTCCCAAGGGGAGAGGGTGTAATCGTCCCCTCTCCCCTTGGGAGAGGGTTAGGTTGAGGGGCCTACTTCTTCACCTGCGCCTTAAACTTCTTCATCCACACCAGCAGCTCAAACACGCCGAAAATAAACACCCGCAGCTGCTGCCAGCCGGTCATCGGTGGGCCATCTTTCGGCAGACCGTTTTTCAGCATCACCATCTGCAAGGCATGCATGAACGCGGTAAAAATCAGCGCCACGTTAATAAAGATATTCAGCGGACGCGGGAACGGGTGCACCAGATTCAAAATCAAAAATGCCCAGACGCACAGCATCAGCACGCGCCCTACGTTAATCAGTACTGGCATCGGATCCTCCTTGTGCCTGACGGTGATACAGACGATAAGCCACCTGGCCGGCGACCTTCTCGCGGTGTAGATCCCAGTGAACGGGAACGGGCGGCAGGCCATTTTCCACTTCGCTTTCAACGTAAATCAGCGCGTCGTCTGCCAGCCAGCCATTTTTTTCCAGCAACGATAATGTCTCTTCCAGCAGCCCTTTACGGAACGGCGGGTCAACAAACACCACGTTGAACGGCGTCCCCTGTTGGGCGAGGAAGCTCAGCGTGTTGGTATTCACCACTTTCGCGTTGGTTGCCTTCAGCGTAGCCAGATTTTGCTGCAACGTCTGCGCGACGCCGCGCTCCATCTCCAGCAGCGTGGCGCTGGCGGCATAACGCGACAGCGCTTCCAGCCCCAATGCACCGCTTCCGGCGAAGCAGTCCAGGCAGTTGGCGTCTACCATAGACGGGGCGAGCCAGTTAAACAGCGTCTCGCGAACGCGGTCCGTGGTGGGGCGTAAACCGGGGCTGTCCGGCACCGGTAATTTCCGGCCTCGCCACTGACCGCCGATAATGCGAATTTGACCGGCCGGGGCGCGGGTGGGTTTCTTCATCTCAGGAAAGCTCTGTTAACCATTGCCCTGCGATTGCGGGCGGTGATGTCAATTAAGTAAAGTGTTAGACTATTTCATCATTTTTTTAGCTTCCCTGTATATAGCGCCGCGAGGAGTGTAGTCGCAGATGGCAAAACAAAAAAAACGTGGCTTCTTTTCCTGGTTGGGTTTCGGTGAAAAAGAGCAAGAAACAGAACAGAAAACCGAAGAACAGCAGGTTGTAGAAGAGCCGTCACAGCCTGAAACGCCTGTCGAAACCGCTGCGGTTGTCGAAGCGGAAGAGCCAGCCCACAGCAAAGAAGAGATTGAATCCTTTGCCGAAGAGGTGGTTGAGGTTACTGAACAGGTTCAGGAGAGCGAAAAACCAGAGCCGGTTATCGTTGAAACCCTTAACGAAGCGCCGCAGGCCACTATCGAACACGAAGAGCTGCCGCTGCCGGAAGAGGTGAAAGCTGAAGAGGTTTCTGCCGAAGAGTGGCAGGCCGAAGCGGAAACCGTTGAAATTGTTGAGGCGGTGGAAGAAGAAGCGGCCCTTGAGCCAGAGCTGACCGACGAAGAGCTGGAAGCCCAGGCGCTGGCGGCGGAAGCGGCTGAAGAAGCGGTCATCGTCGTGCCGGTGGAAGCGCAGGCCGAAGAAGAGATCGTTCAGGAGCAGGAAAAACCGACCAAAGAAGGTTTCTTTGCGCGCCTGAAGCGCAGCCTGCTCAAAACCAAAGAAAATTTAGGTTCCGGATTTATCAGTCTGTTCCGCGGCAAAAAGATCGACGACGATCTGTTTGAGGAGCTGGAAGAGCAGCTGCTGATTGCGGACGTGGGCGTGGAAACCACCCGGAAGATCATCGCCAACCTGACCGAAGGGGCGAGCCGCAAACAGCTGCGTGACGCCGAGGCGCTGTACGGCCTGCTGAAAGACGAGATGGGTGAAATTCTCGCAAAAGTTGACGAACCGCTTAATATTGAAGGCAAAATGCCGTTTGTTATCCTGATGGTTGGCGTCAACGGCGTGGGCAAAACCACCACCATCGGCAAGCTGGCGCGCCAGTTTGAGCAGCAGGGCAAATCGGTGATGCTGGCGGCGGGCGATACCTTCCGTGCGGCAGCGGTGGAACAGCTTCAGGTGTGGGGCCAGCGCAACAATATTCCGGTTATTGCTCAGCACACCGGCGCGGATTCCGCGTCCGTGATTTTCGATGCCATCCAGGCGGCGAAGTCGCGTAACGTGGACGTGCTGATTGCGGATACCGCAGGGCGTTTGCAGAACAAATCGCACCTGATGGAAGAGCTGAAGAAAATCGTTCGCGTCATGAAGAAGCTGGACGAAGATGCACCGCATGAAATTATGCTGACTATCGACGCCAGCACCGGACAGAACGCCATCAGCCAGGCGAAGCTGTTCCATGAAGCGGTAGGACTGACCGGGATCACGCTGACCAAGCTGGACGGCACCGCGAAAGGCGGGGTGATCTTCTCCGTGGCCGACCAGTTCGGCATTCCTATCCGTTACATCGGTGTGGGCGAGCGTATTGAGGATTTACGTCCGTTTAAAGCGGACGACTTTATTGAGGCACTATTTGCCCGAGAGGACTAACAATGATTCGCTTTGAACACGTCAGCAAGGCCTATCTCGGCGGGAGACAAGCGCTACAGGGGGTGACATTCCACCTCCAGCCAGGCGAGATGGCATTCCTGACCGGCCATTCCGGCGCGGGGAAAAGTACCCTGCTCAAGCTGATCTGTGGGATCGAGCGGCCAAGCGCCGGGAAAATCTGGTTCAGCGGCCATGAAATTAGCCGTCTTAAGAACCGTGAAGTGCCGTTCCTGCGTCGTCAGATTGGCATGATTTTCCAGGATCACCACCTGCTGATGGATCGCACGGTTTTCGATAACGTCGCGATCCCGCTGATTATTGCCGGCGCCAGTTACGATGATATCCGCCGTCGCGTCTCTGCGGCGCTGGATAAGGTCGGGCTGCTGGACAAAGCGAAGAACTTCCCGATCCAGCTCTCCGGCGGTGAGCAGCAGCGCGTGGGCATCGCCCGTGCGGTGGTGAACAAGCCAGCCGTTTTGCTGGCGGATGAACCGACCGGTAACCTGGACGATGCCCTCTCTGAAGGCATCCTGCGTCTGTTTGAGGAATTTAACCGCGTGGGGGTCACGGTACTGATGGCGACGCACGACATGGGGCTGATCTCCCGCCGTTCGTACCGCATGCTGACCCTGAGCGACGGGCATTTGCACGGAGGCCACGGTGAATAAGCGTGATGCAATGAACCAGATTCGGCAGTTCAGCAACCGGTTTGACCGTTTCCGCAAGCCTCAGGGCGGCGGGGACGGCAATCGCAATGCGCCTAAGCGTGCCAAAGCGGCACCGAAACCGAACTCCCGCAAAACCAACGTCTTTAACGAGCAGGTGCGGTACGCCTTCCAGGGCGCGTTGCAGGATCTGAAAAGCAAACCGCTGGCGACGTTCCTGACGGTGATGGTGATTGCCATCTCCCTGACGCTGCCCAGCGTCTGCTACATGGTTTACAAAAACGTAAACCAGGCTGCGTCCCAGTACTATCCGTCGCCGCAGATCACCGTTTATCTGGATAAAGCCCTCGACGATAACGCGGCGGCTCAGGTGGTGGGGCAGATTCAGGCCGAGCAGGGCGTGGAAAAGGTGAACTACCTTTCCCGCGATGAAGCGCTGGGCGAGTTCCGCAACTGGTCCGGCTTCGGCGGCGCGCTGGATATGCTTGAAGAGAACCCGCTGCCCGCCGTGGCGGTGGTGATCCCGAAACTCGATTTCCAGGGCACGGATTCGCTCAACACCCTGCGCGACCGCATTACCCGCATCAACGGGATTGATGAAGTGCGCATGGACGACAGCTGGTTTGCCCGTCTTGCCGCCCTGACCGGGCTGGTAGGACGCGTGTCGGCGATGATCGGCGTGCTGATGGTGGCGGCGGTGTTCCTCGTCATTGGTAACAGCGTGCGCCTGAGCATCTTCGCTCGTCGCGATACCATCAACGTGCAGAAACTGATTGGCGCAACGGATGGTTTCATCCTCCGCCCGTTCCTTTACGGCGGCGCGTTATTAGGTTTTTCTGGTGCATTTCTTTCATTGATATTGTCAGAAATTTTGGTGATGCGGCTGTCGTCTGCCGTGACTGAAGTGGCGCAGGTTTTCGGAACTAAGTTTGATATCAGTGGCTTAGGGTTCGATGAGTGCCTGCTGTTGCTGCTGGTGTGCTCCATGATCGGCTGGGTGGCGGCATGGCTGGCAACGGTTCAACATTTACGCCACTTTACTCCCGACTAATAAAAGCGTGATATAATCTTTCCCTGCACCGAGATGTTCGCTTGCAGGGAAAGCGTCCCTGTTGTCTCTTCCCCTGTAATCATCTTCATGTCACATTTTGTGCGTAATTTATTCACTGTTGCACCTGGAACTTGTGGATAAAATCACTGTCTGATAAAAGAGTGAATGCTAATCTCGTTGCTCAAACGCTTTGGCATGGTTGTTGCCTGACGGGGACAACCTGGACCAGAAGAAACATTGAGAGGAATGAATGACCAAAGAAATGCAAACTTTAGCTTTAGCCCCTGTTGGTAACCTGGAATCTTACATCCGGGCTGCGAACACCTGGCCGATGTTAACGGCTGAGGAAGAAAAGGAGCTTGCTGAAAAGCTGCATTACCAGGGCGATCTGGAAGCAGCTAAAACGCTGATCCTGTCTCACCTGCGCTTTGTTGTTCACGTTGCTCGTAATTATGCGGGCTACGGCCTGCCGCAGGCGGACCTGATTCAGGAAGGTAACATTGGCCTGATGAAGGCGGTACGTCGCTTTAACCCGGAAGTGGGTGTGCGACTCGTCTCCTTCGCCGTGCACTGGATCAAAGCGGAAATTCACGAATACGTCCTGCGTAACTGGCGTATTGTGAAAGTCGCCACGACGAAAGCGCAGCGCAAACTGTTCTTCAACCTGCGTAAAACCAAGCAGCGTCTGGGCTGGTTCAATCAGGATGAAGTGGAAATGGTGGCGCGCGAGCTGGGCGTTTCCAGCAAAGACGTCCGCGAGATGGAATCCCGTATGGCCGCGCAGGACATGACGTTTGATATGTCTGCCGACGATGACGCGTCCGACAGCCAGCCGATGGCCCCGGTTCTGTATCTACAGGATAAAACCTCTAACTTTGCTGACGGCATTGAAGAGGATAACTGGGAAGACCAGGCGGCGAACAAGCTGACCTTCGCGATGGAAGGCCTCGACGAGCGTAGCCAGGATATTATTCGTGCCCGCTGGCTGGACGAAGATAACAAGTCCACGTTGCAGGAACTGGCCGACCGCTACGGCGTCTCCGCTGAACGTGTGCGTCAGCTTGAGAAAAACGCCATGAAAAAACTTCGCGCCGCTATCGAAGCGTAATTTCCGCGAAGTACACCGAGAACCCTCGAATGCAAATTCGGGGGTTTTGTTTTTTTAGCGCCCGCTCTGGCGAATTTCTTCCCCCTGGCAAACACTTACTGATGCGCTAAGCAGGCGACTTTCAGAGGGTGACAGGGTGAAAAATAACGAACTGAACGACCGGCGTTTACAGGCGACGCCGCGCGGTATCGGCGTCATGTGTAACTTCTATGCCGATAAAGCCGAAAACGCCACGGTGTGGGACGTGGAAGGTAACGAGTATATTGATTTTGCCGCCGGGATCGCCGTGCTGAATACCGGGCATCGCCATCCTAAAGTTATCGCCGCCATCGAAAAACAGCTTCACGCCTTTACCCATACCGCTTATCAAATCGTCCCCTATGAAGGTTATGTGGCGCTTGCCGAGCGCATCAACCAGCGCGTACCCATAGAGGGGCCAGCCAAAACCGCCTTCTTCTCAACGGGGGCGGAAGCGGTCGAAAACGCGGTGAAAATCGCCCGCGCGTACACCAGACGTCCCGGCCTTATCACCTTCGGCGGCGCGTTCCACGGCCGTACCTTTATGACCATGGCGATGACCGGCAAAGTGGCGCCCTATAAGCTCGGCTTCGGCCCGTTCCCCGGCTCGGTGTACCACGCGCAATTCCCCAACAGCCTGCACGGGGTGAGTACCGCCGAAGCGCTAAAAAGCCTGGAGCGCATCTTCAAAGCCGATATCGCGCCCGATCAGGTGGCGGCAATCATTATTGAACCGGTTCAGGGCGAGGGCGGGTTCAACGTCGCGCCCGCTGATTTTATGCAGGCGCTGCGTGCCCTGTGCGATACCCACGGGATTTTACTCATTGCCGACGAAGTGCAAACCGGCTTCGCCCGTACCGGCAAGCTGTTCTCCATGGAAAACCACTGCGTGAAGCCCGATCTGATCACTATGGCGAAAAGCCTGGCGGGCGGGATGCCGCTCTCTGCCGTCTCTGGCCGGGCGGAGGTGATGGATGCGCCCGCCCAGGGCGGGCTGGGCGGCACCTACGCGGGTAACCCGCTGGCGATTGCGGCGGCCCATGCGGTGCTGGATGTGATTGACGAGGACGATCTCTGCACCCGCGCGGCGCATCTCGGGCATCATCTGGTCGAGGTGCTGAATAAAGCGAAGGATGGTTGTCCGTATATCGCCGATATCCGTGGGCAGGGCTCGATGGTGGCGGTGGAATTTACCGATCCGCAAACCGGACAGCCGTCGCCGGAATTTACCCGTCAGGTTCAGGAGCGCGCCTTAAATGAAGGTCTGTTACTTTTGAGTTGCGGCGTTTACGGCAACGTTATTCGCTTCCTCTATCCGCTCACCATCCCCGAAGCGCAGTTCCGTAAAGCGCTGGACATTATTTCCGCCTCGCTGACACGATAAAGCCAAAAGCCCGGCTGAAATGACGGTCGGGCTTATCATATTTTCATTTCAAATTAGCTATTCCAAAATCATAAAAATGGGGTATGTTTTAGCAGAGTATGCTGAAAAAGCGCGAACAGCACGCCTATAACTGAAATAAAGCGCTACACAACAACATCACAACAATCGTTATAACCATAATAATGGGGAATCTCAGGATGAACATGAAGGGTAAAGCGTTACTGGCAGGATGTATCGCGTTGGCATTCAGCACTATGGCCCAGGCCGATATTAAAGTGGCCGTGGTGGGCGCGATGTCCGGTCCGGTAGCACAGTACGGCGACCAGGAATTTACCGGCGCGGAACAGGCGGTTGCAGACATTAATGCCAAGGGCGGCATCAAGGGCGAAAAGCTGCAAATCGTAAAATATGACGATGCCTGTGACCCGAAACAGGCGGTCGCGGTGGCGAACAAAGTGGTAAACGACGGGATCAAATACGTTATCGGTCACCTGTGCTCCTCTTCCACCCAGCCCGCGTCTGACATCTACGAAGACGAAGGCATTCTGATGATCACGCCAGCCGCGACGGCGCCAGAGCTGACCGCGCGCGGCTATAAGCTGATCCTGCGTACCACCGGTCTGGACTCCGATCAGGGGCCAACCGCCGCGAAATACATCGTGGAAAAAGTGAAGCCGCAGCGCATCGCGATTGTTCATGACAAACAGCAGTACGGCGAAGGCCTGGCCCGTGCGGTGCAGGACAACCTGAAAAAAGCGAACGCCAATGTGGTGTTCTTTGACGGTATCACCGCCGGTGAGAAAGACTTCTCGACCCTGGTCGCGCGTCTGAAGAAAGAAAATATCGATTTCGTTTACTACGGCGGCTACCACCCGGAAATGGGGCAGATCCTGCGCCAGGCGCGTGCGGCGGGTCTGAAGACGCAGTTCATGGGGCCAGAAGGTGTCGCGAACGTTTCCCTGTCTAATATCGCGGGTGAATCCGCTGAAGGTCTGCTGGTGACCAAGCCGAAGAACTACGACCAGGTGCCTGCGAACAAACCTGTTGTCGATGCCATCAAGGCGAAGAAACAGGATCCAAGCGGTGCGTTCGTCTGGACCACTTACGCAGCGTTGCAGTCTCTGCAAGCGGGCCTGAACCAGTCAGCCGATCCGGCGGAGATTGCCACCTGGCTGAAAGCGAACTCGGTGGAAACCGTGATGGGGCCGCTGTCCTGGGATGAGAAGGGCGACCTGAAGGGCTTTGAGTTCGGCGTGTTTGACTGGCATGCCAACGGCACGGCGACAGACGCAAAATAAACGCAAAAAGGCAACGCAAGTTGCCTTTTTTTAATGTTTTCTCCCTCTCCCCGTGGGAGAGGGCCGGGGTGAGGGCATCAGGCCGCTCAGCCCTCTTTTGCCCGGTGGCGCTTCGCTTACCGGGCCTACAATAAGCACCTCGCAGCCGCCACCCGGCTTTCTTTTAGCGCTTCTCCCACCCGTTCGCCTGCGCCGTAAACCCTAACGCCTGCATAAACGCCGCCATCACGCCGCGATCCTCTACGCCCACGTCGGCCATCCACCAGGAGGTTACGCTCGGGTTTTCGCGGATCACCTCTTCAATCAAATACTGCCCGACCCCGCGACGACGGGTCACGTCGCGCACGCGCAGGGAGTCCAGCGCCCCTTCCGTGCCGCTCAGCGTTACGCGGACGGCGGCCAGCAGACGTTCATTAAAACGCGCGGCATAGATGCGGTGGTTTTCATCGACGGCCAGCGATGAAGGGGAATATTCCGGCCAGATCTTGCCCAGGTCGATATGATCCTGGTCGCTAAAGGTCACCAGACGCACGATAGTCAGTTTCATTAGCTGCTTGTCCAAATCAAAAAGAGTAGGGCCAGTGTACTCAATTTATTTGCTCAGGCGCTTTCTCTTTTTCTTCCCATTTACCAGGTGATTAGTTTTTTGGCAGCGCGATGGGCAGTTTGAAAACACATGGATCGAAAAATAAGCAGAATTTTAACCTGAAGGGCAGTGATTTATTCGGCGCTTTGTACCGTTATTTTATGCTGCAAACTGCGCTTTTATTTGTTTATCTCCGCCTGATTTCAGAATATTATCTTTGCTTAATCGCCTGAAAAATAGAGATTTTAGTCTGGTTTTTGACAAAAAACTGCGCTAAACCATTAAAGGCACTGGTAAAAATAGCGTTGTTCATTAAAAGTACAGAATGCTTTTTAACCATAATAAAACAAAATATAAACACGACATCACGAATGGGGATTCAGAGATGAAAAGGAACGCGAAGACGTTAATCGCGGGGATGGTCGCACTGTCGATCTCGCATGCCGCTATGGCAGACGACATTAAAGTTGCGGTAGTGGGGGCGATGTCCGGCCCTGTTGCCCAGTGGGGTGACATGGAGTTCAACGGCGCGCGTCAGGCCATCAAAGATATCAACGCCAAAGGCGGCATCAAAGGCGACAAGCTGGTAGGCGTGGAGTATGACGACGCCTGCGATCCGAAACAGGCCGTCGCGGTCGCCAACAAAATCGTTAACGATGGCATCCAGTACGTCATCGGGCACCTGTGTTCCTCCTCCACGCAGCCCGCGTCTGATATCTACGAAGACGAAGGCATCCTGATGATCACCCCGGGCGCCACTAACCCTGAGCTGACCCAGCGCGGCTACCAGCACATCATGCGTACCGCCGGTCTGGACTCCTCTCAGGGGCCAACCGCCGCCAAATACATCCTCGAAACCGTTAAGCCGCAGCGTATCGCCATCATCCATGATAAGCAGCAGTACGGCGAAGGCCTGGCGCGTTCCGTACAGGACGGCCTGAAAAAAGGCGGCGCAAACATCGTCTTCTTCGACGGCATTACCGCCGGTGAGAAAGACTTCTCCGCGCTGATCGCCCGCCTGCAAAAAGAGAATATCGACTTCGTTTACTACGGCGGCTACTACCCGGAAATGGGGCAGATGCTGCGCCAGGCACGCGCTACCGGCCTGAAAACCCAGTTTATGGGGCCAGAGGGCGTCGGTAATGCCTCCCTGTCCAACATCGCGGGCGATTCTGCCGAAGGCATGCTGGTGACGATGCCAAAACGCTATGACCAGGATCCGGCGAATAAGGCTATCGTGGATGCGCTCAAGGCGCAGAAGAAAGATCCGAGCGGTCCGTACGTCTGGATCACCTATGCCGCCGTGCAGTCTCTGGCAACGGCCATGGACCGTACCGGCAGCAAAGAACCGCTGGATCTGGTGAAAGATTTAAAAGCGCACGGGGCGAACACCGTGATTGGGCCGCTGAACTGGGATGAGAAAGGCGATCTGAAGGGATTTGAATTTGGTGTCTTTAAGTGGCACGCCGACGGGTCTTCCTCGGTCGCCAGATAATCATCCCACCGCCTGGCTCACCGGGCGGGTATAAAAAGGTTTTCTTATGTCCGAGCAGTTTCTCTACTTCTTGCAGCAGATGTTTAACGGCGTCACGCTGGGAAGCACCTACGCGCTGATCGCCATCGGCTACACGATGGTTTACGGCATTATCGGCATGATCAACTTCGCCCACGGCGAGGTGTACATGATCGGTAGCTACGTCTCCTTTATGATCATCGCCGCGCTGATGATGATGGGCATCGACAGCAGCTGGCTGCTGGTGGCCGCCGGGTTTGTCGGCGCGATTGTGATTGCCAGCGCCTACGGCTGGAGTATTGAACGGGTGGCCTACCGGCCGGTGCGCAGCTCCAAGCGCCTGATCGCGCTGATCTCCGCCATCGGTATGTCCATTTTCCTGCAAAACTACGTCAGCCTGACCGAAGGTTCACGCGACGTGGCGCTGCCAAGCCTGTTTAACGGCCAGTGGATTGTGGGGGCCAGCGAAAACTTCTCCGCCTCTGTCACCACCATGCAGCTGGTTATCTGGGTTGTGACCTTTATTGCCATGCTGGCCCTGACCCTGTTCATCCGCTACTCCCGCATGGGACGCGCCTGCCGCGCCTGCGCGGAAGATCTGAAGATGGCGAGCCTGCTCGGGATTAACACCGACCGCGTGATTGCCCTGACCTTCGTGATCGGCGCAGCGATGGCGGCGGTGGCTGGCGTGTTGCTCGGCCAGTTCTACGGCGTAATCAACCCGTACATCGGCTTTATGGCCGGGATGAAAGCCTTCACCGCGGCGGTACTGGGCGGTATTGGCAGCATTCCGGGCGCGATGATCGGCGGCCTGATCCTGGGCGTGGCCGAAGCGCTCTCCTCGGCGTACCTGAGCACCGAATATAAAGATGTGGTGTCGTTTGCCCTGCTGATTCTGGTTCTGCTGGTCATGCCTACCGGTATTCTGGGCCGTCCGGAGGTAGAGAAAGTATGAAACCGATGCATTTTGCGATGGCGCTGCTCTCTGCCGCCATGTTCTTCGTCCTGGCGGGCGTCTTTATGGGCGTCCAGTTAGGACTGGACGGCACGAAGCTGGTGGTAGATACCGCTCCCGACATCCGCTGGCAGTGGGTGTTTATCGGCACCGCGGTGGTGTTCCTGTTCCAGCTGCTGCGTCCGCTGTTCCAGAAGACGCTGAAAAACGTCTCCGGGCCGAAATTCGTCCTGCCGGCGATCGACGGTACAACGGTGAAACAGAAGCTGTTCCTTGTGGCGCTGCTGGTGGCTGCCGTGGCGTGGCCGTTTGTGGTATCGCGCGGGACG
This sequence comes from Enterobacter cloacae complex sp. IR5441, assembly GCF_049238215.1. NCBI lineage: Bacteria > Pseudomonadati > Pseudomonadota > Gammaproteobacteria > Enterobacterales > Enterobacteriaceae > Enterobacter > Enterobacter cloacae complex sp. IR5441. The sequence continues at coordinate 55,322 of NZ_JBMKIA010000011.1, forward strand.
GTGGATATTGCCACCCTGACCATGATCTACGTGATCCTCGGTCTCGGCCTGAACGTGGTGGTGGGGCTGTCTGGCCTGCTGGTGCTGGGCTACGGCGGCTTCTACGCCATCGGCGCGTACACCTTCGCGCTGCTGAACCACTATTACGGCCTCGGCTTCTGGACCTGTCTGCCGCTGGCGGGGCTGGTCTCTGCCGCGGCGGGCTTCCTGCTCGGCTTCCCGGTGCTGCGCCTGCGCGGTGACTATCTGGCGATTGTGACCTTAGGCTTCGGCGAAATCGTCCGTATTCTGCTGCTCAACAATACCGAAGTGACCGGCGGTCCGAACGGCATCAGCCAGATCCCGAAACCGACCTTCTTCGGCCTGGAGTTCAGCCGTACCGCCCGCGAAGGCGGCTGGGATACCTTCAGCAATTTCTTTGGCATCAAGTACGATCCGTCCGACCGCGTGATCTGGCTCTACCTGGTGGCGCTGCTGCTGGTGGTGATTACCCTGTTCGTGATTAACCGTCTGCTGCGCATGCCGCTGGGCCGCGCGTGGGAAGCGCTGCGTGAAGATGAGATCGCCTGCCGCTCCCTCGGCCTGAACCCGACCCGCATCAAGCTGACCGCGTTTACCATCAGCGCCGCGTTTGCCGGTTTCGCCGGGACGCTGTTTGCCGCGCGTCAGGGCTTCGTCAGCCCGGAATCGTTCACCTTTGCCGAATCCGCCTTTGTACTGGCGATTGTGGTGCTGGGCGGAATGGGCTCGCAGTTCGCCGTGATCCTCGCGGCTATCCTGCTGGTGGTCTCCCGCGAGCTGATGCGCGACTTTAACGAATACAGCATGTTAATGCTGGGTGGTTTGATGGTGCTGATGATGATCTGGCGTCCGCAGGGTCTGCTGCCGATGACCCGTCCACAACTGAAGCTGAAACGCACGCAGGCGAAAGGAGAGCAGGCATGAAGCCTTTATTATCCGTTAACGGCCTGATGATGCGTTTTGGCGGCCTGCTGGCGGTCAACAATGTGAATCTGGATCTGCACAAGAAAGAGATTGTCTCCCTGATTGGCCCGAACGGCGCGGGAAAAACCACGGTCTTTAACTGTTTGACCGGCTTCTACAAGCCGACGGGCGGCACCATCATGTTGCGCGACCAGCACCTTGAAGGGCTGCCGGGCCAGCAGATTGCCCGCATGGGCGTGGTGCGTACCTTCCAGCACGTACGTCTGTTCCGCGAGATGACGGTGATTGAGAACCTGCTGGTGGCACAGCATCAGCAGCTGAAAACCGGGCTGTTCTCCGGCCTGCTGAAAACCCCGGCCTTTCGCCGCACGCAGGAGGAGGCGCTCGACCGCGCCGCGACCTGGCTCGACCGTATCGGCCTGCTCCAGCACGCCAACCGCCAGGCGAGCAACCTCGCTTACGGGGATCAGCGTCGCCTTGAGATCGTGCGCTGCATGGTGACCCAGCCGGAGATCCTGATGCTCGACGAACCAGCGGCAGGTCTCAATCCGAAAGAGACCAAAGAGCTGGACGAGCTGATTGCCGAGCTGCGCGACCATCACGACACCACCATCCTGCTGATTGAGCATGACATGAAGCTGGTGATGGGCATTTCGGACCGTATCTACGTGGTAAACCAGGGCACGCCGCTGGCAAACGGCACGCCGGAAGAGATCCGCAACAACCCGGACGTGATCCGCGCATACCTTGGTGAGGCATAAGATGGAAAAAGCGATGTTAACGTTCGACAAGGTCAACGCGCACTACGGCAAGATCCAGGCGCTGCACGACGTCAGCCTGCACATCAATCAGGGCGAAATCGTCACCCTGATTGGCGCCAACGGCGCGGGTAAAACCACGCTGCTCGGCACCCTGTGCGGCGACCCGCGCGCCACCAGCGGGCGGATTGTGTTTGACGGCAAAGATATTACCGACTGGCAGACGGCTAAGATCATGCGTGAAGCGGTGGCGATTGTCCCGGAAGGGCGCCGCGTATTCTCCCGCATGACGGTGGAAGAGAACCTGGCGATGGGCGGTTTCTTCGCCCATCGGGATGAATTCCAGACCCGCATCAAGTGGGTGTACGAACTCTTCCCGCGCCTGTGGGAGCGTCGTATTCAGCGAGCGGGCACCATGTCCGGCGGCGAGCAGCAGATGCTGGCGATTGGCCGCGCGCTGATGAGCCAGCCGCGTCTGCTGCTGCTGGACGAGCCGTCGCTTGGCCTGGCGCCGATCATTATCCAGCAGATCTTCGATACCATCGAGCAGTTGCGCAAAGAGGGGATGACCATCTTCCTCGTCGAGCAGAACGCCAACCAGGCGCTGAAGCTCGCCGACCGTGGCTATGTGCTGGAGAACGGGCGCGTGGTGCTCTCCGATACCGGTGACGCGCTGCTGGCGAACGAGGCGGTGCGGAGCGCGTACCTCGGAGGCTAAGCCGTCTGTGTTGCCCGGTGGCGCTGCGCTTACCGGGCCTACAGGGATCGACCAGGCCGGGTAAGGCGTAGCCGCCACCCGGCTTTTTTAACCACTAAACCCCTTCACACAACCATCATCCCCCTGACGCCTGGCTGTCACTTATCTGTAAACAAACAGTTATTTTTCTGTCATTCGAGCATGTCATGTTACCTCGCGAGCATAAAACGCGTGATATCGCGCATCCGGCACAATAAGAGAGATGACAATGACATCGTTACGACACACAGCTTTGGGTCTGGCACTGGGTCTGGCTTTTGCGACGAACGCAATGGCTGTGACCACCATTCCGTTCTGGCATTCCATGGAAGGGGAGTTGGGTAAAGAGGTTGACTCCCTGGCGCAGCGTTTCAACGACACCCACCCGGATTACAAAATTGTGCCGGTGTACAAAGGCAACTACGAGCAGAGCCTGAGCGCGGGCATCGCCGCCTTCCGTACCGGTAACGCGCCTGCGCTGTTACAGGTTTATGAAGTGGGCACCGCGACAATGATGGCCTCCAAAGCCATCAAGCCAGTGTACGAGGTGTTCAAAGAGGCGGGCATTAACTTTGACGAATCCCAGTTCGTGCCGACCGTCTCCGGTTATTACACCGATTCCAGAACCGGACATCTGCTGTCCCAGCCGTTTAACAGCTCCACGCCTGTGCTGTACTACAACAAAGACGCCTTCAAAAAAGCCGGTTTAGATCCGGAGCAGCCGCCAAAAACCTGGCAGGATCTGGCGGAGTACACCGCGAAGCTGAAAGCGGCGGGGATGAAGTGCGGCTACGCCAGCGGCTGGCAGGGCTGGATCCAGATTGAAAACTTCAGCGCCTGGCACGGGCTGCCGGTTGCCACCCAAAATAACGGCTTCGACGGTACCGACGCGGTGCTGGAGTTCAACAAGCCGGAGCAGGTGAAGCACATCGCGCTGCTGGAAGCACTCAACAAGAAGGGCGACTTCAGCTACTTCGGGCGTAAAGACGAATCCACCGAGAAGTTCTACAACGGCGACTGTGCCATTACCACCGCCTCGTCCGGCTCGCTGGCGGATATACGTCACTATGCCAAATTCAACTACGGCGTGGGCATGATGCCGTACGACGCTGACGTGAAGGGCGCGCCGCAAAACGCCATTATCGGCGGGGCGAGCCTGTGGGTGATGCAGGGTAAAGACAACGGCACCTACAAAGGCGTGGCTGAGTTCCTCGACTTCCTGGCGAAGCCTGAAAACGCCGCTGAGTGGCACCAGAAGACTGGCTATCTGCCGATCACCAAAGCCGCGTACGACCTGACCCGCGAGCAGGGCTTCTACAGCAAGAACCCGGGCGCGGATATCGCGACGCGTCAGATGCTGAATAAGCCGCCGTTGCCATTCACCAAAGGCCTGCGTCTGGGCAACATGCCGCAGATCCGCACCATCGTCGATGAAGAGCTGGAAAGCGTCTGGACCGGGAAGAAAACGCCACAGCAGGCGCTGGATTCAGCGGTAGAGCGCGGGAATCAGCTGCTGCGCCGCTTTGAGCAGTCGACCAAATCGTAATCGCTGAAACGCCCGGTGACGCGTAGCGATCCGGGCCTACGGGGATCGTGCGGGCTGATGCCCTCACCCCAACCCTCTCCCACGGGGAGAGGGAGAAATATTTGTAGGCCGGGTAAGGCGTAGCCGCCACCCGGCACTGTTCAGGAACCAAATCTCAATGTCCTCATCCCGTCCGGTGTTCCGTTCCCGTTGGCTGCCGTACCTGCTGGTCGCGCCGCAGCTGGTCATCACCGTTATCTTCTTTATCTGGCCTGCGGGCGAAGCGCTGTGGTACTCGGTACAAAGCGTCGATCCGTTCGGGCTTTCCAGCCAGTTTGTCGGGCTGGACAACTTTACCGCGCTGTTCCACGACAGCTACTACCTGGACTCTTTCTGGACGACGATCAAATTCAGTGCGCTGGTCACCGTGAGCGGTCTTGTCGCGTCACTGTTTTTCGCCGCGCTGGTGGATTACGTGGTACGGGGCAGCCGTCTGTATCAGACCCTGATGCTGCTGCCCTACGCCGTGGCTCCCGCCGTCGCCGCCGTGCTGTGGATCTTCCTGTTTAACCCAGGGCGCGGGCTGATTACCCACTTCCTGGGCGAATTTGGCTACGACTGGAACCACGCCCAGAACAGCGGTCAGGCGATGTTCCTGGTGGTGTTCGCCTCGGTGTGGAAGCAGATCAGCTATAACTTCCTGTTTTTCTTTGCCGCGCTACAGTCTATCCCGCGTTCGCTGGTGGAGGCTGCCGCGATTGACGGCGCAGGGCCGGTGCGCCGCTTCTTCAGGCTGTCGCTGCCGCTGATCGCCCCGGTGAGTTTTTTCCTGCTGGTGGTGAACCTGGTGTACGCCTTCTTCGACACCTTCCCGGTGATCGACGCCGCCACCGCGGGCGGCCCGGTGCAGGCAACCACCACGCTGATTTACAAGATCTACCGCGAAGGCTTTGCCGGGCTTGATCTCTCCGCCTCTGCCGCGCAGTCCGTGGTGCTGATGTTCCTCGTCATCATCCTCACGGTGGTGCAGTTCCGCTATGTCGAAAGTAAGGTGCGCTACCAATGATTGAGAACCGTCGCGGGCTGACGATTTTCAGCCATACCCTGCTGATTCTGGGCATCCTCGTCATCCTGTTCCCGCTTTACGTGGCTTTCGTCGCCGCCACGCTGGACACCAAAGCGGTGTTCGACACCCCGATGACGCTGATCCCAGGCGGGCATCTTTTCGAGAACATGAAAACTATCTGGACGCAGGGCGTGGGCGCTAACAGCGCGCCGTTCTGGCTGATGATGCTCAACAGCTTCATCATGGCGTTTGGCATCACCGTCGGCAAAATTACGGTGTCGATGCTCTCAGCGTTCGCCATCGTCTGGTTCCGCTTTCCGCTGCGTAACCTGTTTTTCTGGATGATTTTCATCACCCTGATGTTGCCGGTAGAGGTGCGTATCTTCCCGACGGTGGAAGTGATCGCCAACCTGAAGATGCTCGACAGCTACGCGGGCTTAACCCTGCCGCTGATGGCCTCGGCGACCGCCACCTTCCTGTTCCGCCAGTTCTTTATGACCCTGCCGGATGAGTTGATTGAAGCCGCGCGCATCGACGGGGCTTCGCCGATGCGCTTCTTCCGCGACATCGTGCTGCCGCTGTCGAAAACCAACCTCGCGGCGCTGTTTGTGATCACCTTTATCTACGGCTGGAACCAGTATCTGTGGCCGCTGCTGATCGTTCAGGACGTCAACCTCGGCACCGCCGTGGCAGGCATCAAAGGCATGATCGCCACCGGCGAAGGCACCACCCTCTGGAACCAGGTGATGGCGGCGATGCTGCTCACCCTTATCCCACCCGTAGTCATTGTTTTAGCCATGCAGCGCGCGTTTGTCCGCGGCCTGGTCGATAGCGAGAAATAAGATGGCAGGTTTAAAATTACAGGCAGTAACCAAAAGCTGGGACGGTAAAACCCAGGTCATTCAGCCGCTGACGCTCGACGTGGCGGACGGGGAATTTATCGTGATGGTCGGCCCGTCCGGCTGCGGCAAATCCACGCTGCTGCGTATGGTGGCCGGGCTGGAGCGCGTAACGTCCGGAGATATCTGGATTGACCGCCAGCGCGTCACCGAGATGGAACCCAAAGATCGCGGCATCGCGATGGTATTCCAGAACTATGCCCTCTATCCGCACATGAGCGTGGAAGAGAACATGGCCTGGGGGCTGAAAATCCGCGGTATGGGCAAAGGCCATATCGAGGAGCGCGTGAAAGAGGCCGCGCGCATTCTGGAGCTGGACGGCCTGCTCAAGCGCCGTCCGCGCGAGCTTTCCGGCGGCCAGCGTCAGCGCGTGGCGATGGGACGCGCCATCGTGCGCGATCCGGCGGTATTCCTGTTCGACGAACCGCTGTCAAACCTCGACGCCAAACTGCGCGTGCAGATGCGCCTTGAGCTACAGCAGCTGCATCGCCGCCTGAAAACCACGTCCCTCTATGTGACCCACGATCAGGTTGAAGCCATGACCCTCGCCCAGCGCGTGATGGTGATGAACAAAGGCATCGCCGAGCAGGTTGGCACCCCGGTGGAGGTCTACGAAAAACCGGCCAGCCGTTTTGTTGCGAGCTTTATCGGCAGCCCGGCGATGAACCTGCTGGACGGGCGGATCAATGCGGCGGGAACCCACTTCGAGCTGGAAAGCGGGATGGCGTTGCCGATCAACTGGTACTATCGTGGCTACGCCGGGCGTAAGATGACGCTTGGTATCCGCCCGGAGCATATTGGTTTGACGTCTCAGGCGGACGGCGGCGTGCCGCTGGTGATGGACACGCTGGAGATGCTGGGCGCAGACAACCTGGCGCACGGACGCTGGGGCGAGCAAAAGCTGGTGGTGCGCCTGCCGCATCAGGAGCGCCCGAAGGCAGGCAGCACGCTGTGGCTGCATATGCCGGAAAATCACCTGCACTTATTTGACGGTGAAACAGGACAACGAGTATGAGCAACTGGCCTTACCCCCACATCGTCGCCCACCGTGGCGGCGGTAAACTGGCGCCGGAAAACACCCTGGCGGCAATTGACGTTGGCGCGCGCTACGGCCACACGATGATCGAGTTCGACGCGAAGCTGTCGAAGGACGGCGAAATTTTCCTGCTGCACGACGACAATCTCGAACGCACCAGCAACGGCTGGGGCGTGGCGGGCGAACTGCCGTGGCGTGACCTGCTGAAGGTGGACGCCGGCAGCTGGTACAGCGGCGAATTTAAAGGCGAACCGCTGCCGCTGCTGGCGGAAGTGGCGGACCGCTGTCGTCAACACGGCATGATGGCCAACATCGAAATCAAACCGACCACCGGCACCGGGCCGCTGACGGGTAAAGTGATTGCCCTTGCCGCGCGCGAGCTGTGGGAAGGTATGACCGCGCCGCTGTTATCGTCGTTTGACATCGACGCGCTGGAAGCCGCACAGGCCGCCGTTCCGGAGTTGCCGCGCGGGCTGCTGCTGGATGAGTGGCGAGAAGACTGGCGCGCGCTGACGACCCGCTTAGGCTGTGTGTCGATCCACCTCAACCATAAGCTGCTGGATGAAGCGCGCGTGACGCTGTTGAAGGAGGCCGGTCTGCATATCCTGGTGTATACCGTCAACAACCCCCAGCGTGCAGCCGAGCTGCTGCGCTGGGGCGTGGAGAGCATCTGTACCGATGCGATTGACCAGATCGGGCCGAACTTTATTTATTAAGCATACTGCCGTTCTGCTGGGTCGGCAGCATGTGCTGCTGACCGCTGCTTTGCGATACCCCGCCTCCTAACATCCCACCGTTTGAGTTTGGCAGCGGCTGTTCAAGCATCTGGCCCTGCTGCACGCGCTGGGTGTTGGTATTCATCTGGTTTTGCAGGTGCTGCTGCTGCACCTGGGTCTGCGTCTTTAACTGCTGATTGAGCATCCCTTTCTGCTGCTGTTGCTGGCTCATCATCTCCGTCTGCATACGCTGCTGGCTCGGAATGACGTAGCCCGGCTGGTTCGGGTTGTTCAGGGTGTTGATTGGCTGTGCGAGCGCGGCGAACGGAAGCAGCGCGGTCAGGATCAGTAATCGTTTCATGGTTATCTCCTCCTTTGAGGCTTCTCTTAAGTTTACCCTGATTCCGGCATAACGATGATTTTTTAAGAGTTGTGAACCAGGCTTAAGCGGGGAATATGGGCCCCTTCACCTGGAGAACAATAATGATGAAACCAACCTTTTTGCGCTGGGTCGCCATCGCTGCGCTGATGGCAGGCGGCACATTTACCGTGGCGGCCAACCCGCCCGCCGCTCCTCCGGTCTCTTACGGCGTGGAGGAGGATGTTTTTCACCCCGTGCGGGCGACGCACGGCATGGTGGCCTCGGTTGACGCGCTGGCAACGCAGGTGGGCGTCGATATTCTTAAACAGGGCGGTAACGCGGTGGATGCGGCGGTCGCGGTGGGATATGCGCTGGCGGTGACGCATCCACAGGCGGGGAACCTGGGCGGCGGCGGGTTTATGATGCTGCGCACCAAAGACGGTGAAACCACGGCCATCGACTTCCGTGAGATGGCGCCGAACCAGGCCTCCCGCGATATGTTCCTCGACGATCAGGGCAATCCGGACAGTAAAAAATCCCTGACCTCGCACCTTGCCTCCGGCACGCCGGGCACCGTTGCGGGCTTCTCGCTGGCGCTGGAAAAATACGGCACGCTGCCGCTGAATAAAGTGGTGCAGCCTGCCATCAAGCTGGCGCGCGACGGCTTCGTCGTCAACGACGCGCTGGCGGACGACCTCAAAACCTACGGCAGCGAAGTTATTCCCAATCATGAGAACAGCAAGGCTATCTTCTGGAAAGACGGCGAGCCGCTGAAGAAGGGCGATAAACTGGTGCAGAAGAACCTCGCAAAAAGTCTCGAACTGATTGCCGAAAACGGACCGGACGCCTTCTATAAGGGGCCGATTGCCGATCAGATTGCCGGTGAGATGCAGAAGAACGGCGGGCTGATCACCAAAGCGGATCTGGCGGAATATAAGGCGGTGGAGCGCGAGCCGATTAGCGGCACCTATCGCGGCTACGAGGTCTTCTCCATGCCGCCGCCGTCCTCCGGGGGCATTCACATCGTGCAGATCCTCAATATTCTGGAAAACTTCGATATGCACAAGTTCGGCTTCGGTAGTGCCGATGCCATGCAGGTGATGGCGGAGGCGGAGAAGCGCGCCTACGCTGACCGCTCGGAATACCTTGGCGATCCGGACTTCGTGAAGGTGCCCTGGCAGGCGCTGACCAACAAAGCTTATGCCAAATCGATTGCCGACGAGATCGACATCAATAAGGCTAAACCGTCGAGCGAGATCCGCCCGGGCAAGCTGGCGCCGTATGAAAGTAACCAGACCACCCACTTCTCGGTGGTGGATAAAGACGGTAACGCGGTGGCGGTGACGTACACGCTTAACACCACCTTCGGCACCGGTATTGTGGCGGGCAACAGCGGTATTTTGCTGAACAACGAGATGGATGACTTCTCCGCCAAACCGGGCGTGCCGAACGTCTACGGTCTGGTCGGCGGCGATGCGAATGCGGTCGGGCCGAAGAAGCGCCCGCTGTCGTCCATGTCGCCCACCATCGTGGTGAAAGACGGCAAAACCTGGCTGGTGACCGGCAGCCCTGGCGGGAGCCGGATTATCACAACCGTGCTGCAAATGGTGGTGAACAGCATCGACTTTGGGATGAACGTTGCCGAAGCGACCAATGCGCCGCGTTTCCACCACCAGTGGCTGCCGGACGAGCTGCGCGTCGAGAAGGGCTTTAGCCCGGACACCATTAAGCTGCTTGAGCAGCGCGGGCAGAAGGTGGCGGTGAAGGAGGCGATGGGCAGCACCCAGAGCATTATGGTCGGGCCGGACGGGGCGCTGTTTGGCGCATCGGACCCGCGTTCGGTGGATGATTTAACGGCGGGGTATTGATTTTTTTGCCCGGTGGCGCTGCGCTTACCGGGCCTGGAACGGCACGAACGTAGGCCGGGTAAGGCGAAGCCGCCACCCGGCAACTCACTACTTCATCCTCGCCATATAATACGCGTCCACATACTCGCCGTTGCGCAGGGCGTAGCGCCTGCCGATGCCTTCAATCTCAAACCCGTGCTTTTTGTACACCGCGATTGCCGGTTCGTTATCCACAAACACCGTTAACTCGATGCGGTCGACGCGCAGCCAGTTGTCGCACATATCGATCATGGTGCGAATCAGCGCGCTGGCCACGCCGCGGTTATGCCACTGCGCGCCAACGCAGATACCGAAATCGGCAACGTGGCTGCGGCGTGGTCGCTGGGCGACATCAATGGTGAGGTGGCCGACCACGTTATCCTCAATGCAGGCAACCAGCTGTTTAATGCCCGGCTGCTCGCCTAGCCGCATTTGCCACATTTCCATTGAAGGATGAGGAACCTGTAGCGTGTTGTGGTACACCTCCGGCTGGGCGTGGATCTGACGAATGGCGTCGTAATCTTTCGGTTCAGCGTGGCGTATCACTATCTCACTCATTCCTTGTTCCTCAGTCAGTTAAAAGTCCCCTCCAACATCAGTGACTTTAAAAGTTGAGTCAATCGCTATTTTTTGCAAAAAGTGTTGGACAAGTGCGAATGAGAATGATTATTATTGCTCTGCATTCAGGAAGACCTTCTACGGGAACCTGAAAGCACGACATTGCTCACATTGCTTCCAGTATTACTTTAGCCAGCTTCTCGCTGGCTTTTTTTTGCCCTTTTTCTCCCTCTCCCCGTGGGAGAGGGCTGGGGTGAGGGCAAAACATGCGCTATGGTAAAACCCAGTAACCTTCCAAAAGGACTGAGCCATGACACTACATTGCGCATTTATTGGATTTGGCAAAAGCACCACGCGTTACCACCTTCCGTATGTTCTTAACCGAAAAGAGACCTGGCACGTGGCCCATATCTACCGCCGCCGCGCGAAGCCAGAAGAGCAGTCCCCGCAGTATTCCCATATTCATTTCACCAGCGATCTTGATGAGGTGCTTAACGACCCGCAGGTGAAGCTGGTGGTGGTCTGTACCCACGCCGACAGCCACTTTGACTACGCGAAACGCGCGCTGGAAGCGGGTAAAAACGTGCTGGTGGAAAAACCGTTCACCCCGACCATCGCCGAAGCGAAGGAGCTGTTCGCGCTGGCGAAAAGCAAAGGGCTGACCGTCACGCCGTACCAGAACCGTCGCTTTGACAGCTGCTTCCTGACGGCGAAAAAGGCAATTGAGAGCGGCAAACTCGGCGAGATCGTGGAAATCGAAAGCCACTTCGATTACTACCGCCCGGTGGCGGAAACCCAGCCCGGACTGCCGCAGGACGGATCGTTCTATGGTCTGGGCGTGCACACCATGGACCAGATCATCTCCTTGTTTGGCCGCCCGGACCACGTGGCGTATGACATCCGCAGCCTGCGCAATAAGGCCAACCCGGACGATACCTTTGAAGCGCAGCTGTTCTACGGCGACCTGAAAGCCATCGTAAAAACCAGCCATCTGGTGAAAATCGACTACCCGAAATTTATCGTTCACGGCAAGAAAGGCTCCTTTATCAAGTACGGTATTGACCAACAGGAGACCAGCCTGAAGGCCAATATCATGCCGGGTGAACCGGGCTTTGCGGCAGATGATTCCGTGGGCGTGCTGGAGTACGTGAACGACGAGGGCCTGACGGTCAGGGAAGAGCTGAAGCCGGAAACGGGCGACTATGGACGCGTCTACGATGCGCTGTATGACACCCTCGCCACCGGCGCGCCGAATTATGTCAAGGAATCTGACGTTCTGACCAACCTGGAAATCCTTGAACGGGCCTTTGAGCAGGCTTCTCCTGCCACGGTAACCCTCGCAAAATAAGCAAAAATGGCTCCTCTGCGCTTGTTCTAAATTTTTGAACAGAGGAGTCAATTTTCACCCTCTATGATCCCAGGGCGTTTGCGTCCACACTTACTCCATCGAAACGAACTGAGGGTGAAAACAATGATCTACTTACGCAAAGCAAACGAACGTGGTCACGCGAATCATGGCTGGCTGGACTCATGGCATTCATTCTCGTTTGCCGACTACTACGACCCGAACTTTATGGGCTTCTCCGCACTGCGCGTGATTAACGACGACGTGATTGATGCAGGCCAGGGCTTCGGTACCCACCCGCACAAAGACATGGAAATCCTGACCTATGTGCTGGAAGGGGCGGTTGAGCACCAGGACAGCATGGGCAACAAAGAGCAGGTTCCGGCGGGCGAGTTCCAGATTATGAGCGCGGGTACCGGGGTGCGTCACTCTGAGTACAACCCGAGCAAAACGGAAAAACTGCACCTGTATCAAATCTGGATCATTCCAGAAGAGACCGGCATCACGCCACGCTACGAGCAGCGCCGCTTCGACGCGAAACAGGGCAAACAGCTGGTGCTGTCCCCGGATGCGCGTGAAGGTTCCCTGAAAGTGCATCAGGATATGGAGCTGTACCGCTGGGCGCTGGCGAAAGATGAACAGTCTGTACACCAGATTGCCGCTAACCGCCGCGTGTGGATCCAGGTGGTGAAAGGTGAAGTGTCCATCAACGGCACCAAAGCGACAACCGCCGATGGCCTGGCAGTCTGGGATGAGCAGGCGCTCTCCGTGCATGCCGACAGCGAAAGTGAAATTCTGCTGTTTGACCTGCCGCCGGTCTAAATAATTTCTCAACCTTCCCTTTAAACGGGGAAGGTTGAGCTTTGTCCGTGATAAACTGAGCAAATCTCTCACTTCAAGATTTCTCAGGACGATGAAAAAGAAACGCCCCGTACTTCAGGATGTCGCCGATCGCGTCGGTGTGACCAAAATGACGGTCAGCCGTTTTTTACGTAACCCGGAACAGGTTTCCGTGGCGTTGCGTGGCAAGATTGCCGCCGCCCTTGATGAACTGGGTTATATCCCCAACCGCGCGCCCGATATTCTCTCCAATGCGACCAGCCGTGCGGTGGGCGTCCTGCTTCCTTCCTTAACCAACCAGGTATTCGCCGAAGTGCTGCGTGGCATTGAAAGCGTCACCGATGCGTTTGGCTATCAGACCATGCTCGCCCACTACGGGTACAAGCCGGAACTGGAAGAGGAACGTCTTGAATCGATGCTTTCCTGGAACATTGACGGCCTGATTTTAACGGAACGTACTCACACCCCGCGCACGCTGAAAATGATTGAAGTGGCAGGCATTCCGGTGGTGGAACTGATGGACAGCCAGTCGCCGTGCCTCGACATCGCCGTGGGGTTCGATAACTTTGAAGCGGCGCGTCAGATGACGGCGGCGATCATCGCCCGCGGTCATCGCCATGTGGCCTATCTGGGTGCGCGTCTGGATGAACGTACTATCATCAAACAGAAGGGATACGAGCAGGCGATGCTCGACGCCGGTTTAACCCCGTACAGCGTGATGGTGGAGCAATCTTCTTCTTACACGTCGGGTATTGAGCTGATGCGTCAGGCGCGACGCGAGTATCCGCAACTGGACGGTATTTTCTGCACCAACGATGACCTTGCGGTCGGCGCGGCGTTTGAGTGCCAGCGTCTGGGGCTCAAGATCCCGGATGATATGGCGATTGCCGGCTTCCACGGCCACGACATTGGCCAGGTGATGGAGCCGCGTCTGGCGAGCGTCCTGACCCCGCGTGAACGCATGGGCCGCATAGGTGCAGAACGCCTGCTGGCGCGCATTCGTGGTGAGGCAGTTACTCCTAAAATGTTAGATTTAGGTTTCACCTTGTCACCAGGTGGATCTATTTAATCCGACAAATTTGAAGTAGCTCACACTTATTCACTTCGCGCACGTTTGGATATTGCTTCTCATATGCCCCGGCAGGACAATGTTACCGATAACTGTTACCCGTAACAATTGACTGAGGGACACCCTTTGAGCACGACTAATCACGATCACCACGTTTACGTCCTGATGGGCGTGTCCGGTAGCGGTAAATCTGCCGTGGCGAGCGAAGTGGCGCATCAACTCCAGGCTGCGTTTCTTGATGGTGACTTCCTCCATCCGCGCAGCAACATCATGAAAATGGCTTCCGGCGAGCCGCTGAACGACGACGACCGCAAACCGTGGTTGCAGGCGCTGAATGACGCCGCGTTCGCGATGCAGCGCACCAATAAAGTCTCCCTGATCGTCTGTTCCGCGCTGAAAAAAACCTATCGCGATCTGCTGCGCGATGGCAACCCGAACCTCTCTTTCATCTACCTGAAAGGCGATTTCGGGGTAATTGAAAGCCGCCTGAAGGCGCGTAAAGGCCACTTCTTCAAAACCCAGATGCTGGTCACGCAGTTCGAAGCGTTGCAGGAGCCGGGTGCTGACGAACAGGATGTCTTAGTGGTTGATATCGATCAGCCGCTGGAAGGTGTTGTTGCCAGCACCATCGAGGTTATTAATAAAAGGCAGTAAGTTTTGAGTACATTAACGCTAGTTTTGACAGCAGTGGGTTCCGTATTGCTGCTGCTGTTTTTAGTGATGAAGGCACGTATGCACGCCTTCGTGGCTTTGATGGTGGTTTCTATTGGTGCCGGTCTCTTTTCCGGCATGCCGCTCGACAAAATCGCGGCGACGATGGAAAAAGGGATGGGCGGCACGCTCGGCTTCCTGGCCATTGTGGTGGCGCTGGGCGCGATGTTTGGCAAGATTTTGCACGAGACGGGCGCGGTCGATCAGATTGCGGTCAAGATGCTGAAATCCTTCGGGCACAGCCGTGCGCACTACGCGATTGGTCTGGCCGGTCTGATTTGCGCGCTGCCGCTGTTCTTTGAAGTGGCCGTTGTGCTGCTGATTAGCGTGGCGTTCTCCATGGCGCGGCATACTGGTACCAACCTCGTGAAGCTGGTCATTCCGCTGTTTGCGGGCGTGGCGGCGGCGGCGGCGTTCCTGCTGCCGGGGCCTGCGCCGATGCTGCTGGCCTCCCAGATGCATGCTGACTTTGGCTGGATGATCCTGATTGGCCTGTGCGCGGCAATTCCGGGGATGATTATCGCCGGTCCGCTGTGGGGCAACTTCATCAGCCGTTACGTTGAGCTGCACATTCCGGATGACATCTCCGAGCCGCACCTGGGCGAGGGCAAAATGCCATCCTTCGGCTTCAGCCTGTCGCTGATCCTGCTGCCGCTGGTGCTGGTGGGCCTGAAAACCATCGCTGCGCGCTTTGTGCCGGTGGGGTCAACCGCTTACGAATGGTTCGAATTTATTGGTCATCCGTTCACCGCGATCCTGGTGGCGTGTCTGGTAGCAATTTACGGCCTGGCGATGCGTCAGGGCATGCCGAAAGACCGCGTGATGGAGATCTGTGGTGCCGCGCTGCAACCGGCGGGGATTATCCTGCTGGTGATCGGGGCGGGCGGCGTGTTTAAGCAGGTGCTCGTGGATTCCGGCGTTGGCCCGGCGCTGGGTGAAGCGCTGACCGGGATGGGGCTGCCGATTGCAGTCACCTGTTTCGTGCTGGCCGCGGCGGTACGTATCATTCAGGGCTCCGCGACCGTAGCGTGCTTAACCGCCGTGGGTCTGGTGATGCCGGTGATTGAACAGCTGAACTACTCCGGTGCGCAGATGGCGGCGCTCTCTATCTGTATCGCGGGTGGCTCGATTGTGGTTTCTCACGTGAACGACGCGGGCTTCTGGCTGTTCGGTAAATTTACCGGCGCAACCGAAGCGCAAACCCTGAAAACCTGGACGCTGATGGAAACCATCCTCGGCACGACGGGTGCGGTTGTCGGGATGATTGCGTTTACGCTGCTGAGCTAATCCCGGTTTTCTCCCTCTCCCCGTGGGAGAGGGCTGGGCTGAGGGCATCAGGCCGCAGAGGGCGTATTTTGTCGGGTGGCGGCTTCGCCTTACCCGACCTACAAAAAACTTAGGTCCCGTAGGCCGGGTAAGCGCAAGCGCCACCCGGCTTTTTTACATCTTCACCCTTTCATCCATGCCCGGATCCCGTCCAGGAACATCTGCGTCGCCATCATCACCAGAATCAGCCCCATCAGGCGCTCCAGCGCGTTCACCCCTTTCTCACCCAGCAGGCGCAGGAACAGCGACGACTGCAACAGGATAATAAACGTCCCGCCCCAGGCGATCAGCAGGGCAATCACCAGATGGCTCATCTGATTCGGATACTGATGCGACAGCAGCATCAGCGTCGCCAGAATCGTTGGCCCGGCGACCAGCGGAATTGCCAGCGGCACGATAAACGGCTCTTCACCCGCAGGCAGGCCGCTGCTGCTGCCCTCCGCGCTCGGGAAAATCATCTTAATGGCAATCAGGAACAAAATTATCCCGCCGGAAATGGAGACCGTTTCGGCGCGTAAGTTCAGGAAAGCGAGGATTTTTTCCCCGGCGAACAGGAAGATAAACATCACCAGCAGGGCGATGAGCAACTCGCGGATCATGATCGCCCGACGGCGCTTCGGCTCGGTATGCTTCAGCACCGACATGAAGATCGGCAGATTACCGAGCGGATCCATAATCAGGATCAATAAAACCGCTGCGGAAATGATTTCACTCATCTTAAATTATCCCTGATACTTATTGTGGTCATTGCGATGATTAGCACTTTTTCTGATTGCCGGGCAATCATCGATTAATTTCGCTTGCGACTTTGGCAGCATTTTGTAATGTGAAGCATATCCCAGTTCAATACTGGCTTGCACAATCAGCACACACCCCTTGCAGGAAAAAAATGCTATGAAAAACGTTGGTTTTATCGGCTGGCGCGGTATGGTCGGCTCTGTACTCATGCAACGCATGGTTGAAGAGCGCGATTTCGACGCCATCCGCCCGGTCTTCTTCTCCACTTCCCAGCTCGGCCAGGCTGCACCGTCCTTTGGGGGTACCACAGGCACGTTGCAGGATGCTTACGATCTGGAAGCGCTGAAGGCACTCGACATTATTGTGACCTGCCAGGGCGGCGATTATACCAACGAAATCTATCCGAAGCTGCGTGAAAGCGGCTGGCAGGGCTACTGGATTGACGCGGCCTCTTCGCTTCGCATGAAAGACGATGCGATCATTATTCTCGACCCGGTTAACCAGGGCGTCATCACCGACGGCCTGAACAACGGCGTGAAAACCTTTGTTGGCGGTAACTGCACCGTCAGCCTGATGCTGATGTCCCTCGGCGGCCTGTTCGCGCAGGATCTGGTGGAGTGGGTCTCCGTGGCGACCTACCAGGCGGCCTCCGGCGGCGGCGCGCGTCATATGCGCGAGCTGCTGACCCAGATGGGCCAGCTGCACCAGAGCGTCGCTGCCGAGCTGGCAGACCCGGCGTCCGCCATCCTCGACATCGAGCGTAAAGTCACTCAGCTCACCCGCAGCGGCGAGCTGCCGGTAGATAACTTTGGCGTACCGCTGGCCGGTGGCCTGATCCCGTGGATCGACAAACAGCTGGATAACGGCCAGACCCGCGAAGAGTGGAAGGGCCAGGCTGAGACCAACAAAATCCTCGGCACCGCGAACACCATTCCGGTTGACGGTCTGTGCGTGCGTATCGGCGCGCTGCGCTGCCACAGCCAGGCCTTCACCATTAAACTGAAAAAAGATGTGTCTATTCCGACCGTGGAAGAGCTGCTGGCCGCGCACAACCCGTGGGCGAAAGTGGTGCCAAACGATCGCGATATCACCATGCGCGAACTGACCCCGGCAGCCGTCACCGGCACGCTGACCACCCCGGTTGGTCGTCTGCGCAAGCTGAACATGGGGCCGGAGTACCTCTCCGCGTTCACCGTTGGCGACCAGCTGCTGTGGGGTGCAGCCGAGCCGCTGCGCCGCATGCTGCGCCAGCTGGCGTAATAATTTGTTAAACACGGGGGGTGATTGTCACCCCCTTTTTTTGCGTACTACATGGAGTAAAACGCAGATGTCTTATTTTTTATCAGGAGGACCCACGACGTTGGCTATGCTTTAAGGAAGATTTATTTCTCACCTGAGGGTAGGGCGGAGCAGAGAGGATTAACTGCACCGTTTAGGTCACATTAAAAGTCGTCCCGGAGCGCGTAAAAAGGGCGACATAAAAAAACAGGATGAATACCATGTCCGATCGTATTTCGAGAGACGTGATTAATGCGCTTATTGCGGGTCACTTTGCCGACCCCTTTTCTGTGCTAGGGATGCACCGTACAGAGGCCGGACTGGAAGTTCGGGCGCTGTTACCGGATGCAACGGAAGTGTGGGTTATCGAACCCAAAACCGGCCGCAAGGTGGGTAATCTGGAATGCCTCGACTCGCGTGGCTTCTTCTCGGGCGTCATGCCCCGCCGTAAAAATCCTTTTCGTTATCAGCTTGCCGTTATCTGGCACGGTCAGCAAAACCTGATTGACGATCCCTATAGCTTCGGCCCGCTTTTAAAAGAGATGGACGCCTGGCTGCTGTCCGAAGGGACCCATTTACGCCCCTACGAAACGCTGGGTGCCCATGCGGATACCATGGACGGTATCACCGGCACGCGTTTTGCCGTATGGGCGCCAAACGCCCAGCGCGTCTCCGTCGTCGGGCAGTTCAACTACTGGGACGGTCGTCGTCACCCCATGCGCCTGCGCCGGGAAACCGGCATCTGGGAACTGTTTATCCCCGGTGCGCACAACGGTCAGCTCTACAAATTCGAGATGATCGATGCCAACGGCAAGCTGCGCATTAAATCCGACCCTTACGCTTTTGAGGCCGAACTGCGCCCGAATACCGCCTCGCTGATTTGCGGCCTGCCGGAGAAGGTTGTCCAGACGGAAGAACGCAAGCAGGCCAACCGCTTTGATGCGCCGATCTCCGTCTATGAGGTGCATCTCGGCTCGTGGCGTCGCCACACCGATAACAACTTCTGGCTGAGCTATCGCGAGCTGGCGGACCAGCTGGTGCCGTACGCCAAATGGATGGGCTTTACCCATCTGGAGCTGCTGCCGATCAACGAACACCCATTTGACGGCAGCTGGGGCTATCAGCCAACCGGGCTGTATGCGCCTACGCGCCGCTTCGGCACGCGCGATGACTTCCGCTATTTCATCGATGCCGCGCACGCCGCCGGGCTGAACGTGATCCTCGACTGGGTGCCGGGCCACTTCCCGTCGGACGATTTTGCGCTGGCAGAGTTCGACGGCACAAAGCTGTACGAGCACAGCGACCCGCGCGAAGGCTATCACCAGGACTGGAACACGCTGATCTACAACTACGGTCGCCGTGAAGTGTCGAACTACCTGGTCGGGAACGCGCTGTACTGGATCGAGCGTTTCGGCATTGATGCCCTGCGCGTCGATGCGGTGGCGTCGATGATTTACCGCGACTACAGCCGCAAAGAGGGGGAGTGGATCCCGAACGAGTATGGTGGCCGTGAAAACCTCGAAGCGATTGAGTTTCTGCGCAACACCAACCGCATTATCGGCGAGCAGGTGGAAGGCGCCGTGACCATGGCGGAAGAGTCCACCGACTTCCCGGGCGTTTCCCGTCCACCGTCAATGGGCGGACTGGGCTTCTGGTTCAAGTGGAACCTTGGCTGGATGCACGACACGCTCGACTACATGAAGCTCGACCCGGTCTATCGTCAGTATCACCACGATAAGCTCACCTTCGGGCTGCTCTACAACTACACCGAAAACTTCATGCTGCCGCTGTCGCACGATGAAGTGGTGCACGGCAAAAAATCCATTCTCGACCGCATGCCGGGGGACGCGTGGCAGAAGTTTGCCAACCTGCGCGCCTACTACGGCTGGATGTTCGCCTTCCCGGGCAAAAAGCTGCTGTTTATGGGTAACGAATTTGCCCAGGGGCGCGAATGGAACCACGATACCAGCCTTGACTGGCATCTGCTGGAAGGTGCGGACAACTGGCACCATGGCGTACAGCGTCTGGTCCGCGACCTGAACCTGACCTATCGCCACCATAAAGCGCTGCACGAGCTGGACTTCGATCCATACGGCTTTGAGTGGCTGGTGGTGGACGACCACGAGCGCTCGGTGTTTGTCTTTGTGCGCCGCGACAAGGCGGGTAACGAGATCATCGTTGCCAGCAACTTCACGCCGGTGCCGCGCGAACACTACCGCTTCGGCATTAACCAGCCGGGCAAATGGCGCGAAATTCTCAATACCGACTCCATGCACTACCACGGCAGCAACGCCGGTAACGGCGGGCTGGTGCAGAGCGATGCCATTGAAAGCCACGGCCGTCCGAACTCCCTGAGCCTGACGCTGCCGCCGCTGAGCACAATCTGGCTGGTGCGGGAGGGAGAATGACGCAGCTCACGGCAGGTAAACCCGAACCGCTCGGGGCGCGCTTTGACGGAAAGGGGGTGAACTTCACGCTCTTTTCCGCTCACGCGGAGCGGGTGGAACTCTGTGTCTTTGACGGGGAAGGTAACGAGCACCGTTACGATTTACCGGCGCGCACGGGGGATACCTGGCATGGCTACCTGGCCGGAGGACGGCCAGGGATGCACTACGGTTTTCGCGTACACGGCCCCTGGGAGCCCTCTCAGGGGCACTGGTTTAACCCGGCGAAGCTGCTGATTGACCCGTGCGCGCACCGCGTGGACGGTGAGTTTAAAGATGACCCGCTGTTCCACGTTGGCTACGGCGAACCTGACCACCGCGACAGCGCGCCCGTCGCGCCCAAAAGCGTGGTGGTGCACGATCTCTACGACTGGGAAGACGATGCCCCGCCGCGCACGCCGTGGGGCAACACCGTTATTTATGAAGCCCACGTCAAAGGGCTGACGTATCTGCACCCGTCAATTCCCAAAGAGATGCGCGGCACCTACAAAGCGCTTGGGCATCCGACGATGGTCGCGTACCTGAAGCATTTAGGCATCACCGCGCTGGAGCTGTTGCCCGTGGCGCATTTCGCCAGCGAGCCGCGGCTACAGCGTCTTGGGTTAAGCAACTACTGGGGCTATAACCCGCTGGCGATGTTCGCCCTCGACCCGCGCTACGCAGTGCAGCCGGAGAAGGCACGGGATGAGTTTCGCGATGCGGTGAAGGCGCTTCACGCGGCGGGTATCGAGGTCATTCTGGACGTGGTGCTGAACCACAGTGCGGAAAGCGATCTTGACGGCCCGACGCTCTCACAGCGCGGAATCGATAACCGTAGCTATTATTGGATCAGGGACGACGGCGATTACGAGAACTGGACCGGGTGCGGTAACACCCTCAACCTCAGTCATCCGGCCGTTACGCATTACGCGTACGAGTGCCTGAAATACTGGGTTGAGACGTTCCACGTGGACGGTTTTCGCTTCGACCTGGCGCCGGTGATGGGGCGCACCCCGGCGTTCAGCCAGCAGGCGCCGCTGTTTGAGGCCATCAAAAACTGCCCGGTGCTCTCAAAGGTGAAGCTGATTGCGGAACCCTGGGACATCGGCGAGGGCGGTTACCAGGTGGGGAATTTCCCGCCGCTGTTTGCCGAGTGGAACGACCACTTCCGCGATGCCATCCGCCGCTTCTGGCTGACGCGCGATCTGTCGCTGGGGGAGTTTGCCGGTCGCTTTGCCGGCTCCAGCGATCTCTTCAAGCGTGACGGCAAACGTCCGTCGGCCACCATTAACCTGGTGACGGCGCACGACGGTTTTACGCTGCGCGACTGCGTTTGTTTCAATCAGAAACACAATGAGGCAAACGGCGAAGAGAATCGCGATGGGACTAACAATAACCATAGCTTTAACCATGGTATAGAAGGGTTAGGCGGAAGTCTGGATGTGATCGAGCGGCGACGCGCCAGCGTTCATGCGCTGCTGACGACGCTTTTGTTGTCGCAGGGCACGCCGATGCTGCTGGCGGGCGATGAGCACGGCCACAGCCAGCACGGCAACAACAACGCCTATTGCCAGGACAACACCCTGACCTGGCTCGACTGGGGAGAAGCGAACAGCGGGCTGACCCATTTCACCGCGGCGCTGATTCATCTTCGCCAGCGCATCCCCGCGCTCACCGCTGACCGCTGGTGGGAAGAGGGCGACGGCAACGTTCGCTGGCTGAACAAAGACGCGCAACCGTTAAGCGCGCAAGAGTGGCAACACGGCATACCCTGTCTGCAAATCCTGCTTTCGGATGCGTGGCTGGTGACGCTGAACGCGACGGATGACGTCGCAGAGATTGTTTTACCTGACGGGGAGTGGCGAGCCATTCCTCCCTTTGCCGGAGCGGATAATCCGGTTGTTATGGCTGTCTGGCACGGGCCTGCGCACGGAGTGTGCGTATTCCAAAGATGATAAAAAAGGAGTTAGTCATGGTTAGATTAGAGAAGAACGATCCGTTAATGTTGGCGCGCCAGCTACCATTAAAAACAGTTGCCCTGATACTCGCGGGCGGGCGTGGTACCCGTCTGAAAGATTTGACCATCAAGCGCGCCAAACCGGCCGTTCACTTTGGTGGTAAGTTCCGTATTATCGATTTTGCACTTTCCAACTGCCTGAACTCAGGCATTCGCCGTATTGGCGTCATTACCCAGTATCAGTCGCACACGCTGGTGCAGCACATTCAGCGCGGCTGGTCATTCTTCAGCGAAGAGATGAACGAATTTGTCGATCTGCTCCCGGCGCAGCAGCGCGTTCACGGGGAGAACTGGTACCGCGGCACGGCGGATGCCGTGACCCAGAACCTCGACATCATTCGTCGCTACAGCGCGGAATACATCGTCATCCTCGCCGGGGACCACATCTACAAGCAAGATTACTCCCACATGCTGATCGACCACGTCGAAAAAGGGGCGCGCTGCACCGTGGCGTGTCTGCCGGTGCCTGTTGCGGAAGCAACCGCGTTTGGCGTGATGCATGTAGATGGCGATGACAAGATTATCGACTTTGTCGAAAAACCGGCGAACCCGCCAACCATGCCGGGCGACGACACCAAATCGCTCGCCAGCATGGGGATCTATGTCTTTGATGCCGATTATCTTTATGAACTGCTGGAAGAGGACGACAAAGACGAAAACTCCAGCCACGACTTCGGTAAAGACATCATCCCGAAAATCACCAAAGCTGGCATGGCGTATGCACATCCTTTCCCGCTGTCCTGCGTGCAGTCCGATCCGAATGCGGAGCCTTACTGGCGCGATGTGGGAACGCTGGAAGCGTACTGGAAAGCCAACCTCGATCTGGCATCCGTCACGCCTGAGCTGGATATGTACGACCAGAACTGGCCGATTCGCACGCATATGGAATCGTTGCCGCCGGCGAAGTTCGTCCAGGATCGCTCCGGCAGCCACGGCATGACGCTCAACTCGCTGGTCTCTGGCGGTTGCATTATCTCCGGTTCGGTGGTGGTGCAGTCCGTGCTGTTCCCGCGCGTGCGTATAAACTCATTCTGTAATATCGATTCGGCAGTTCTGCTGCCGGATGTCTGGGTAGGACGCTCATGTCGTCTGCGTCGCTGCGTTATCGATCGTGCCTGCATCATTCCCGAAGGGATGGTGATTGGGGAAAACGCGGAAGAAGATGCGCGTCGTTTCTACCGTTCGGAAGAGGGGATCGTGTTAGTAACACGGGAAATGTTGCGGAAGCTGCAAATCAAACAGGAGCGATGATGCAGGTTTTACACGTATGTTCTGAGATGTTCCCGTTGTTAAAAACGGGCGGCCTGGCGGATGTTCTTGGTGCATTACCAGCGGCGCAAATCGCCGGAGGGGTGGATACCCGCGTGTTGTTGCCCGCTTTTCCGGATATCCGGCGCGGTATTCCCGATGCAAAGGTTGTTACCCGTCGCGAGACCTTCGCGGGACGTATCACCCTGCTGTTTGGACATTACAATGGCGTAGGGATTTACCTGATTGATGCCCCGCATTTATACGATCGACCCGGCAGCCCGTATCACGATACCAACCTGTACGCCTATACCGATAACGTGATGCGCTTTGCCCTGCTCGGCTGGGTGGGGGCGGAAATGGCCGTCGGACTGGATCCGTTCTGGCGTCCGAACGTGGTGCACGCGCACGACTGGCATGCGGGGCTGGCTCCTGCGTATCTGGCGGCGAAGGGGCACCCGGCCAAATCGGTGTTTACGGTGCACAACCTGGCGTATCAGGGCATGTATTACGCGCATCATATGAATGACATCGATCTGCCATGGTCATTCTTTAACATGCACGGACTGGAGTTTAACGGACAGATTTCGTTCCTGAAGGCGGGTCTGTACTACGCCGACCACATCACGGCGGTCAGCCCAACCTACGCGCGGGAAATTACCCAGCCGGAGTTCGGTTACGGTATGGAAGGGCTGCTGCAACAGCGCCACCGTGAAGGTCGCCTGTCGGGCATTCTGAACGGCGTGGATGAACAGATCTGGAATCCGGAAACGGACCTCCTGCTGGCGGCGCGCTATGGTCGCGACTCCGTGGAGGACAAAGCGGAGAACAAGCGCCAGCTACAGATTGCGATGGGGCTGAAGGTCAACGACAAGGTGCCGCTGTTTGCGGTGGTCAGCCGCCTGACCAGCCAGAAAGGGCTGGATCTGGTGCTGGAAGCGCTGCCGGGATTACTGGAGCAGGGCGGCCAGCTGGCGCTGCTCGGCGCGGGCGACCCGGTATTGCAGGAAGGTTTCCTCGCGGCCGCGGCGGAACATCCGGGGCAGGTGGGCGTGCAGATTGGCTATCACGAAGCGTTCTCGCACCGCATCATGGGCGGCGCGGACGTTATTCTGGTGCCGAGCCGCTTCGAGCCCTGCGGCCTGACGCAGCTCTATGGTCTGAAATACGGCACGTTGCCGCTGGTACGCCGCACGGGCGGGCTGGCGGATACGGTGTCTGACAGCTCCCTGGAAAACCTGGCGGACGGTATCGCCAGCGGGTTTGTTTTCGAGGACAGTAATGCCTGGTCGCTGCTTCGGGCGATCCGGCGTGCTTTCGTCTTGTGGTCCCGTCCATCCCTGTGGCGTTACGTACAACGTCAGGCGATGTCCATGGACTTTGGCTGGCACGTTGCGGCGCAGTCCTACCGCGACCTTTATCAACGCTTGATGTAACGAGGCGAAGTTACTGATATGAATGCTCCATTTAGCTACTCTTCCCCCACGCTCAGCGTTGAGGCGTTGAAACACTCCATCGCCTATAAGCTGATGTTTACCATTGGGAAAGATCCCGTTATTGCCAACAAACATGAGTGGCTGAACGCCACGCTGTTTGCGGTGCGTGACCGTATGGTCGAACGCTGGCTGCGCTCCAACCGCGCCCAGCTTTCGCAGGAGACGCGACAGGTGTATTACCTGTCGATGGAGTTTCTGATTGGTCGCACCCTCTCCAATGCGCTGTTATCGCTCGGGATTTATGACGACGTCAAAAACGCACTGGAAGAGATGGGGCTGGATTTAGAAGAGCTGATTGACGAAGAGAACGACCCGGGGCTGGGTAACGGTGGTCTCGGGCGTCTTGCCGCCTGTTTCCTCGATTCACTGGCGACGCTGGCGCTGCCGGGGCGCGGCTACGGTATTCGCTACGACTACGGTATGTTCAAGCAGAACATCGTGGATGGTCGTCAGAAAGAGTCTCCAGACTACTGGCTGGAGTACGGTAACCCGTGGGAGTTCAAGCGCCACAACACGCGCTACAAGGTGCGTTTTGGCGGGCGCATTCAGCAGGAAGGGAAAAAATCCCGCTGGGTGGAAACCGAGGAGATCCTCGCCGTGGCCTATGACCAGATCATCCCCGGCTACGACACCGATGCGACCAATACGCTGCGCCTGTGGAACGCGCAGGCCAGTAGCGAGATCAACCTGGGTAAATTCAACCAGGGTGACTACTTCGCGGCGGTGGAAGATAAAAACCACTCCGAGAATGTGTCACGCGTCCTGTATCCGGATGACTCGACCTACTCAGGCCGCGAGCTGCGCCTGCGTCAGGAGTATTTCCTCGTCTCGGCAACGATTCAGGATATCCTTAGCCGTCACTATCAGCTGCACAAAACCTATGCGAATCTGGCGGAAAAAACCGCCATTCACCTCAACGATACCCATCCGGTGCTGTCGATCCCTGAGCTGATGCGCCTGCTGATTGACGAGCATAAGTTCAGCTGGGATGACGCGTTTGAAGTAACCTGCCAGGTGTTCTCGTACACCAACCATACGCTGATGAGTGAAGCGCTGGAGACGTGGCCGGTGGATATGCTCGGCAAAATTCTGCCGCGCCATCTGCAAATCATCTTCGAGATCAACGACTACTTCCTCAAGACCTTGCAGGAGCAGTACCCGAACGATACCGGTCTGCTGAGCCGCGCCTCGATCATTGATGAATCCAACGGGCGTCGCGTACGGATGGCCTGGCTGGCGGTGGTGATCAGCCACAAGGTGAACGGCGTGTCAGAGCTGCACTCGAACCTGATGGTGCAGTCGCTGTTTGCGGACTTCGCGAAGATCTTCCCGACGCGTTTCTGCAACGTGACCAACGGCGTCACCCCGCGCCGCTGGCTGGCGCTGGCGAACCAGCCGCTCTCCGACGTTCTGGATGAGAACATTGGCCGCACCTGGCGCACCGATTTGAGCCAGCTGAGCGAGCTGGAGCAGCACATTGATTTCCCGACGGTGAATAAAGCGGTACGGGAAGCCAAGCTGCTGAACAAGAAGCGTCTGGCGGTCTGGCTGGCGATGCATCTGAACGTGGTGGCGAACCCGAAAGCGCTGTTCGACGTGCAAATCAAACGTATCCACGAGTACAAGCGTCAGCTGATGAATGTCCTGCACGTT
Source organism: Enterobacter cloacae complex sp. IR5441 (assembly GCF_049238215.1). Taxonomy (NCBI): domain Bacteria; kingdom Pseudomonadati; phylum Pseudomonadota; class Gammaproteobacteria; order Enterobacterales; family Enterobacteriaceae; genus Enterobacter; species Enterobacter cloacae complex sp. IR5441. Next base: position 81,952 of record NZ_JBMKIA010000011.1, read on the forward strand.
ATTACCCACTACAACCGCATTAAGGCTGACCCGACGGCGGAGTGGGTGCCGCGCGTGAAAATCTTTGCCGGTAAGGCGGCGTCCGCGTACTACATGGCGAAGCACATCATTCATCTCATCAACGATGTGGCGAAGGTGGTGAATCACGATCCGGACATTGGCGATAAGCTGAAGGTCGTGTTTATCCCGAACTACAGCGTAAGCCTGGCGCAGCTGATTATTCCGGCGGCGGATCTCTCTGAGCAGATTTCCACGGCGGGGACGGAAGCATCCGGCACCAGTAACATGAAGTTTGCCCTGAACGGCGCGCTGACTATCGGCACGCTGGACGGCGCAAATGTCGAAATGCTGGAGCATGTGGGCGCGGAGAATATCTTTATTTTCGGGAATACGGCGGAAGAGGTGGAGGCGCTGCGCAAGCAGGGCTACTCGCCGCGTGAGTATTATGAAGAGGATGAAGAGTTACGCCAGGTGCTGACGCAAATCGCCACCGGCGTGTTTAACCCTGAGGAGCCCGGACGCTATCGCGATCTGGTGGACTCGCTGATTAACTTTGGCGATCACTATCAGGTGCTGGCGGATTACCGCAGCTACGTGGATTGTCAGGATAAGGTGGACGAACTGTACCGTCAGCAGGAGAAGTGGACCAGCGCCGCGATGCATAACATCGCCAACATGGGATACTTCTCGTCGGACAGGACTATCAAAGAGTATGCCGAGAATATCTGGCATATTGATCCGGTGCGGTTGTAAAAACAAAGCCCGGTGGCGCTGCGCTTACCGGGCCTACGGGATCGAGTAGGCCGGGTAAGGCGGAGCCGCCACCCGGCTTTTTTTCAATTACGACGCCAACGACAATTCACGCTTTCCCGCATGTTGTTGCAACCATTGCGCCACGCGAGACTGCTGCTCGGCATTCAGCCACATCCCTTCTTTAGTACGACGCCAGATAGCATCGTCCAGACGGCGCACCCACTCGTGTTCCACCAGGTAGCGCAGTTCCGCTTCGTACAGCTCATGGCCAAAATGCTCGCCCAGATCGGCAATCTCTTTCGCCTCGCCGAGGAACAGTTCGGTGTTGCTGCCGTAGGTACGGGCATAGTGGCGCGCCATTCCTTCGGTAATGAACGGGAAGCGGCGACGCAGCTTCGCGGCGTAATCGTCGCGGTTATCGCCGATATCGCCGCCAGGCAGCACGGCGCCTTTCGTCCACGCCGGGCCGATGCCTTTGTAATACGGCGCCAGTTTCTCCAGCGCGTGCTCCGCCAGTTTACGGTAGGTGGTGAGCTTACCGCCAAATACCGACAGCAGGGGCGCCTGACCGTCCACGTCATGAATATCAAGCGTATAGTCACGGGTGATGGCCTGCGGTGAGTCAGACTCGTCATCACACAGCGGACGCACGCCGGAGTAGGTCCAGACCACGTCATCGCGCGCCAGCTGTTTCTTAAAGTGCGCGTTGTACACTTTCAACAGGTAGCTGACTTCACTCTCGTCGATTTCAACGTTTTTCGGATCGCCCTTGTACTCCACGTCGGTGGTGCCGATGATGGAGAACTCGTCCATCCACGGGATCACAAACACAATGCGCTTGTCTTCATTTTGCAGGATATAAGCCTGTTTCTGGGTATGCACGCGCGGCACCACAATGTGGCTGCCCTTGATCAGGCGGATGCCGTACGGAGAAGGCAGGTGCATACCGTCATCGAAGAACTGTTTTACCCACGGGCCGGTGGCATTCACCAGGCCGCGCGCTTTCCAGCTAAACTTCTCACCGGTATCCACGTCTTCCGCTTCCACAATCCACAGGCCGTTTTCGCGGCGTGCGGCGGTCGCGCGGGTACGGGTTTTCACCTCGCCGCCTTTCTTCTCGACCATCTGCGCGTTAGCCAGCACCAGACGCGCATCGTCCACCCAGCAGTCGGAATATTCGAAACCGCGCACGATTTCAGGTTTAAGAACCGACTCTGAGCCAAAACGCAAACCTGTCGAACCCGGCAGGCTGGTGCGTTTACCCAGATGATCGTACATAAACAGACCAATGCGGATCATCCACGCCGGACGCAGATGCGGGCGATGAGGCAGACGGAAACGCATCGGGATCGCCAGATGCGGAGCCATTTTCAGCAGTACTTCGCGTTCAGCCAGCGCTTCGCTGACCAGGCGAAATTCGTAGTGTTCCAGGTAGCGCAGGCCACCGTGGATCAGCTTGGAGCTGGCGGACGACGTCGCGCAGGCGAGATCGTTAGCTTCCAGCATCAGCACGGATAAACCGCGTCCTGCGGCATCAACCGCAATACCGGCACCGTTGATGCCACCGCCTATCACAATCAGATCTTTGGTTTCCATAACACCCTCATGCACTTTCGTTAAAGCTCAAAAATGTTCGATATCGCTCATAATAGCAAAGGAACGCGCTTTTGGTAACATCAAAAAAACAATTTAGAGTGATATGGATAACATAATGGCGTTTACCCGCCGCCAGGACGTACACTACGGGGTAAAATAGTGCGGTCTGATGCCCTCACCCCAGCCCTCTCCCACGGGGAGAGGGTGATCCGTTACCCTCTCCCTCCGGGAGAGGGTAGGGTGAGGGGAAAACCGCACCACACCTGAATATAAGATGAGAACACCATGGATCAGTTTGAATGTATTAACGTAGAAGAAGCCCATCAGAAGATGCACCAGGGACAAGCGGTGCTGGTGGATATCCGCGATCCGCAGAGCTTTGCGATGGGCCACACGCCGGGCGCGTTCCATCTCACCAACGACACGCTGGGCGCGTTTATGCGCGATAACGACTTCGATACCCCGGTGATGGTGATGTGCTATCACGGCAACAGCAGTAAAGGCGCGGCGCAGTATCTGCTCCAGCAGGGTTACGACGCGGTGTACAGCGTCGATGGCGGCTTCGATGCCTGGCATCGTCATTTCCCGGCAGAAGTTGAATACGCGTTTGAGCGCTGATCCCGCTATACTGTCCCCTTTTGTGTGGAAATAAGCGACCGCTGCCCATGTTGATGATCACCTCTTTTAGCAACCCGCGCGTCGCCCAGGCGTTTGTCGACTATATGGCGACGCAGGGCATTATCCTGACTATTCAGCAGCATACACAGACGGATGTCTGGCTGGCAGACGAAAGCCAGGCCGGCCGCGTGAACGACGAGCTTGCGCGTTTTCTGGAAAACCCGGGCGACCCGCGTTATCTGGCGGCAAGCTGGCAATCCGGCCAGACCGGCAGTGGCCTGCACTATCAACGTTTTCCGTTTCTCGCCACCCTGCGCGAGCGCGCAGGACCGTTTACGCTGCTTTTGATGGCAGCCTGCATCATCGCCTTCATTATTATGAGCGTGGTGGGCGACCAGAGCGTGATGATTGCCCTCGCATGGCCGTACGATCCCTCCCTGCAATTTGACGTCTGGCGCTACTTCACGCATGCGCTGATGCACTTCTCGGTGATGCATATCCTCTTTAACCTGCTGTGGTGGTGGTATCTCGGCGGGGCGGTGGAGAAGCGGCTCGGCAGCGGCAAGCTGATTGTGATCACCCTTATCAGCGCCCTGTTAAGCGGCTACGTGCAGCACAAATTCAGCGGTCCATGGTTTGGCGGGTTATCCGGCGTGGTGTACGCCCTGATGGGTTACGCCTGGCTCAGAGGCGAGCGCGACCCGGATAGTGGCATCTATTTACAACGTGGATTAATAACCTTTGCGTTAATATGGCTTATTGCCGGATGGTTTGATCTGTTTGGTATGTCTATCGCCAATGGTGCGCACGTTACCGGCCTGGCGGTTGGGCTGGCGATGGCGCTGGCCGATACGCTCCATGCGCGAAAACGAACATAATTCCCAGGGATATTTCATGAAACAAACACAACGTCATGACGCCATTATCGAACTGGTAAAAAAACAGGGATACGTCAGTACTGAAGAGCTGGTGGAGCAGTTTGCCGTCAGCCCGCAAACCATCCGTCGTGACCTCAACGACCTGGCCGATCAGAACCGTATTCTGCGTCACCACGGCGGCGCCGCACTGCCGTCCAGCTCGGTGAACACCTCATGGCATGACCGTAAGGCGACGCAAACGGCAGAGAAAGAGCGTATCGCCCGTAAAGTGGCGAGCCAGATCCCGAACGGCGCGACGCTGTTTATTGATATCGGCACCACGCCGGAAGCGGTCGCCCATGCGCTGCTGAACCACGAGAACCTGCGCGTGGTGACCAACAACCTGAACGTGGCCAACACGTTGATGCAGAAAGACGATTTCCGCATCATCCTCGCGGGCGGCGAACTGCGCAGCCGCGACGGGGGCATTATCGGCGAAGCGACGCTCGATTTTATCTCTCAGTTCCGCCTCGACTTCGGCATTCTGGGGATCAGCGGTATCGACACCGACGGCTCGCTGCTGGAGTTTGATTACCACGAAGTGCGCACCAAGCGCGCGATCATTGAGAACTCACGCCATGTAATGCTGGTGGTGGATCACTCCAAGTTTGGCCGTAACGCAATGGTGAACATGGGCAGCATCAGCATGGTGAATGCGGTCTACACCGACGTGATGCCGCCGGCGGGCGTCATGCAGGTGATTAAAGATAATAATGTGCAGTTAGAGTTGTGTTGAAAAGCCGTTCTCCCTCTCCCTGTGGGAGAGGGCCGGGGTGAGGGCATCAGGCCGCACAAAACTAAACCCCGTATCCCATCATCTTCAACAGCTGCTGCGCATGCTGCACCGCGTCCTGACGGTGCGCCACGCCCAGCTTCTGATACAGATTGCGAATGTGCGTTTTGATGGTGGTCGCCGCCACCGCCAGCTCACCGGCAATCTGCTCGTTGCTGTAGCCTGAGTAGATCAGCCCCAGCACCTGCCATTCACGCTGGGTGAGCGGGCTGGTGCGGATAAGTTCCGGTACTTCCGGGTGGTTCAGCAGACGTTCAACAAAGTTCTCATCAAAGTGTGCAAACTTGTGGCGGTGGTGCTGGTTGATCTCGCGCAGAATGCGCTGGGCGCGATGCTGATCGAGTTCCGGCAGCGTGTTGAGCTGAATCAGCTGGCGCAGCTGCTGGGCCATCACTTCACCCTCAATCACAAAGTGGCTGATAAACCCGGTGCGGTTCGCCAGCTGTAACGCTTCCAGCAGTACGCGCTGGGCATCGTTTTTACGTCCCGCCTGCCAGTAAAGCTGGTTTAACAGCAGCAGGTTGCGGTTTAAATCGCTCATCAGGCGCAGACTGCGGGCGTTTTCGTTTAACTCTTCCAGCACGATCTCGGCAGGCTCAAAGTCACCCAGCAGGATCTGCACGCGGGCGATGTTGCGCCACTGGCTTTGCAGGAAGTGGTTATTGGCAAATTCCGGTTTAGGCGTATGACGCAGCCAGTTGGCGGCGGACTTTTTATCGCCGGTCATCTGCCAGTAAATCACCCGGACCTTATCGGCGTTGGATACCCAGTCGCTATGGTACTGCCCGTTGCCGAGCAGGTTTTCCAGGCGGTTAAGATGGTTGCGGGCATTATCCAGGTCGCCGCGCGCCAGCGAGCACTGCACCAGCAGAGCCAGACACTGGAGCTGCTGCTGCGGCTGGAAGCTCGAAAGGACATTCAGACCCTGGCGGGCGCAGCTTTCTGCTTCATCCAGACGCGACCATGCCCACAGCAACTGAGCGCGAATACGCAACAGGAACTCGTGCATCGGCAGCTGTTCCAGATGCTGTTCACGGATCAGCTGGAACGCTTTCTCCTGGTTTTCCCAGGCGGCTTGCAGGAATCCCTGAGCAAATAAAATCTCGCTTTGCTGGATCAGGCTCCACAGGGCGTAATGCCAGACATCGTGGCGGCGCGCCATCTGTTCGGTTTGCTGCATGAGTGAAAGCGAACGCGTGAGATCGCCCTTACAGTGCAGCACTTCGCCGTGTACCGAGGTGGCCACAATACGGCTGTAAAAATTCGCCAGCGGCAGCTCATCCAGCGCGACCATCGCCAGCCGTTCGGCTTCCTCAGGGTCACCGTCGTTAATCGCCACCTGCGCACGCAGGGCGTTAAATTCGCCATGCAGGGTGGTATCCATCTCGCTTTCCATCTCCTGCTCGGCGCGCGCCAGCAGGGTGTTCACTTCGCTGTAGCGATGCTGGCTCTGCATCAGCCAGGCCTGGAGCAGCACCAGACGCGGATTCTCCAGCAGGCTTTCCCACGGCAGCGCTTTTAACGACTCTTCCAGCAGCGTCAGTTCACTGTGGTTGAACAGTCCCCACGCGTGGTTGAGCAGAATATCGCGCAGCATACCGGCATCCCCGGCGGCCAGCGCATGGTGGATAGCCTCGCTCGGGAAACCTTGCGCCATCCAGCTTTCGGCGGCGGCGCGGTGAATGTCAGGCAGCTCTGCGGCCAGTTCCCACTGGCAACGCTGGCGCAGGAAGCTGCCAAACAGCGGATGGTAGCTAAACCATTCGCCGGGATCGTCCATGCGCGTCAGGAACAGACCCTGACGTTCAATCTCTTCGAGCTGAAGCTGCCCGTTTTCAATGCCGGTGACGCGTACAATCAGCGCATCGTTCATGGAACGCAGCAGGGAGCTTTTCAGCAGGAAATGGCGGGTGGAGAGGTCAACGCTGTCGAGTACCTCATCCACCAGATAATCCGACAGGTGGCTGGCGTTGATGCCCGCCAGGCGGCGTGCGGACTGATGCGTCGGGCTGTTGTTTTGCCGCGCGGAGAGGGCAATCAGCTGAAGCGCCGTGGCCCAGCCGGCAACGTCATCGCACAGGCGGCTGCTTTCCGACGCCTCAATCGGAGACGTCAGGCGGCAGTCAAAGAACTGCTTCGCTTCCTGATGGGTAAAGGCCAGCTGCTGACTGCCGATTTCCAGCAGCTGATCGCGCACGCGCAGGTTGGCAATGCCCAACTGCGGAAGGTTACGCGACAGGACAACCAGCGTCAGGTTTTCCGGCTGATGGCGCAGGAAGAAACGCATGGACTCGTGAATAACCGGGTTGGTGATCAGATGATAATCATCAATCACCACATACAGCGGGCGATGCCATTCGGCCAGCTCGATAAACAGCTGGGAGAAAAGAGAGGACAGGCTGGCGTACTGGCGCTTTTGCACCATCACCTCGCTGGTGACGCAGTGTCCGTTGGTTGCCTGCTGAATCGCGGCAATTAAATAGCTGGCAAAACGCTCCTGCTGGTTATCCCCTTCATCCAGGGAGTACCAGCCAAGATCGCTTTTACCTGCCGCCCATTGCGAAATGAGCGTTGTTTTTCCATAACCCGCAGGACTCGTAACCAGCGCCAGTCGGAAATTATGCGCACCGGAAAGTTTAGCCAGCAGGCGCTCGCGGACCACAGTATGGTCAAGACGAACCGGGCGACTTAATTTGGACGGAATCAACATAGTTTTCACTTCACTGTGGGGAACGAGAGAATTTATTTTTTTTGCGCTTCGTAATTAATATCTATAAGTTCGGCCAATAGAGGAACTATTGCAAGTTATGTCTGGGTTTGGAGGCTCTGAATTTGCACTCTGTCACAAAACATTCTCATCACTGATGGAACTTTCCGTAAATGGCTGGATGCCGCGCTGCTTCTGGCTTGTCTGCACAAGTCGCGGTTGCGCTGAAACTGGTTTCAGAAAGAGATAATGACGCTGAAGTTAATTAACTTCGGGAAAGTTGCATTGGCTTAATAGGGGTGCTGAATAATCCCGACGCGCGGAAATATTATTCTACGTAAGTAATCATTTCAGCGATGATTAATTTCCTCCGAAACTGCATTTCATTTCTTTGACGCTCTTCCGGGATCGCTTTTTCCGCGAAGCGCACACTCACACAGTGGCCTCGATCACACTTTTATGCTCATCCCCGCTACTCCTCCCTGTCTAATCCCCGACAGGAGGAGGAAGAGGCACAATGAGCCAGGCACACTAGCGTTAAATGTTTTTACTCTCTACAGGATGCCGATTCCCTATGTCACAGCCTACTTTCAACAAAGCTCAATTTCAGGCTGCCCTGACACGTCAGTGGCAGCGTTTTGGCCTTCATGCTGCAAACGAAATGACGCCTCACCAGTGGTGGCAGGCGGTGAGCGGGGCGCTCGCAGAGCAGCTGGACGCTCAGCCTGTGACGAAGCCCGTGAAAGGCCAGCGTCACGTCAACTACATTTCAATGGAGTTCCTGATTGGCCGTCTGACGGGTAACAATCTGCTGAACCTTGGCTGGTATCAGGAGGTCGGTGACGTGCTGAAAGAACACGACATCAACCTGACCGATCTGCTGGAAGAAGAGATTGATCCGGCGCTGGGTAACGGCGGTCTGGGACGTCTGGCAGCCTGCTTCCTGGATTCCATGGCAACCGTGGGTCAGTCGGCGATTGGCTATGGCCTGAACTATCAGTACGGCCTGTTCCGTCAGTCGATTGCCGACGGCCATCAGATGGAAGCGCCGGATGACTGGCACCGCAATACCTATCCGTGGTTCCGCCACAACGCGCAGCTGGATGTGCAGGTCGGGATTGGCGGGAAAGTCACAAAGCAGGGGCTCTGGGAACCGGCGTTCACCATTACCGGTGAAGCCTGGGACCTGCCGGTACTCGGCTACCGTAACGGCGTGGCGCAGCCGCTGCGCCTGTGGCAGGCGAAGCATGCGCATCCGTTTAACCTGACCAAATTCAACGACGGCGATTTCCTGCGCGCCGAGCAGCAGGGGATCGACGCCGAGAAACTGACCAAAGTGCTCTACCCGAACGACAACCACCTGGCGGGTAAAAAGCTGCGCCTGATGCAGCAGTACTTCCAGTGCGCCTGCTCCGTGGCGGACATTCTGCGTCGCCACCACCTGGCGGGCCGCAAGCTGGCTCAGCTGCCGGACTTCGAAGTTATTCAGCTTAACGACACGCATCCGACCATTGCCATCCCGGAACTGCTGCGCGTGCTGATCGACGAGCATCAGCTGAACTGGGACGATGCCTGGGCCATCACCAGCCGCACCTTCGCCTACACCAACCACACCCTGATGCCGGAAGCGCTCGAGTGCTGGGATGAGAAGCTGGTGAAAACGCTGCTGCCGCGCCATATGCAGATCATCAATAAGATTAACGACCAGTTCAAAACGCTGGTGGAGAAAACCTGGCCGGGCGATAAGGCCGTCTGGGCGAAGCTGGCCGTGGTGCACGACAAGCAGGTGCGCATGGCGAACATGTGCGTGGTCAGCGGCTTTGCGGTGAACGGCGTGGCCGCGCTGCACTCGGATCTGGTGGTGAAAGATCTCTTCCCGGAATACCACCAGCTGTGGCCGACTAAGTTCCATAACGTGACCAACGGCATCACGCCGCGCCGCTGGATCAAGCAGTGCAACCCGCTGCTGGCCGGCCTGCTGGACAAGACCCTGAAGAAAGAGTGGGCCAACGACCTGGACCAGCTCATCAACCTGGAAAAACAGGCCGACAACGCAAAGTTCCGCGAGCAGTACCGCGCCATTAAGCTGGAGAACAAGGTTCGTCTGGCCGAGTTTGTGAAAATGCGCACCGGAATTGAGATCAACCCGAATGCGATTTTCGATATCCAGATCAAACGACTGCACGAGTACAAACGTCAGCACCTGAACCTGCTGCACATTCTGGCGCTGTACAAAGAGATCCGCGAGAACCCGCAGGCCGACCGCGTCCCGCGCGTGTTCCTGTTCGGTGCGAAAGCGGCGCCGGGCTACTACCTGGCGAAAAACATTATCCTTGCCATTAATAAAGTGGCGGCGGCGATCAATAGCGATCCGAAAGTGGGCGACAAGCTGAAGGTGGTGTTCCTGCCGGACTACTGCGTTTCTGCGGCTGAAATGCTGATCCCGGCGGCGGATATTTCCGAGCAGATCTCTACCGCCGGTAAAGAAGCGTCCGGTACCGGCAACATGAAGCTGGCCCTGAACGGCGCGCTGACCGTCGGCACGCTGGACGGTGCGAACGTCGAAATTGCCGAGAAGGTCGGCGAAGAGAACATCTTTATCTTCGGCCATACTGTTGAAGAAGTGAAAGCCATCAAAGCCAAAGGGTACGACCCGGTGAAATGGCGTAAAAAAGATAAAGTGCTGGATGCGGTGCTCAAAGAGCTGGAAAGCGGGAAGTACAGCGACGGCGACAAGCACGCGTTTGACCAGATGCTGCACAGCATGGACAAACAGGGCGGCGACCCGTACCTGGTGATGGCTGACTTCTCGGCTTACGTTGAAGCGCAGAAGCAGGTCGACGTGCTGTATCGCGACCAGGATGCCTGGACCCGCGCGTGTATCCTGAACACCGCGCGCTGCGGTATGTTCAGCTCTGACCGCTCAATCCGTGATTATCAGGCTCGTATCTGGCAGGCAAAACGCTAAGGAAGCGCGATGGAGAGTAAACGTCTGGACAGTGCCGCGCAGGCGGCGGGAATTAGCCTCAGTTACATCAATGCGCACGGCAAACCGCAGTCTATTGGTGCGGACACCAAAAGACGTTTGCTGGATGCCATGCACAAAACCGACGCGAAAGCGTCGGGTGCGCCGGTGCCGAACGTCAAGGTCTTTACCGCAGGCAAAAAGATGCCGCTGGCGGTGGAAGGGCGCGGCGAGTTCAGTTGGCTGCTCACCACCGAAGAGGGGCATCAGCACAAAGGCCATGCCACCGGCGGCAAAACCCTCAACCTTCCGGCGAAGCTGCCGGAGGGCTACCACACGCTTACGCTGACCCGGGACGACCAGCGTTTTCACTGTCGGGTGATTGTGGCGCCAAAGCGCTGCTATGAGCCGCAGGCGCTGCGTGAAGGCAAAAAGCTGTGGGGCGCCTGCGTGCAGCTCTATACCCTGCGTTCGGACAGCAACTGGGGAATCGGCGATTTCGGCGATCTGAAAAAGATGCTGGCATCTGTTGGTGAGCGCGGCGGCGCGTTCATCGGCCTCAACCCGATCCACGCCCTCTATCCGGCGAATCCGGAAAGCGCCAGCCCGTACAGCCCGTCTTCCCGTCGCTGGCTGAACGTGATTTACATCGACGTTAACGCGTTAGACGATTTCAAAAACAGCAAAGAGGCGCAGGCGTGGTGGAAGCTTGAGACCACGCAACAGCTGCTGAAACAGGCCCGCGATGCGGACTGGGTTGATTACGCCTCCGTTACCGCGCTGAAAATGGCGGCTCTGCGTCTGGCCTGGAAGGGCTTTGCGAAGCGTGACGACGAGCAGATGGCAGCCTTCCGCCAGTTTGTGATGCAGGAAGGCGAGAGCCTTTACTGGCAGGCAGCGTTTGATGCGCTGCATGCGTATCAGGTTCAGGAGGACGAGATGCGCTGGGGCTGGCCGGTGTGGCCGGAAGCCTATCAGTCCGTTGATACCCCGGAAGTGAAGGCATTCTGTGAGACGCATGCCGACGAAGTGGATTTCTATCTCTGGTTGCAGTGGCTGGCGTACAGCCAGTTTGCCGCCTGCTGGCAGGTGAGCCAGGGCTATAACATGCCGATCGGGTTGTATCGCGATCTGGCCGTCGGCGTGGCGGAAGGCGGGGCGGAAACCTGGTGTGACCGTGAACTTTACTGCCTGAAAGCTTCTGTGGGGGCGCCGCCGGATATTCTGGGCCCGCTTGGTCAGAACTGGGGCTTACCGCCGATGGATCCGCACGTGATGGCGGCGCGTGCCTACGAGCCGTTTATCGACCTGCTGCGCGCTAACATGCAGAACTGCGGCGCGTTGCGTATCGACCACGTGATGTCCGTGCTGCGCCTGTGGTGGATCCCGTACGGTGAAACGGCTGACCACGGGGCGTACGTGCAGTATCCGGTGGACGACCTGCTCTCAATCCTCGCGCTGGAGAGTAAACGTCATCAGTGCATGGTGATTGGCGAAGATCTCGGTACCGTGCCGGTGGAAATTGTCAGCAAGCTCCGCGACAGCGGGGTTTACTCCTACAAAGTGCTCTATTTTGAAAACGACCATGAGAAAACCTTCCGCGCGCCGAAAGCGTACCCTGAACAGTCAATGGCAGTCGCGACGACGCATGATCTTCCTACGCTCAGAGGCTACTGGGAAAGCGGCGACCTGACGCTCGGCAAAACGCTGGGTCTCTACCCGGATGAAGAGGTTCTGCGTGGGCTGTATCAGGATCGCGAGCTGGCGAAGCAGGGGTTGCTGGATGCGCTGCATAAGCATGGCTGTCTGCCGAAGCGCGCCGGGCATAAGGCGTCGCTGATGTCGATGACGCCAACGCTTAACCGTGGCTTACAGCGCTATATTGCCGACAGCAACAGCGCGTTGCTCGGTCTGCAACCGGAAGACTGGATTGATATGGCGGAGCCGGTAAACATCCCCGGCACCAGCTATCAGTACAAAAACTGGCGTCGCAAGCTGTCCACAACGCTTGAAGCGATGTTTGCCGATGACGGGGTGAACAGGTTGATTAAGGATTTGGATAAACGGCGAAAAGCAGCCGCGAAGAAGTGATAAAAAACCCGCCAGTGGCGGGTTTTTTATTGCCCGGTGGCGCTAACGCTTACCGGGCCTACGTGCATTAAGTAGGTCGGGTAAGGCATAGCCGCCACCCGACTTAATACATCAAACCACCATATTCAACAGCAGCACCCCGACCAGACCGCACACCGAAATAATGGTTTCCAGCGCGGACCAGGACTTGATGGTTTCACCGATGGTCAGGTTGAAGTACTCCTTGAACAGCCAGAAGCCCGGATCGTTCACGTGGGAGAAAATCACGCTACCGGAACCAACCGCGATAACCATCAGCTCAGGGCTGACGCCCGTGGTCGCAATCAGCGGCGCAACGATACCGCCCGCGGTAATCGCCGCAACGGTCGCAGAGCCCAGCGCGATACGCAACACCGCGGCAATAGACCATGCCATCAGCAGCGGGGAGACGTTGGTTTCATGCATCATGGCCGCGATGTATTTATCCACGCCGCTGTCGACCAGCACCTGCTTGAACGCGCCGCCACCGCCGATGATCAGCAGCATCATGGCAATGATTTTGATGGAAGAGGTCAGCGTGTCGTTGATCTGATCCATGGAACGGCCACGGTTAAGACCGAAGGTGAACATGGCGATCAGGACCGCAATCAGCGTCGCCATCACCGGGTCGCCCAGGAACTCCGCAACGGACAGGAACGCGTGACCTTTCGGCAGAACCATCTCTGCTATGGCACGCATCGCCATCAGGATCACCGGTACCAGTGAGGTCCAGACGCTGACGCCAAAGCCTGGCATCTCTTCTTCAGTAAAGGTTTTGGCGCTATACAGCCCTTCCGGGATAGGCTTATCAATGCCTTTCAGGAAGCGCGCATACACCGGGCCTGCCAGAATCACCGTCGGGATCGCCAGAATCGTACCAAACAGCAGGGTTTTACCCATATCGGCATGGAAGATGGTGGCGATAGCCGTTGGGCCCGGGTGCGGCGGCAGGAAACCGTGGGTGACGGACAGCGCCGCAGCCATCGGCACACCCACGAACAGCAGCGGGATGTTGGCGGCAGCGGCGATGGTGAACACCAGCGGCAGCATCAGCACGAAGCCCACTTCATAGAACAGCGCGAAACCGACGGTAAAACCGGTTAACACCACCGCCCATTGAATGTTCTTCTTACCAAATTTGTCGATCAGCGTGGTGGCAATACGCTGTGCGCCACCGCAGTCCGCGAGCATTTTACCGAGCATGGCGCCGAAGCCCATGATCAGCGCCAGGCTGCCGAGCGTACCGCCGACACCGGCTTTAATGGAGCTGATAACTTTAACCAGCGGCATTCCCTGCATCAGACCGACTGCAAGTGCCACCAGAACCAGAGCGATAAATCCGTTCATTTTGAAGCGGATCATCAAGAGCAGTAATAACACAACACCGATAGCGACGATGACTAATGGCATGATTGACCTGGCCTTTGAATTGTTATGGGTAACGTCATTGTTTCAACGACAAATTCCGGTTGTCCCAACTGGGAACAGAGTGTTAACGGCACTCATACTGATGCCTGCGAAAACGTTAAGTTTAGTCGGCTGTTATAAGGGTGTTGAGTGCCCACGAGAATGATACGGGTAACATGCGGTGATTGAGAATCACCCAGGGAGGCAAAATTTGAATTATGAGACGCAGGTCAACATACAGAGGGGGAGGCAAGAAAAAGTAGGCCCGGTAAGCGCAGCGCCACCGGGCAATACAGACGGGGACTGAATCAGTAGTAAGAGTGCTCGCCGCGCTGGTGCTCGGTCAGATCGCGCACGCCTTTCAGTTCCGGAAATTCGTTCAGCAGCTGCTTCTCGATCCCTTCTTTCAGGGTTACATCAACCATGGAGCAGCCGTTACAGCCGCCGCCGAATTGCAGGATCGCCAGACCATCTTCGGTGATTTCCATCAGGGAAACACGTCCCCCGTGGCCGGCCAGCTGCGGGTTGATCTGCGATTGCAGCAGATATTCCACACGCTCCATCAGCGGGGCATCGTCAGAAACTTTACGCATCTTCGCGTTTGGCGCCTTCAGCGTCAGCTGAGAACCCAGCTGGTCAGTGACGAAATCAATCTCCGCATCTTCAAGATACGGCGCGCTCAGCTCATCAACGTACGCGGTGAGCTGTTCAAATTTAAGGGCAGTGTCAGTTGCTTCCACAGCATCCGGAGGACAATAAGAGACACCACATTCTGCATTCGGAGTGCCTGGATTGATCACAAACACGCGGATCTGCGTCCCTTCTTCCTGATTTGCCAGCAGTTTGGCAAAGTGCGCTTGTGCAGAATCGGAAATACGGATCATAGCTTTGGCCTAATAGTTGACTAAATTACCTGGGTATAATCATACGCCCATTGAAGAAGGGCTACAAGGTACGGCACAGACACCATACCTGAACTGACGCGGCGCCGCTTTGCAAAAGCAGTCGGGAAAGTTCAGCCACGGTACTGCCCGTGGTGACGACATCATCCACAATCGCGATATGGAGGCCGTTGACCGGCAATTCAAGGCGAAAGGCGTTTTTCAGGTTCCTTTTGCGCGACCGGGCGTTGAGCCGGTGCTGAACGGCAGTGGCATGAGTACGTTTCAGCGCAGAGGCGGGGTACCGGCAACCCAGCCAGCGGGCGAGCGGACGGCACAGCAGGTCGCTCTGATTGTATCCCCGCCGCCAGTGCCGACGCTGAAACAGTGGCACGTTCACAAGCGTGTCGACCGGCGGCAGCCCGCGCGTTCTTCGCGCCTGTAATACCGCCAGTAACAACAGGCGTGCCAGGGGCTGCGCCAGTGCAGTCTGGCTGGAAAACTTAAACTGATGAACCAGACGACTCAGCGGCAAAACGTAATCATCCACCGCCACCAGCGCGCTCCACGGCGGCGCTTTTTTCAGGCAACGGCCGCAGGGGAGCGTCTGGCTTACGGCAGGCAAGCCGCATTGCGGACAGCCCTTCAGGTAACCCAGTGCTCGCGTACAAACGGAACAGACGCCCCACGCGCTCATCGCAAGTGGCATTCGGCATAGCCAGCACAAGCCGGGCACTGTTAGCATACGCAACCTCCATGTGAAAAAAGAGAACGTTAACTGATGAAGACGCTGTGGTGGCAGACCGTTGGGACGGGAAATTGTCATCTTGTGCTGCTGCACGGATGGGGACTGAACGCCGAAGTGTGGCGTTGCATAAGTGAGGAACTGGCCTCGCAATTCACGGTACACCTGGTGGATCTACCGGGCTATGGCCGCAGCCACGGCTACGGCGCGATGACGCTCGACGACATGGCGGAGCAGGTTCTGGAAGCGGCGCCGCAAAAAGCCGTCTGGCTCGGCTGGAGCCTGGGGGGGCTGGTGGCAAGCCAGATTGCGCTGCGCCATCCTGAGCGGGTCCAGGCGCTGATCACCGTTGCCTCATCACCCTGTTTCAGCGCCCGCGAGGCGTGGCCGGGCATCAAACCTGAGGTGCTGGCCGGGTTCCAGCATCAGCTGAGCGAAGACTTCCAGCGGACGGTGGAGCGTTTCCTGGCATTACAGACGATGGGAACAGAAACCGCCCGTCAGGATGCGCGGACGCTGAAGCAGACGGTGCTTTCTCTGCCGATGCCGGAGGTTGAGGTGCTGAACGGAGGGCTGGAAATCCTGAAAACGGTCGATCTGCGCGAGCCGCTGGCGTCGTTAACGGTGCCGCATCTGCGTATTTATGGCTATCTGGATGGACTGGTTCCGCGCAAGGTGGTTCCGCTGCTGGATGCGCTGTGGCCGGAGAGTAAATCAATGGTGGTTGCCAAAGCGGCACATGCGCCGTTCATCTCTCATCCTGCTGAGTTTTGTTCGGCGCTGTCCGGTTTTATCAGCGAAGCGTCCACCACTCCCTGAGACAGGCTTTACCTTCAGGACAACTCTTACAACTGCCGGACAGACAACCGTCCGGCTCTTCCTGAATGCGCACGGCTTTCCCCATGGCCTCCAGCCTTTCCAGCATGGCATCGATCATCGGCTGCGGCGTATGCAGGCTGAGGCTGAGCTGCTTCGCCTCCATTCGTCCCTGTAACGCCAGTAAGTCACGAACCTGAATCAACGATGCCATCTTTTTTCCCCTCAGTGACAGTCGCCCGCAGGGCTGCTACAGCAGGTCGTCGGGGTTTTGCGCGTTGCCAGCAGGTTAACGTCAACGCGGCTACGCGCCCGGCGCAGCAGGCCAATCACCATCACGTTAAACAGGATCACCGCGAGGATACAGACCAGGCTGTAGCGCGGATGCTGGCTGTAATTGACGGCCTGATAAAACACGGTCGCCAGCGAGTAGGCAATGTTCAGCCCCCACAGAATGGAGAAGCCCATCCAGCCGCGGCTGGACTCACGGGCAATGGCGCCCATGACCGAGATGCACGGAATATAGAGCAGGACGAAGATCAGGTAGCTGTAGGCCGCCGACGCGCTGCCAAATTTCTGGCCCATCACGCCCATTGCTCCGGTCGCCATTTCGCCGTCGCCTTTGCTGGCTTCAATCGGGTTCGCCAGTACGCTCAGGCTGAAGGTGTCTTTCAGGCTCTGCCAGGTTTCTTCCACCGCGCCAAGCAGTTCATCGCCGAGGTTGAACGCTGCCGGATTAAACTCCTCTTCCTGGATGTTTTCCGCGGTGTAAAGCGTGTTCAGGGTGCCGACAACCACCTCTTTTGCCATCGCGCCGGTGAACAGGCCCACGGTTGCCTGCCAGTTGTCTTCCTGAACGCCAATCGGTTTGAAGACCGGCGTAATGATCCGGCTGACGGAGGCCAGGGCAGAGTCATTAATGTTGTCCGCGGCCTGGCCGCTCAGAGTGAAGCTGTTCAGGGCGCTCAGGAAAATGCTGACCACCACAATCACCTTACCGGCGCGCAGAACGAAGCCCTTCAGGCGCTGCCATGTCTGAATAATCAGGCTTTTCAGATGCGGAACGTGATAAACCGGCAGTTCCATCACGAACGGCGACGCTTCGCCACGCATGATGGTGTGCTTCAGCATCAGGCCGGTGAGAATAGCCATCACGATACCCAGCACATACAGGGAGAAGACGGCCAGCGCCCCTTCCTGACCAAAGAACGCCGCGGCAAAGACCGCGAAGATCGCCAGCCGCGCGCCGCAGGACATGAACGGCGCCATCATGATGGTCATCAGGCGTTCGCGCGGGGCATCCAGCGTACGCGCTCCCATGACTGACGGCACGTTACAGCCAAAGCCGACAATCAGCGGCACGAAGGATTTGCCCGGCAGCCCCAGCGCCTGCATCAGGCGGTCCATCACGAAGGCGGCGCGCGCCATGTAACCGGAATCCTCAAGGAAGGAGAGGAACAGGTACATCATGCCGATCTGCGGCACCAGCGGCAGGACGGTATTGATCCCGCCGCCGATCCCCTGCGCAAGGAAGATGGTCAACCATTCCGGGAAGTGGAGGGTGTAGCCCAGCCACTGAATACCGTGCACGAAGATAGCGACAGAGCCGCCATCAAAGATAGGTTGTAATGCACCGCCGATGTTAATGGCGAGCAGGAACATCACATACATCACCAGTAAAAAGATCGGCAAACCGAGGAAGCGGTTGAGCACAATCTTATCCACGGCGGCGGTGAAGCGGCTGGGTTCAGCGGTTAATGCATTGCTGACCACGTCACAGATAGCGGCGATGGCCTGATAGCGCGCATCCGCAATGTGCAGGGCCGGGTCATCCAGCTCGTCGCTAAGGCGAGCCTGTGCGACATCCAGCTTATCCGCCGCATCGCCTGCGTAGGCGCGGCTGTAGATATCGCCTTCCAGCATTTGCAGGCCAAGCCACAGACGTTGTCTGGCGGGCATGCTGTTATCCATCTCCTGCGCCAGCTGCCCGGCTTCGCGCAGCAGCGGCTGGGCGTAGTGCACCAGTTCGACGTCGGCATTGCCCGTGTGGCGGTCAATCGCCAGCTTCAGGGCGTCAATGCCGCGCGCGCGGGTAGAAACCAGCGGAACCACCGGGCAGCCCAGACGGGCGGAGAGGGCATCGACGTCGATGCGCAGCTTTTGCTTCTCCGCGATGTCGAGCATGTTAAGCGCCACGATGCAGGGAATACCCAGCTCCAGCAGCTGTAACGTGAGATACAGATTTCGTTCGAGGTTAGAGGCATCCACTACGTTGATAAGCAGATCCGCGTCGCCGCTCAGAATATAGTGGCAGGCAATTTGCTCATCGAGAGAGGTCTGGGATGAAATCGTGGTGAGGGAATAGGTCCCCGGTAAATCAACCAGCGTGACCTGATTATCTGTCGTGGTGAACTGGCCTTCTTTGCGTTCCACCGTCACGCCTGCCCAATTTCCCACACGCTGGCGTGCGCCAGTTAACTGATTAAATAAGGTTGTCTTGCCGGAATTAGGATTGCCAATTAAGCCAATAGTTAATTTTTTCATTGTAGTAGACTCACTGAAACCGCTGGCTTGTTAACGGGATAAAGATTCAATTTCAATTAATGCGAGATCTTTTTTACGCAGAACCAGATTAACGCGTCGGGTTTCGATATGAACTGGATCGCCCAACGGCGCAACGCGCACAACCTGGAATGATGAGCCGGGTAGCATGCCCAGTGACAGGAGCTTCTGCCGATAGGCCGGGCTTATCTCACGGGTAAAACCGATAATTTTCCACGCACTGTCTGGAGTGAATTGCATAGCGCCTGATTCCACGATAGGTTAAATAATCTACACTGCGATGATAATGAGAATAGTTTTTATCAGCAATAATAAAAATGTGACGGGATGTTGTTAATCGTATTAATTTGCGGTCTGCTTGACCTTGCTCAATATTTTCGAAATTGAGGTGAAAATAAAAAGAGGGCTATTTGTTAATGAGGTGATAATTCGTGGTTTAAATATGGATACAACATATTTATTTTAATTCCCTGCGGCCTGCTTGCCGGGCGGCACTGCGTTTGCCCGGCCTACAAAACCGTAGGCCCGGTAAGCGTCGCGCCACCGGGCATTTACAGCATTAGCGTTTCTTACCCATCGCCGCTGCCAGCGCATCCATCATCGCGCTGTTGCCCGCCGGCTGTGCGTCACGTCCGCGTGGCTTCGCGGCTTTCGCTGCCGGACGCTGCTGTTCACGGCCACCGCCATTACCGCCACGGCGCGCGTTAGTGTCGCCCGGCTGCTCGTCCAGACGCATGGTCAGGGCAATACGCTTGCGCTGGAGATCCACTTCCAGCACTTTCACCTTCACGATGTCGCCCGCTTTGACCACGGTGTGCGGATCTTCAACGAACTTGTCGGCGAGGGAAGAGATATGCACCAGACCATCCTGATGTACGCCGATATCCACAAACGCGCCAAAGTTGGTGACGTTGGTTACCGCCCCCTCCAGCACCATGCCCGGCAGCAGGTCGTTCATGGTTTCTACGCCCTCAGCAAAGGTCGCGGTTTTAAACTCAGGGCGCGGATCGCGGCCCGGTTTTTCCAGCTCTTTGATGATGTCGGTGACCGTCGGCACGCCGAACTGTTCGTCGGTGAAATCCACCGCTTTCAGGTTACGCAGCGCGCTGCTGTCGCCCATCAGGTCTTTCAGCGCCTGCCGGGTGGCGGCCAGGATACGCTCGACAACTGGATAGGCTTCCGGGTGAACGGTAGAGGCATCCAGCGGGTTATCGCCGTGATTGATGCGCAGGAAGCCCGCGCACTGCTCAAATGCTTTTGGCCCCAGACGGCTCACCTTCAGCAGCTGCTGGCGGTTCTGGAACTGACCGTTCTCATCACGCCAGGCGACGATATTCTGCGCCATCATACGGGTCAGGCCCGCCACGCGGGTCAGCAGGGGAACGGAAGCGGTGTTCAGGTCCACGCCGACGGCGTTAACACAGTCTTCCACTACCGCATCCAGCTTGCGCGCCAGCTGCGTCTGGCTCACGTCGTGCTGATACTGGCCCACGCCGATGGATTTCGGGTCAATCTTCACCAGCTCCGCCAGCGGATCCTGCAAACGACGGGCGATAGAGACCGCACCGCGCAGGGAAACGTCCAGATCCGGGAACTCCTGCGCTGCCAGCTCAGAGGCGGAGTAGACCGATGCCCCCGCTTCGCTGACGATCACTTTCTGCGCCGTCACTTTCGGGAACTGCTTCTGCACGTCGAGATAGAAACGTTCGGTTTCGCGGGACGCCGTACCGTTACCGATGGCAACCAGCTCAACGTTGTACTTCTCGCACAGCGCGGCGACGACGACAGCCGCTTTCGCTGCCTGACCGGTGTGCGGGTAAATGGTGTCGGTGGCAACCAGCTTGCCGGTGCCGTCAACCACGGCCACCTTCACGCCGGTACGCAGACCCGGATCGAGACCCATGGTGGCGCGCAGGCCAGCTGGCGCCGCCATCAGCAGGTCGTGCAGGTTACGGGCGAAGACGTTGATCGCTTCGTCTTCGGCGCGCTCGCGCACGGTGCCCATCAGCTCGGTTTCGAGGTGCATCAGCACCTTGATGCGCCAGGTCCAGCTCACCACGCCTTTGCGCCAGCTGTCCGCCGGGGCGTTGTTCAGGCGCAGGCCCAGATGGTCGATAATGATCTGCTCGCAGTGGCTCTCTTTTGGCGGCTCGTCAAACTGTGGATCGGCATTCAGGGAGAGTTGCAGCACGCCTTCGTTACGGCCGCGGAACATCGCCAGCGCGCGGTGAGACGGCGCGGTAGAAATGGGTTCGTGGTGATCGAAGTAGTCGCGGAATTTCGCGCCTTCTTCCTCTTTGCCGGACACCACGGTGGAGACGATATGCGCGTTCTTCCACAGGTAATCACGCACTTTGGCCAGCAGCGCCGCGTCTTCGGCGAAGCGCTCCATCAGAATATAGCGCGCGCCGTCCAGCGCAGCTTTGGTGTCCGCTACGCCTTTATCGGCGTCGATAAATTTGGCGGCTTCGGTTTCCGGATCGTGAGACGGCTCGTTCCACAGCAGATCGGCCAGTGGCTCAAGGCCGGCTTCGATCGCAATCTGCCCGCGCGTGCGGCGCTTCGGTTTGTACGGCAGATAGAGGTCTTCGAGCTCGGTTTTACTCAGGGTACCGTTAATGGCTTTTTCCAGGTCACTGGTCAGCTTGCCCTGCTCGCCGATAGATTTGAGGATCGCCTGACGTCGGTCTTCCAGCTCGCGCAGATAGCCCAGACGGGTCTCCAGGTTTCGCAGCTGCGTGTCATCCAGACCGCCGGTGACTTCCTTACGATAACGTGCAATAAACGGCACGGTGTTCCCTTCATCAAGCAGGCGAACGGCAGCTTCTACCTGTTCGGCTCTGGCCTGAAGTTCACCCGCAATAATGCGGCAGAGCGACTCTTTCATCATGGTCAGTTCATCTTGTGGATCGAAAATCAGGGGGATAGTTATACGGGCTGACACCAAAAAATGCCAGCCGGGGAGGGCGCTCTCGGACTATTTAACATACTCGATTTCGTTGACGTACCAGCTTGCTTCACCCGCAGGCGTCTGGACAACGGCTAAATCGCCTACCTCTTTTTTCAGCAGGGCGCGGGCCATGGGTGAGTCGATAGAAATGTAATCCTTACGACCGAAAATTTCATCGTAGCCGACGATACGAAAACGCAGGGTGTCGCCGCTGTCGTTTTCAATTTTGACCCACGCGCCGAAGAAGACTTTACCTTCCTGCTGCGGGGAGTAATCGACAATTTTGAGATTCTCGAGGCACTTCGTCAGGTAGCGTACCCGGCGATCGATTTCGCGCAGCCGCTTTTTATTGTACTGATAGTCCGCATTCTCGCTGCGGTCGCCCAGGCTTGCTGCCCAGGTGACTTTTTTGGTCACTTCCGGACGCTCTTCGCGCCACAGGTAATCCATCTCTTTTTTGAGTTTCTCGTACCCTTCACGGGTGATCAGAGGCGTTTTCATGGTGCAGCCTTTAATGCCGGTTAACTGTCTTTGCGCACAATACGTAGCGCACAGTGTAACAGACAAGATTAATAATGATTTATGTGATGAAATGAACAGATAAGCTGCTGTTAAATATGCTTTGTAACAATTTCGTCTAGAATTTATACCAGAATTTGCTGGTCGAACCCGTGCACTTTTTTAGAATACGCTGTTCCAGGCTTATCCGAACCTTTGGGAGTACACACAATGCAAGAGAACTACAAAATTCTGGTCGTAGATGACGACATGCGCCTGCGTGCGCTGCTGGAACGTTATCTGACCGAGCAGGGCTTCCAGGTTCGTAGCGTCGCGAACGCGGAACAGATGGATCGTCTGCTGACGCGTGAATCCTTCCACCTGATGGTGTTGGACCTGATGCTGCCTGGCGAAGACGGGCTCTCTATTTGCCGCCGTCTGCGTAGCCAGAGCAACCCGATGCCGATCATCATGGTGACGGCGAAGGGTGAAGAAGTTGACCGTATTGTCGGCCTTGAGATTGGCGCTGATGACTACATTCCAAAGCCGTTTAACCCGCGTGAACTGCTGGCGCGTATTCGCGCCGTGCTGCGTCGTCAGGCGAACGAACTGCCGGGCGCGCCGTCTCAGGAAGAGGCCGTCATTGCATTCGGTAAGTTCAAGCTGAACCTCGGCACCCGTGAGATGTTCCGTGAAGATGAGCCAATGCCGCTCACCAGCGGCGAGTTCGCAGTGCTGAAAGCGCTGGTCAGCCACCCGCGTGAGCCGCTCTCCCGTGACAAGCTGATGAACCTGGCGCGTGGTCGTGAATACTCCGCGATGGAGCGTTCTATCGACGTGCAGATCTCTCGTCTGCGCCGCATGGTGGAAGAAGATCCGGCGCATCCTCGTTATATTCAGACCGTGTGGGGTCTGGGCTACGTGTTTGTCCCGGACGGCTCTAAAGCATGAGGCGAATGCGCTTCTCGCCGCGAAGTTCGTTTGCCCGCACGCTGTTATTGATCGTCACCCTGCTGTTTGTCAGTCTGGTGACGACCTACCTGGTGGTGCTGAACTTTGCAATCCTGCCGAGCCTTCAGCAGTTTAATAAGGTGCTGGCATACGAAGTGCGTATGCTGATGACCGACAAACTGCAACTGGAGGACGGCACGCAGTTGGTTGTTCCCCCGGCGTTCCGTCGGGAAATCTACCGTGAGCTGGGCATTTCTCTCTACTCGAACGAAGCGGCGGAAGATGCCGGCCTGCGCTGGGCGCAGCACTATGAATTCCTTAGCCAGCAGATGGCGCAGCAGCTTGGCGGCCCGACGGAAGTGCGCGTTGAGGTCAATAAAAGCTCGCCGGTTGTCTGGCTGAAAACCTGGCTGTCACCTAACATCTGGGTGCGCGTTCCGCTCACCGAGATTCATCAGGGCGACTTCTCGCCGCTGTTCCGATACACCCTGGCGATCATGCTGCTGGCCATTGGCGGCGCATGGCTGTTTATTCGTATCCAGAACCGACCGCTGGTCGACCTGGAGCATGCGGCATTGCAGGTCGGTAAAGGTATTATCCCACCGCCGCTGCGTGAGTATGGCGCATCGGAAGTGCGCTCGGTAACGCGTGCGTTTAACCACATGGCGGCAGGCGTTAAACAGCTGGCGGACGACCGTACGCTGCTGATGGCGGGGGTCAGCCATGACCTTCGCACCCCGCTGACGCGTATCCGGCTGGCAACAGAGATGATGGGCGAGCAGGATGGTTATCTTGCAGAGTCCATCAACAAGGATATCGAAGAGTGTAACGCCATCATCGAGCAGTTTATCGACTACCTGCGCACCGGGCAGGAGATGCCGATGGAGATGGCGGATCTGAACGCAGTTCTGGGCGAAGTGGTTGCTGCCGAAAGCGGCTACGAACGTGAAATTGCGACCGACCTTCAGGCAGGTGAGATTCAGGTACGTATGCATCCGCTCTCCATTAAACGCGCGGTGGCGAATATGGTGGTCAACGCGGCGCGGTACGGCAACGGCTGGATCAAAGTCAGCAGCGGTACGGAACTCAACCGCGCCTGGTTCCAGGTGGAAGACGATGGCCCGGGCATCAAGCCTGAGCAGCGTAAGCACCTGTTCCAGCCGTTCGTGCGCGGCGACAGCGCGCGCAGCACCAGCGGAACCGGCTTAGGCCTGGCGATTGTGCAGCGTATTGTTGATAACCATAACGGACTGCTGGAAATTGGCACCAGCGAGCGGGGCGGTTTGAGCATTCGTGCGTGGTTACCGGTGCCGGTTTTACGGGGGCAGGTGAAAGAGAGCTAAAAAAGGGGGGCCTGATTCCCTCACCCCGGCCCTCTCCCACGGGGAGAGGGAGAAAACATTAAAAAAGGCAACTTTCGTTGCCTTTTTGCTTTTACCTTGGTCCCGCACTCACCAGCGCAGCACCGGCCGGGGTGTCGGTATACTTCTCGAAGTTTTCGATAAACAGTTTCGCCAGCGATTCAGCCTTCTCACGCCACTGTTCCGGTGAACCGTAGGTGTTACGCGGATCCAGGATACGCGTATCCACGCCCGGCAGCGCTGTTGGGATCGCCAGATCGAACATCGGCAGCGTAAAGGTCTCGGCGTTATCCAGCGAACCATCCAGAATCGCGTCGATGATGGCGCGTGTATCTTTGATGGAGATACGTTTGCCCGTACCGTTCCAGCCGGTGTTCACCAGGTACGCCTGGGCGCCGGATGCCTGCATGCGTTTCACCAGCACTTCCGCATACTGCGTTGGGTGCAGCGACAGGAACGCCGCGCCGAAACAGGCGGAGAAGGTTGGGGTTGGCTCGGTCACACCGCGCTCGGTACCCGCCAGTTTAGCGGTAAAGCCGGAGAGGAAATGGTACTGCGTCTGGCTGGCGGTCAGGCGGGAAACCGGTGGCAGCACGCCGAACGCATCCGCGGTCAGGAAAATCACCTTCGTGGCATGACCCGCCTTCGATACCGGCTTGACGATGTTCTCGATGTGGTAGATCGGGTAAGAGACGCGGGTGTTTTCCGTTTTCGAGGCATCGTCGAAGTCGATAGAACCATCGGCACGCACGGTGACGTTTTCCAGCAGCGCATCGCGGCGAATCGCGTGGTAGATATCCGGCTCTGCCTCTTCCGACAGGCGAATGGTCTTCGCGTAGCAGCCGCCTTCAAAGTTAAACACGCCGTCATCATCCCAGCCGTGTTCATCGTCGCCAATCAGACGACGTTTTGGATCGGTGGACAGCGTTGTTTTACCGGTGCCGGAAAGGCCGAAGAACACTGCTACATCGCCTTTTTCCCCGACGTTCGCCGAGCAGTGCATGGAGGCGATACCGCGCAGCGGCAGCAGGTAGTTCATGACTGAGAACATCCCTTTCTTCATTTCGCCGCCGTACCAGGTACCGCCGATCAGCTGGATACGCTCGGTCAGGTTGAAGGCGATAAAGTTTTCGGAATTAAGACCCTGCTCTTTCCACTGCGGGTTGGTGCATTTCGCGCCGTTCATCACGATAAAGTCAGGGGTGAAGTCTTGCAGTTCTTCATCGGTCGGACGAATGAACATGTTCTTCACGAAATGCGCCTGCCAGGCCACTTCAGTAATGAACCGTACGGAGAGACGGGTGTCGGCGTTAGCGCCGCAGAACGCATCAATAATAAACAGACGCTTGCCGGAAAGCTGATGGGTGACAAGTCCTTTCAGATGCTGCCAGGTTTCCGGGGAGAGCGGTTTGTTATCGTTCTTCCCTTTGCCCTTATCAGCCCACCACAGCGTATCGCGGGTGGTGTCGTCTCGGACGATATACTTATCTTTAGGCGAACGACCGGTAAAAATACCCGTATCGACGGCGATAGCACCCAGGTTCGTCAACACACCGCGCTCGTATCCTTCCAGTGCCGGATTGAGCTCTTCCTGATACAGCGTATCGTAATCGGGGTTGTAGACCACTTCCTGGACGTCGTGAATACCATAAGCCTTGAGATCTTGCGGGGTTAAACCATTAACACGCATATCACTGCTCCTTAGCCAATATGTACTGCCTGAAATTGTAGGGTTTTTCTGGGGATGTTAACCGCGACGGGGCTCATAGATTTACGTATCTGGTCAAAACCCTTACTAACGGAAAACGCTGCGACTCCAGTCACAGGGCGGGCAGATTATCGCAGGAATCGCTTTTTGGATGGGGAAAATGTTCTTAAAAGGTTAATCTCTGGTGAATTTATCCAGAAGAATGTGAATGTAATCGCATACATGTAAGAAAATTACGTAAGGGTTACATTGGGAAAACGATTCAGGTCTCTTGGGTCAGCTATTTTCAGAGTTTGAGGTGGGGGCCAGAGTTTTGCTTTGATGAGACAATAGATTTTTCATGAACAAGGGATGAGAAATGGAAAACCGTGAGGCGTTATCCCCTTCAACGCGCGTAGCCGTCGTGCTGGCGGGGGCTTTACAGGGCGTAATTTGCTATGTAATCACGTGGTATATCGAGTACGCAAAATTGCCATCGGATACGCTGTGGCTGATGTGTGTAGTACCTGCCACCGTGGTAATGACAACCACGTTGTCGCTTGCCCTGACGTCATTCAGAAAGCCATTTTTGTGGCTGTCACTCGGGATAATTGGCGCGGCAGTCGCGGGGATGGGCGGCTGGCTTAAGTGGAGCGTTGCGGGGCTGGACAACTGGGATACCAGAAATGCGGTGCTCCTTTTCGGTTTTCATCTGCTCCTGATGACGCTTCTCCTGTTGCCATGGCTTCAGCGACGCCTTGAGACCGCACCGACGGACGCTTTCTACCGCGATTTCAACGATAAAAACTGGCATAACGCGCTGACATTTCTTCTTGTTTTTGTCTCGAATGGGCTGTTCTGGCTGGTGCTTTTCCTCTGGGCTGAGCTTTTTAAACTCATTGGCATCTCTTTTTTTGATCGGCTTTTCTTTAATTCTGACTGGTTTATTTCAGTGGCGATTGGCGTGGTTTCAGCCAGCGCGGCAGTACTTGCGCGTATGCAGGTTCGGCTGATTCTGGCATTGCAAAATCTCCTTACGCTTATCGCGACAGGTTTGCTTCCACTGATGGCTGCGCTGGCGCTGCTCTTTATAGGCATATTGCCCTTCGTTGGCTTAGAGGCTGTTTCAGCACGGATCTCGGCTGCGGGCTTACTGACGACGCTGGCGCTGTTGCTGTTATTGCTGGTGACTGTCGTATGGCACCCACAACGTCAAAAGCTGCCTTACTTCTCTCCCCTGCGAGGAATGATTCATCTTGCCGTGATTATCGCTCCTGCGTATCCCGTCCTGGCGGGCTGGGCGCTCTGGCTGCGCATCGCACAGTATGGCTGGTCACCGGAGCGTCTGTACGGTGTGCTGATTACGATAGTGGCGCTGGTCTGGACGGTAGGATTCTGTCTTAGCGTACTTTTTTACCGTCGGGATCCACAAAGGCTCCAGGCTCATATCACTCCGGCTACCGGATTACTGGCGCTGATCTTCCTGGTGTTGGTCTATACACCGGTGCTTGATCCCTGGCGTATCAGCGTTGAAAGCCATATGGCGCGTTATCAGGATGGCAGAATAAACGCAGACCAGGTAAGCCTGTATATGCTCAGCAATACCGGACGAAAGGGGCGAGAGGCGATGCAAATGCTGCAAAATGATCCACAGTTTATCTCAAACCCAAAACGCCAGCGTGAAATAAATGGTCTTCTCTCCGGGAACGCTGGCGGAGCAGGTAAGATGACCGCCGCGATGCTGGAAAAACAGATCCAGCTCGCACCGGGAATGGCCCGTCCTGATAAGGCATTGTGGCGAGCCATGCTCAGCAATCAGTATCGCTTTGAGAGCTGCGATAGCGCCCAGAGAAACTGTTTACTCATGCCGCTGGATCTTAACAGCGACGGCAAGCCGGAAGCCGTGCTATTTCAATTTACCGATCGCAGGATCGTGGCTTACACACAAACCAACACGGGCTGGAGGATCGCCGGGGACGCGTGGAAAATGCCGGAGGCGTTGACCAGAGAAGAACTTGACCGCGCATTAAGGCAGAGGAAAGTGAAATCTGTCGTGAAGCCCTGGGCGGATATTGAGATTTTTGGGGAGCGTGTCGATATGAGCTACGACAGTTACAATAATGCGCAGTGGCGTTAGTGCTTTTTCTTGCCGGGTGGCGCTACGCTTACCCGGCCTACAATTAGCAATCATATCAAAAAATTGCACAATTCATTGTAGGCCCGTGCAAGCATAGCGCCGCCGGGCAACAGGCTCAGAGCTTAGTGAACCTGCGGGTCCGCCGGAGAGGCGTTATTGCGGATCTCCGCGATATCCATGGAATTGAACACGTAGTGCGTACCGCAGTAATCACAGTGCATATCGATCTCACCGTCTTCCGCCATGATGCTGTCGATCTCTTCATCCGGCAGCGTTTTCAGGGCGCCAGCACAACGCTCGCGAGAGCAGGTGCACTTAAATTCCACATCCTGCGGATCGTAAACCGTCACTTCTTCTTCGTGGTACAGACGCCACAGCACGTCGGTCGCCGACAGGGTGAACAGCTCTTCCGCTTTGATGGTTTCCGTCAGCGTTGCCAGATGCTCGAAATCATTGGTCTGCGCATCCTGCGCAGGCAGAACCTGAAGCAGCATACCACCGGCAGCAGGCTGACCATCCACTTCACCGGTGCGGATGAACAGGCGGGTTGGCAGCTGTTCGGAACGCATGAAGTAATCTTCCAGGCAGGCGGCAAGCGTGTCGCCTTCCAGACCGACAACGCCCTGATAGCGCTCACCCTCTTCAGGCGAGATCGTGATAACCAGGTAGCCATTTCCGACCAGCGTTTTCAGATCCGCATTTTCAGGGATATCGCCCTGAACGCGCGCCACGCCGCGCATCTGCTGCTGGTTATTGCCGTTGATCACCGCCAGCGACATCGGGCCATCACCCTGCAACTGAACGGTAATATCGCCAGCGAACTTCAGCGTGGCGGTCAGCAGGCTGGTGGCAACCAGCAGTTCGCCCAACAGGGTTTTCACCGGCAGCGGGTAGTTGTGGTTTTCCAGAATCTGTTTCCAGGTTTCGGATACGGTGACCAGCTCGCCGCGCACGGCGAATTGTTCAAACAGATAGCGGTGTAATTGGTCGTGTTGGGCCATTTTCATCTCTCGTGCAGGTGAGGGTTACTCGCTCTCACCGTGTTTAAATTTCATCAGATCGCGGCGCTCTTTTTTATCCGGTCGCCGGTCCGGGTGAGGCATGGTCAGCGCATTCATCTTGCGCGCCAGCGCGGTTTTCTCGCGCTTCTCTATGCTTTTGGCCGTCTCTTCATACAGCAAAACGGCTTCGGTTGCGGGCCGCCGCTGCTCGGTAATGGCTTTCACCACCACCGTTTTCTCATCGTTGCCCTGGCGAAGCGTTAGCGTGGCATTCAGTTCAACCAGCTTGCTCGGTTTGCTGCGCTGACCGTTGTAATGCACCTTTCCGCCATCAACCATTTCACGGGCAAGGGCGCGCGTTTTGTAAAAACGGGCGGCCCACAGCCATTTATCCAGTCTTACCCCATCAGCGGGTTTTTCTTTCATGGCGTCTCCTTCACGGTGAGTGAGGGGATCATCCGGCGATAGTCGTTCAGCCCCGGATGTCGCAGATAGCTTTTTTCAGCCAGGCCGGAATCCGGATTGGTCACGCCCAGACAATAGCGAATGCCAAAAGCGGCCGCAGAATCCAGAATCGGCTCGCTGTCGTCAATAAACAGCGTGCGTTCCGGCTGTAAACCGGTCTCTTCCACCACGGCATGCCACAACCGCTGATCCTCTTTCGGATAACCAAATGTGTGGGTGGAAAGCAATAAATCAAGGTGTGAAGCAAGACCGGTATGTTCCAGCTTCACGGCCAGGTTATGGGGATGCGCATTCGTCAGCAAAATGCGGCGCTTACCGCAGGCTTTCAGCGCATCCAGGAACGGGACCGTATCGTCGCGCAGTACGGCGCGTGCGCCCTGGGCGGTGGTCATGGCACAAATATCCAAACCGAGTCGCTCGCTCCAGTAGTCAAGACAGTACCAGTTTAGCGTATGCTGCACCGCGCTATATTGCGAACGAATGAATTCCTGCGCTTCCGCCGGGGAGATCCCCTGCTGTTCACCGTATGTTTCCGGGACCAGCTTTTGCCAGAAATAGTTATCAAAGGCGAGATCAAGCAGCGTGCCGTCCATATCAAGCAGGACGGTATCGACCGCCTGCCAGTCGATATTAAGATGCATAAGGGGGAACTCCAGCCAGAAGAAACGTGCGCGACAGGGTAGCACAACTTGTCGCGCAGGGACGTTATCCGATCAGGCTCTCGGAAGAGGAGATCAGTTTCGGGTTCAGGCAATTTTCGTAGTAGGCCTGGATTTCTGCCAGCCGCGTGCGGGAACGCTGATAGCGGCGTACGGCCTGATAACCGTTCCAGACAATGCACGCCAGCATTGCAATCAGCAGCAGGGATGTCCCTATATAGCGCCACAGGCCAGCGCTATCCGGCATACGGTGCAGGCCAATATGACGCGTGCCGTTGGCGTCGGTAAAGAGGGTGGTGACGATCCCTTCCGCGCTGAATGGCGTCTGCATCAGCATCTGCGCCAGACGCTGGAATTCGCTCCACTGCTCCTGGGCAGGATAGTCATACAGCGAAACCTGCGGATAAGGTTGATCCACCAGGTCACTGCCTTCATCGCTGGCAATCACAAAACCGCCCGGCGCCGGGCTGTTAAGCGCCTGGGCGGCACGGGTGGTTTCACGCATCACGAAGGGGGCGGTAGAGGTCGCCACAAGGTTATCCAGCGACTCGGCGCTGACCGGACGCAGAAGCACGTTCACACCGTCCAGGCGTCCCGCTTCGGCGCGTTTCACCAGCGCGTCCCAGTCTTTGCTGTTGCCGAGGTTGACCAGCGCGTTCTTGAGCCGGATACAGTCATCCTGGGCGGAACAGAGATCCTCTGTTTTCAGGACGATTTCGCCAAAGTCATCCAGCAGTACCATGCCCGACTTCTGAATAGCCGAACGCAGGGCAGGGCTGACGCGAGAATCATCATCCGGTTTTGGATGGAGCTGGCGATTAATCGTCTGGGTGAGCGCAGTGGCCTTGTTGACCACATCCGATTCCGGCAGCGGCAGCGGAGAGGCGTCATTCCAGATGATCTGAGAGCAGTCGAACGGCGCGAACGGCGAGTTCTGGCGCGTGTTCCAGGCGCCCGGCGTGTGGATATTACACATCCCGGTGCCTTTGAGGCGCAACGTATCTCCCACGCGTACACCCGCTTCTTCGAGCTGCTGTACGCTGGTGGCTTCCACAGTTTGCGCCCCTTTGATCCACGACAGGGTAAATTTAATCGGCATATCCAGCGGCACGAAGAGCAGCAGCATGACGAAGATTAACGCGGCACCACCGGCAATCATCGCGCTGCGGAGCCAGTGCTGAAGCGGGAAGTTTTTCACTTCGTCGTGCAGGGATAAGTAGCGCCCCTGGCGTACAACGTGGCGGTCGAGATAGATATCAATATCCGTTTTGTGGCCAAGGTCCTGCGCAATCCACGGCTGCCAGTGGCGCGGATAGATAAGATCGATGATCCCGAGCGAGATATTGTTGATATGTTCCTGATCGTTCTCACCGAACAGTCCCCAGCGTTTTGGGGTTCCGCGCAGGCAGTGAATTTCGCGTAATGACGTTTTTGCCGGCGGAGCAAATATGCCCCACAGCCCGGCGGCCAGAAGCAGTACTGCGCCACCCGCGAGCCACGGAACAAACACGTCCGGCGTCAGCAGGCAGATGAAAAAGAGCAGGAACGAGGCGACAATCAACACCGCTTCGCGAATGCCATCCGGGCGGCTCAGGACGTACTCTTCATGCGTCTCCTGGCGGATGTTCAGCAGTTCGATCTGCTCAGTCTCTTCACCGCGAATAGAGGCCTGCGTTCCGCTTGCGCGTTCCAGCGCAAAGCGTGGCGCTTCCTGAACATATTCGCTCAGAGTATGACCATTGAGGGAGATAACCAGCGGCAGCGTATCGGTATGGATGAGCTCGACGCTGTTTTCGTCGTTAATATACTGCTCCCAGAAGGGAGGCAGGTGCACTTCAACAGAGTCGAGATAGTAACGCCACTTGTTGGGATCGTCGGTTGTAATACCGTAGCGGGTAATGGAGCGCGTTACGCACAGAACGGTGTCACTTTGGGCGTTCAGGTTGAGCGATACGGGGGCGGCGCTGGCACCGGTAGGGCCAGGCGAAAGCCGGGATCGGTTCAGCGTGTCGAGATACTGCTCAACGGTGCTGCGTTCCTCTGGCGAAAGCTTGCGCGTGTTTGCCCCGGCAAACGCGTTCAAAAAGGGCAGCCGATAACGGCGATGTACGCGGCGCCTGAATACCCACACCGCAATCGACGCGCAGGCCAGCACAGCAGCGAGAAAAATCAAAATGGTGCTCATGCTTTCCCCATCTTACTTATCTTCTTACAGGTGTTGTCAGTCGCACCTTTTGTACAATGAATGAGATTCTGTGGTCGGCTATCGGCAAGTATGGAGTCTAACTTGAGCATGTTGACGCGCATCCCAGTGACCGGTAATGATAACAAAGCCTGTTCCGGCGCGATATCAGCAAATTCCTGGAAACATTTCAACCTCTTGACATTTGTTTTGAAATGAGAATCGCATTCAATTACGTTGCATAAATGTAAATAAAGAGCAATTGACATTGCCGAAACCGTGCGGCGTATCGCACAATAAAGCCAGTTCACCCAGCAAAGACCCGTCAAGATGACCAAACCCTTACAAAAGCCCACCATTCTGAATGTTGAAACCGTCGCGAAATCGCGTCTGTTTAATGTCGAAAGCGTGGATCTGGAGTTCAGCAACGGTGTGCGTCGTGTTTATGAGCGCATGCGCCCCTCCTCGCGTGAAGCGGTGATGATTGTGCCCATCGTCGACGAGCACCTGATCCTCATTCGTGAATACGCCGTGGGCACAGAATCGTACGAGCTGGGCTTCTCCAAAGGACTGATCGACCCGGGCGAAACGGTGTTTGAAGCGGCAAACCGGGAGCTGAAAGAAGAGGTCGGTTTTGGCGCGAAAGAGCTGACGTTCCTGAAAAAGCTGAGCATGGCGCCGTCCTATTTCTCCAGCAAAATGAACATCGTTGTCGCGGAAGATCTCTATCCTGAATCGCTGGAAGGAGACGAGCCGGAACCGCTACCGCAGGTTCGCTGGCCGCTGGCTCATCTGATGGATTTGCTGGAAGATCCTGACTTTAACGAGGCGCGCAACGTGAGCGCACTGTTCCTGGTGCGGGAGTGGCTGAAGGGACAGGGGCGTTTGTAGCGCCACCATTAAAAACGGCAACCGAAGGTTGCCGTTTTGCATTGACGTTGTAGGCCGGGTCAGGCGTAGTCGCCACCCGGCTTTTTTGTTGGCGTCAGAACAGCTCGTGCGTTTCGCCGTTATCAATCAATTCCGTACCCACCTCATGCACTGCCTGCGTGGTTGGCTGAGTGCCCTCGATGAAATACTCGGCACGGCTGTTACCGCCATTCGCGAGCTGTCCGGTACTGCGGTCGATATTCACCGTCACCACGCCCGGTGGAGGCGTTAGCGGCTGCTCTGGTACGCCCTCGAGAACGGCCTTCATGTATGCATCCCAGGCAGGTTGCGCACTCTTCGCGCCGCCTTCGTAACCGGAAATCTGATCTTTAATCGCGCCAGAGGCGGTCGTGCGCCCCAGATCGCGGCGGTGATCGTCAAAACCAATCCAGACGGAGGTGACAACCCCCGGGCCATAACCTGAGAACCAGGCATCTTTTGAACTGTTGGTTGTCCCGGTTTTGCCGCCGATGTCGTGGCGCTGCAAATCGCGGCCCGCTCGCCAGCCGGTGCCTTGCCAGCCCGGTTCACCAAAGATGTTGGTGTTCAGTGCGCTCTTAATCAGGAACGACAGCGGCGTGCTGATCACGTGCGGGGCATACTCCTGCGCGCCACTCTGGGCGACCAGCGCCTGATTGGCCTGTTCCAGCTGGGGCTGCGGCACCGCCAGATTCTGACGTTCCTGAGAGATCGCCACATCTTCCATATCCTTGTTTTCCAGGACATTGGATTTTGGCGTGTCGCCGTAAATCACCGGAATATCGCATTCAGGGCAGGCAATTTTCGGTTTCGCTTCAAACAGTACGCCGCCCTGATCGTTCTCGATTTTACTGATGAAATACGGATCGACCAGGAAGCCGCCGTTCGCCATCACCGAGTAGCCACGCGCAACCTGGAGCGGCGTAAAGGATGCGGATCCGAGCGCCAGAGATTCGGTATGAACGATGTTTTGCGCCGGGAAGCCAAAGCGTTGCAGATACTCTGCCGCATAATCCACGCCCATCGCACGCATCGCGCGAACCATGACCACATTCTTCGACTGGCCAAGGCCCTGACGCAGACGGATAGGGCCAGCGTATTGCGCCGGAGAGTTCTTCGGCTGCCAGTCAGAGCCCGCACCGGCATCCCAGCGGGAAATTGGCACGTCGTTGAGAATGCTGGCGAGAGTCAGCCCCTTATCCATCGCCGCGGTATACAGGAATGGTTTGATGTTCGAGCCAACCTGACGCAGCGCCTGGGTCGCGCGGTTAAACTTGCTCTGGTTGAAATCGAACCCGCCAACCAGCGCCATCACGGCGCCGTTCTGCGGATTGATGGAGACCAGCGCAGAGTTTACGTCCGGCACCTGCGCCAGCCACCAGGCATCACCGACCTGACGCACCCAGATTTGTTGTCCGGTTTGTACGACATCGGTCACTTTACGTGGCGTAGGCCCCTGAAGGGTGTCAGAACGGTATGGACGCGCCCAGCGGACACCCTCCATGCGCAGCGAAACGGATGTGCCATCGGCCATCATCGCCACTGCTTCCTGTGGATCGGCCTGGGTGACGACCGCCGGACGCAGCGGGCCATAGGTCGGCAGCGCTTTCAGGGAATCCGTGATTTTTTTACTGTCCCATGCGCCTTCACCCACTTTCCACAGCACGTTGGACGGGCCGCGATAGCCGTGACGCATATCGTAATCCATCACGTTATTACGCACCGCCTGCTGGGCAGCCTGCTGCACCTTGCGGGTCACGGTGGTATAGACGCGATAACCATCTTCATACGCTTTATCACCGTAGCGACTCACCATCTCCTGGCGAACCATTTCAGTAAGATACGGTGCAGAGAAGGCGATTTCCGGCGCATGGTAATTGGCGTCAATAACGTCGCTGCGCGCCTTATCGTACTCAGACTGGCTGATATAGCCTTCGCTCAACATACGCGACAGCACCACGTTACGGCGCGCGGTGGCGCGGTCCAGCGAGTAGAGCGGGTTAAACGTGGATGGCGCTTTTGGCAGGCCGGCAATGGTCGCCATTTCGCTCAGCGTGAGCTGATCGATCGGCTTACCAAAATAGACCTGAGCCGCAGCCCCTACGCCATAGGCGCGGTAGCCCAGATAGATCTTGTTGAGGTAAAGCTCAAGGATCTCGTCTTTGCTCAGCAGTTGCTCAATGCGGATCGCGAGGAACACCTCTTTGATCTTACGCATCAGCGTCTTTTCCGGGCTGAGGAAGAAGTTACGCGCCAGCTGCTGGGTAATGGTACTTGCCCCCTGAGAGGCATGACCGGAGAACAGCGCCACGCTTGCCGCACGGAAAATACCGACCGGATCGACACCGTGGTGCTCGTAAAAACGGCTGTCCTCGGTGGCGATAAAAGCCTTCACCATCACGGGTGGAATTTGATTTAAGGTCAGAGGGATACGACGTTTCTCGCCGTATTGCGCCATCAGTTCACCATCGGCGCTATAGACCTGCATAGGGATCTGAAGCCGCACATCACGAAGCGTGGCGACATCAGGGAGTTGTGGCTCGACATATTTGTACAAACCAATAATCGAGCCTGCTCCCAGCAGAATGCAACAGACTGCAAGGATCAATAAATACTTTACGAACTTCACCGGAGATTTCCCATTTGGTTTAGCCTGGGCAGTTTCTAAACAATCGCGCGGTAGTATAAAGGCAAGCCTGATTCATTGATATAGCCGTCACTCCGACGGGCGATAAGGAGATCGTGAAGCATGGCTTTTAAAACGTGGCAAACAGGCGTTCATATTCAACAGGATAAGGTGGTTGCGGTAGCGCTGACCAGAGAGCGGGCCGGCTGGCGTTTACGGCGCTGGTGGGCGGTACCGCTGTCGGACGGCGTTATCGGGGAAGGCAAAATACTTAAGCCAGAACAGCTGGTTAACGCATTACGTGGCTGGCGGAAAACATTGCCGCACTCGCATCGGGTATTTCTCTCATTTCCGGCGACGCGCGTTCTGCAACGCGCGTTGCCCCGTCCATCCGTTACCTTGCGTGACAGCGAACAGCTCACCTGGGTAGGCGCCGCATTAGCGCGTGAGCTGGAGATGCCCGCCGATACGCTCTGTTTTGACTACACGCAGGATACGTTCAGCAACACTTTTCAGGTTACCGCAGCGCAAAACAGAGAGGTCGATACCCTGTTGACGCTGGCGAACGCGCTGCGTTTGCGTCTGGCAGCAATCGCCCCGGATGCCGGCGCGCTGGCTAATCTTCTCTCTGCTGTTGCCCCCGCCCGGTGCGTCGCCTGGAGAGATCAACACCAGTGGCTATGGGCGATGCGTCACCAGTGGGGGCGGCGCTATACCACAGAAGCGGCGACGGTGAATGAACTGGCGGCGCTGCTTGCGCTTTCTCCTTCTGATATCGCCGTGTTTGATGCTGCCCGCGATCCCTGGGAAGCGGTGACGCTGTGCCAGCCGCCGTTGCCGGAATGCGGTGCTGATTACACCGTCGCCCTGGCGCTGGCCATGAGCGAGGCGCCGTAATGAGCATGCCCAATCTTTTACCCTGGCGTCGGCAGCAACGTAATCAGCGCCTGCGTTTCTGGGGGCTGCTGTTTGCTGGCTCATGGCTGGTGATGCTGGCGGGGAGTATCAGCCTGCGGGCGACGCAGACTCTCGCGTTACAGGCGTTGCAGAGCGAACTGGCCGGGACACGTGCGGTACAGAAAGTATTGAGAGCCCGTCAGCCGCAGTCAGCGGGGCAGAAAACCCCTTCGCTGCCGTCTGATCCGGCCTGGCAACCTGCGCTGGAGTCCCTTGCCAGCGCAATGCCCCGGCAGGCGTGGCTAACGGCGCTGCGTTATCAGCCACCCTCGCTGACCCTGACCGGCTATACCACCTCACTGCCAGCGCTCACCGCCATGACCGATGCCCTGAAAAGGGTGACGGGATTTAACCCCGGACCGGCAGGCGAAATGCAACAGGATAGCCAGGGGCGATGGATGTTCTCTTTTCAACTGCATAGCCGGAGGTAGCCCGTGGGTATCTGGTATCAACGCTGGACTGATGCACGTCCTTCCCGGCGCGTCCTTTGCTGGTTGATCGCATCGGGGCTTGTTGCGTGGGCAATTTGGGGACTGCTGCTCAGGCCCGCAGCTCTGCGCTACACCGATATTCAGGCGCAGGCCATCAGTGCGAAGCGAATTAACGCCTCGCTGTGGCCAGAGGCCGGACGGCGAGTAGTGGTTAGGCAAGTGACGCCCTCGCAGCCCTTTTCTCCCCTGGCTTTTCAGCGTGAGGGCGCAAGGCTGGTGTACTGGAAGCCGCAGCAGAGTGGGGGAGAGCTGGCGCTGGATGCCTCCTGGGGCGAGGTTCCGGCGCTCTTTTCCCGGCTGGCGCTTGAGAACGCGCGGGTGAGTGCGTTTTCCATCACCCCACAGGGCAAACAGTTACGCCTCAGCCTGCAACTGGAGATCGGTCATGCGCAGTAAAGCCCGTTTGCTGATCCTGCTTTCTCCGCTTTTCCTGACCGGGATGCGGGATCCCTTCTCTGTGCCGGAAGAGCGTTGCGCAGCCGGGCAGCTCAGCCAGTGGCGGTATCAGGGGGTAGTCAGCGGCAGCAGGGATATCGGCCTTATGCAGGACGGGCAGAAACGCTGGCACCGGGTAAAAACGCAGGTGCGGTTACCGACAGGCTGGCGGGTGAGCGCGATAGATAAACTACAACTGACCGTTGATGTCGGCGACATGTGCGAGCCGAAGCGATGGACATGGCAACGAGAAGG
This sequence comes from Enterobacter cloacae complex sp. IR5441, assembly GCF_049238215.1. Lineage (NCBI taxonomy): Bacteria > Pseudomonadati > Pseudomonadota > Gammaproteobacteria > Enterobacterales > Enterobacteriaceae > Enterobacter > Enterobacter cloacae complex sp. IR5441. Next base: position 120,385 of record NZ_JBMKIA010000011.1, read on the forward strand.
AACGAAAAAAAGTGAAGATAAGGATAGGGCTGTTACTGGCGGCACTCAGCCAGCCCCTGTGGGCCGCGACGCCAAAACCGGTCACCCTGCTGGTGGATGATGTCCCGGTGGTGCAGATATTACAGGCGCTGGTGGCGCAGGAGGAGCGCAATCTGGTGGTGTCGCCGGATGTCAGCGGTTCGCTTTCGCTGAATTTAACGCGGGTGCCCTGGAGACAGGCGCTTCAGACAGTAGTGAACAGCGCCGGGCTGGTATTGCGGGAAGAGGGCGGCATTTTTTATGTGCATACGGCGGCCTGGCAACGGGAGCAACAGACGCGTAAAGAGCAGGAGCGGGCCCAGCGTCTGCTTGACGCCCCGCTGCACTCTCACAGCATTCCGTTTGCTTATGCGGATGCAGCCGAATTGCAAAAAGCGGCAGAAAAGCTCTTAAGCCCGAAAGGCAGTCTCTCCGTCGACAAGCGCACCAACCGTTTCCTGGTCAGGGATAACCAGACGGTGGTGGATATGCTCCAGCGCTGGGCTGTGCAGATGGATCTGCCCGTCGAGCAGGTGGAACTGGCAGCGCAGATTGTGACCATCAGTGAAAAAAGCCTGCGTGAACTGGGGGTGAAATGGAACCTCGCTGACGCAACGGAGGCCGGTAAGGTGGGTCAGGTCACGACGCTGGGGGCGGACCTGTCGGTGGCCAGTGCAACCACCCACGCAGGGTTTAACATCGGGCGCATCAACGGCAGGATGCTGGATCTTGAGTTGTCGGCGCTTGAGCAAAAGCAGCAGGTGGATATCATCGCCAGCCCGCGGCTGCTGGCGTCGCACATGCAGCCGGCCAGCATCAAGCAGGGCAGCGAAATCCCGTATCAGGTTTCCAGCGGCGAAAGCGGGGCGACATCCGTTGAATTTAAAGAAGCGGTATTAGGCATGGAGGTCACGCCGGTGGTCCTGCCGGGTGGTCGCGTGCGCCTGAAACTGCATATCAGTGAAAATATGCCCGGCCAGGTGCTGCAACAGGCAGACGGCGAAACGCTGGCGATCGATAAGCAGGAGATCGAAACGCAGGTAGAGGTAAAAAGTGGGGAAACGCTCGCGCTGGGCGGGATCTTTTCGCAAAAGAATAAAACCGGACGCGACAGCGTGCCCGTGCTGGGCAACATTCCGTGGCTGGGTCAGCTGTTCCGCCATGACGGAAAAGATAACGAACGGCGCGAGTTAGTGGTGTTTATCACGCCACGTCTGGTCAGTATTCATTAATGGGTAACGATCCCCGCAATGATTTTGCATTCAGTTTGTTGCAGATGTTTGACGTGGGGCATGAATTAGCATACAAGGAGTACCGATTTGAGTTGGACTTACGTCTTATTTCCTTATGCGCCGGGAACGGTGATTTAATCAGTTGCCAAACAAGCCGGAGTATTGAGATAATTTTTCGTCTGACTCTCGCTCTATTGCAAATGAGGTTTCAGTTCATGTCCTGCTACGCCGGGTGTCTGCGCAGCGGGGATTACCATTAACGAATAGTCTTAGTAGTACCGAAAAAATGGCAGAGAAACGCAATATCTTTCTGGTTGGGCCTATGGGTGCCGGCAAAAGCACTATTGGGCGTCAGTTAGCTCAACAACTCAATATGGAATTTTACGATTCTGATCAAGAGATTGAGAAACGAACCGGAGCGGATGTGGGCTGGGTCTTCGACGTAGAAGGCGAAGAAGGTTTCCGTGACCGAGAAGAAAAAGTGATCAACGAACTCACGGAAAAACAGGGCATTGTGCTGGCAACTGGCGGCGGCTCTGTAAAATCTCGCGAAACCCGCAACCGTCTCTCCGCCCGTGGCGTAGTGGTCTATCTTGAGACGACCATCGAAAAACAGCTGGCACGCACGCAGCGTGATAAAAAGCGCCCGTTGTTGCAGGTTGAAACACCGCCACGTGAAGTTCTGGAAGCTTTGGCCGATGAACGCAATCCTCTGTACGAAGAGATTGCTGATGTGACCATTCGTACTGACGATCAAAGCGCTAAAGTGGTTGCAAACCAGATTATTCATATGCTGGAAAGCAACTGATTCTGGCTTTATATACACTCGCCTGCGGGTAAAAGCATTTAAGGTGGATGTCGCGTCATGGAGAGGATTACAGTTACTCTCGGGGAACGTAGTTACCCTATCACCATCGCGGCTGGTTTGTTTAACGACCCAGCTTCCTTCTTACCACTGAAAGCGGGTGATCAGGCGATGCTGGTCACCAACGAGACGCTGGCTCCGCTTTATCTCGACCGTGTACGTCACCTGCTTGAGCAGGCGGGCGTGAAGGTCGACAGTGTGATTCTGCCCGATGGCGAGCAGTACAAAAGCCTGACGGTACTGGATACCGTCTTTACCGCACTTCTGCAAAAACCGCACGGTCGTGATACAACACTGCTTGCCCTGGGCGGCGGCGTTGTGGGCGATCTGACCGGTTTTGCAGCCGCCAGCTATCAGCGCGGCGTGCGCTTTATTCAAATTCCAACCACGTTGCTCTCACAGGTCGATTCTTCTGTGGGCGGTAAAACGGCGGTTAACCATCCGCTCGGCAAAAACATGATTGGCGCGTTCTACCAGCCTGCCTCGGTGGTGGTGGATCTCGACTGTCTGAAAACCTTGCCAGCGCGCGAACTGGCGTCCGGCCTTGCAGAAGTGATCAAATACGGCATTATTCTTGACGGGGAGTTCTTCACCTGGCTGGAAGAGAATATGGATGCGCTGCTGCGCCTCGACGGGCAGGCAATGGCCTACTGTATTCGCCGTTGTTGTGAGCTGAAAGCAGAAGTCGTTGCCGCAGATGAGCGTGAAACCGGCTTACGTGCTTTACTGAATCTGGGGCATACGTTTGGTCATGCGATCGAAGCCGAAATGGGCTACGGTAACTGGCTTCACGGTGAAGCTGTCGCTGCCGGAATGGTTATGGCGGCGCGAGCCTCTGAACGTCTGGGGCAGTTCAGGCCGGAAGAGACAGCACGTATCATCGCGTTGCTTAAACGTGCTGGCTTGCCGGTGAGTGGTCCGCAGGAAATGTCTGCGCAGGCGTACCTTCCCCACATGATGCGCGATAAAAAAGTATTGGCAGGTGAGATGCGTCTGGTACTCCCGCTTGCAATAGGGAAAAGTGAAGTGCGCGGCGGAGTGCCGCACGAAGTCGTACTTGGCGCTATTGCTGATTGTCAGCAGGCGTAACAACTAGAAAGGTCAGACCGCTGTAACAGGTGGTCGTTTTAGCTTCAGGTAAATGCAGAGTCGTTGGCAGAAGCCTTTGAGTGGGGTGTTAAATGGATGAATTCAAACCAGAAGACGAGCTGAAACCCGATCCCAGCGATCGTCGTACTGGTCGTTCTCGTCAATCTTCAGAACGTGATAACGAGCCGCAGATCAATTTTGACGATGTCGAACTGGATGCAGACGATCGTCGCCCTTCGCGTAGCCGTAACGCGCGAAATGAGCGAGAAGACGAGGAGTATGAATCCGAAGAAGAGTTAATGGATGAACAGCCTGTTGAACGTCGTCCGCGCAAACGTAAAAAAGCGGTAGCGGCAAAACCGGCCTCCCGTCAGTACATCATGATGGGCCTTGGCGTTCTGGTGCTGGTCTTGCTGATTGTCGGCATTGGGTCCGCGCTAAAAGCACCTTCTACCAATTCTACCGAGCAGACGGCGTCTGCCGAGAAGAGCATCGACCTGTCTGGTAACGATGCGAGCAACCAGGCGAATGGCGCTCAGCCTGCGCCGGGCACCACTTCCGCAGAGCAGACCGCAGGTAACACCAGCGCTGGCCAGGATATCTCTCTGCCGCCTGTCTCTGCGACCCCGACTCAGGGCCAGGCGCCTGCGACGCCTGAAGGCCAGCAGCGTGTTGAAGTTCAGGGCGATCTGAACAATGCGCTGATGCAGTCGCAGAATCAGGAGCAGGTTAACGCTGCCGTGGTGAACTCCACGCTGCCAACTGAACCAGCCACCGTTGCGCCAGTTCATGGCAGCAATGCCCAGCAGCAAACGGCGACAACGGAAACCAAACCGCGCCAGACGCAGACTGCGCCACGCCAGGAGCGTAAGCAGGCTGTGATTGAGCCGAAGCGTGAGACGAAACCGCAAACCGTGGCAAAAGCGCCAGAAACGAAAGCGCCAGCGCAGACCAAACCTGCAGTGACCCAGCCGGTTAAAGCGCCAACGCCTGCGGCAACCACTGCACCGAAAGCAACGGCGACCACAACCGCGCCTGCTGCAACAACACCTGCGGCTCCCGCAGCCAAAACGGGCGCTGCATCAGGTAAAACGACGGGCAACGTGGGTTCTTTGCAGTCGGCCTCTTCCAGCAACTACACCCTTCAGCTGAGCAGTTCGTCTAACTATGACAACCTCAACGCCTGGGCGAAGAAATCGAATCTGAAAAACTACGTGGTTTATCAGACGACCCGTAACGGTCAACCGTGGTATGTGCTGGTGAGTGGTATTTATGCTTCCAAAGATGAAGCAAAACGTGCCGTTTCCACGCTGCCAGCCGACGTGCAGGCGAAAAACCCGTGGGCGAAGCCGATTCATCAGGTGCAGGCCGATCTGAAGTAATGTTTAAAGCGCAGGATGCTGTCGGAGCTTTCTCCACAGCCGGAGAAGGTGTAATCAGTTAGTCAGCATGAAAAAAAATCGCGCTTTTCTGAAATGGGCAGGGGGGAAATACCCCCTGCTCGACGATATTAAAAAGCACCTGCCGAAAGGCGAGTGTCTTATCGAGCCCTTTGTGGGTGCTGGATCGGTGTTCCTGAATACCGATTTTTCTCGTTATATCCTGGCGGATATCAACAGCGACCTTATCAGCCTCTATAACATCGTCAAACTGCGTACCGATGAGTATGTGGAAGAGGCGCGGAAGCTGTTTACGCCAGAGAACAACAACCCGGACGTCTACTATCAGTTCCGCGCTGAGTTTAATCAAAGCCAGGATCCGTTCCGTCGCGCGCTGTTGTTTCTTTATCTCAACCGCCATGGTTACAACGGTCTGTGCCGGTATAATCTGCGTGGCGAGTTTAACGTGCCGTTTGGCCGCTATAAGCGTCCCTATTTCCCACAGGACGAACTGTATCACTTTGCTGAAAAAGCGCAGAATGCCGAGTTCTACTGTCTCTCCTATGAAGAGTGCATGGATCTGGCGGGCGTAAACTCGGTGGTCTACTGCGACCCGCCTTACGCGCCGCTGTCTGCCACGGCAAATTTCACCGCCTACCACACCAATAGCTTCAGCCCGGCCGAGCAGGCTCGTCTGGCTGAGATGGCGGAAAAGCTGGTCAGCAAAAGAATTCCGGTGTTAATTTCGAATCACGACACGCCTGATACGCGCGAATGGTACAAAGCCGCGAAGCATTTTCAGGTAAAAGTGCGGCGTAGCATTAGCAGCAACGGCGGCACACGTAAAAAGGTGGACGAACTTCTGGCGCTTTATCGACCCTGAGCCTTTGCCCGCCGGTAAACACATTTCAAGGAGATGCGGATGAAACAGTTTTTGATTGCCCCCTCAATTCTGTCGGCCGATTTTGCCCGCCTGGGTGAAGACACTGCCAAAGCTCTCGCGGCTGGCGCGGATGTCGTCCATTTCGACGTTATGGATAACCACTACGTTCCCAACCTGACCATCGGTCCGATGGTGCTTAAAGCACTGCGTAACTACGGGATCACCGCGCCCATTGACGTGCATCTGATGGTGAAACCGGTTGACCGCATCGTGCCTGATTTCGCCGCGGCGGGTGCCAGCATCATCACTTTCCACCCGGAAGCCTCCGAACACGTTGACCGCACGCTACAGCTGATCAAAGAGAACGGCTGTAAGGCGGGACTGGTCTTTAACCCGGCGACCCCGCTGAGCTATCTCGACTACGTGATGGACAAGCTGGACGTGATCCTGCTGATGTCCGTCAACCCGGGCTTTGGTGGTCAGTCATTTATCCCTCAGACCCTCGACAAACTGCGTGAAGTGCGCCGCCGTATTGATGAGTCTGGCTATGATATTCGTCTGGAAGTGGACGGCGGCGTGAAGGTCAATAACATCGGTGAGATTGCGGCGGCAGGAGCGGATATGTTCGTCGCAGGCTCCGCCATCTTCGATCAACCGGATTACAAAAAAGTCATTGATGAAATGCGCCGTGAACTGGCGAAGGTAAGTCATGGATAAATTGCAGGCTATTCGGGGTGTAGCATTTGACCTCGACGGCACGCTGGTCGACAGCGCGCCAGGATTAACCCGCGCCGTCGATCAGGCGCTGTATGCCCTTGAACTCCCCGTTGCAGGCGAAGAGCGCGTCGTGACGTGGATTGGTAACGGTGCAGACGTGCTGATGGAGCGCGCGCTGTCCTGGGCTCGTCAGGAGCGTGCCTCTCAGCGTTCCGCGCAAGGTAAACCGAGTGTTGACCACGCGGATATTCCCCAGGATGAGCAGCAGCGTATTCTGCGCAAACTGTTCGACCGTTTCTACGAAGAGACCGTCGAAGAGGGTAGCTTCCTGTTCCCGGATGTCGCTGAAACGCTGAGCGCGCTACATGCCAAAGGCATCCCGCTGGGACTGGTGACTAACAAGCCGACACCGTTCGTTGTGCCTCTGCTGGAAGCGCTGGATATCGCGAAATACTTCTCCGTAATTGTGGGCGGCGATGACGTGCAGAATAAAAAGCCGCATCCGGAACCGCTATTGCTGGTGGCAGGAAAATTATCCTTAGCGCCTGCGGAGCTGCTCTTTGTCGGGGATTCCCGCAATGATATTCTGGCTGCCAGAGCGGCAGGTTGCCCGTCGGTTGGGTTGACCTACGGCTACAACTACGGTGAAGCCATTACGCTGAGTGAGCCGGACGTTGTGTTCGACCACTTCAAAGATTTGTTGCCCGCACTCGGGCTCTCGCACAGTGAACATCAGGAATTGAATAATGACTAAGCCCATCGTTTTTAGTGGCGCACAGCCTTCAGGTGAACTGACCATTGGTAACTACATGGGTGCGTTACGTCAGTGGGTGAGCATGCAGGATGACTACCACTGCATTTACTGCATCGTGGATTTGCATGCTATCACCGCGCGTCAGGATCCCGAGAAGCTTCGCAAAGCAACACTTGATACGCTGGCGCTGTACCTGGCGTGCGGTATCGATCCAGAGAAGAGCACCATTTTCGTTCAGTCTCACGTGCCAGAGCACGCGCAGCTGGGCTGGGCGCTGAACTGCTACACCTATTTCGGCGAGCTGAGCCGCATGACCCAGTTCAAGGATAAGTCTGCCCGCTACTCTGAAAACATCAACGCCGGTCTGTTTGACTATCCGGTGCTGATGGCGGCCGACATTCTGCTGTACCAGACCAACCAGGTGCCGGTGGGTGAAGACCAGAAGCAGCACCTGGAGCTGAGCCGCGATATTGCCCAGCGCTTCAATGCGCTTTACGGTGACGTGTTCAAAGTGCCTGAGCCGTTTATTCCGAAATCCGGTGCGCGCGTGATGTCGCTGCTGGAGCCGACCAAAAAGATGTCCAAGTCTGACGATAACCGCAACAACGTTATCGGCCTGCTGGAAGATCCGAAATCGGTGGTGAAAAAGCTCAAGCGTGCGGTGACCGACTCCGACGAGCCGCCAGTGGTGCGCTACGACGTGCAGAACAAAGCGGGCGTGTCTAACCTGCTGGACATTCTCTCCGGTGTGACCGGACAGAGCATCCCTGAGCTGGAAAAACACTTTGAAGGCAAGATGTACGGCCACCTGAAAGGCGAAGTGGCAGACGCCGTTTCCGGCATGCTGACCGAGTTGCAGGAGCGCTATCACCGTTACCGTAACGACGAAGCTTTCCTGCAAAAAGTGATGAAAGAGGGCGCGGAAAAAGCCAGCGCGCGCGCCTCCGAAACTCTGAAAGCGGTGTACGACGCGATTGGGTTTGTGGCGAAACCTTAAGCCGCTTTGTCGGGTGGCGCTTACGCTTACCCGGCCTACGGGACCGTGCAGGTCGGGTAAGGCGGAGCCGCCACCCGACAAAACTGACGAAACAAAAAAACCGGGACATCCCCGGTTTTTTTACGCCTGAAAAACGCTTACTGCTGTGCCGCCGGGCCGCAACCGCCGATGATCTTCGAAATGGAGATCGCCGGGTGAAGCAGGTAATCGTAGCTGCAATTATTTTTAGTATTTTGAACGTGACCGGTGCAGGCCGTCAGAGTTGATAACAGGCCGACCAGAACGGCAGCTTTTGCCAGTTTGAACATACGCATTCCTTGTCAATAAATCGAAAATTGGATGTAACACGAGGGAATAAATGGAAAAGTTCCATTATGCGGGCGGTATGTTATCGACTGAGGTAAGAAGGGAGTAGTCCGCTTAAAGACTACTCCCGGGAGAGATTATGCGTTAGTGGCTGGAGAACCAGTTCAGTTTTTCGCGCAGGGCTACCACGCGACCCACCACGATCAGCGCCGGGCTTTCAACCTGCTGCGCCAGCTCGCCCAGCTGCGTCAGCACGCCATCGACCACGCGCTGCGTAATGGCGGTGCCGTTTTCCACCAGCGCGACCGGCATATCTGCTTCCATGCCGTGCTCCAGCAGTTTCGCCTGGATCGTGGCTGCCTGATTTAGCCCCATATAGAACACCAGCGTCTGCTTTTCAGCGGCCAGATTATGCCAGTCCAGTTCGCTGCCGGTTTTCAGGTGGCCCGTCACCAGGCGCACGCTCTGGGCATAGTCGCGATGGGTTAACGGAATGCCGGAATAGGCAGAACAGCCGGACGCCGCCGTAATGCCCGGCACCACGGAGAACGGAATACCCGCGTTGCACAGGGTTTCCAGCTCTTCGCCGCCACGACCAAAGATAAACGGATCGCCACCCTTCAGGCGCACCACGCGCTTTCCTTTTTGCGCTTCCCGCAGCAGGATCTGATTGATCTCCTCCTGCGGCACGCAGTGATAACCTGCCCGTTTGCCGACGAACACGCGGTCAGCATCGCGGCGCACCAGATTCATGATGTCATCAGAGACCAGACGGTCATACACCACGATGTCCGCCTGCTGGATCTGCTGGAGACCCTTCAGCGTCAGCAGGCCCGCATCGCCGGGACCTGCGCCCACCAGCACCACTTCACCGCGATGGTCCAGCGGCTCGCTCAGGAGCTGTTCGGTCGTCTCTTCAACGGCTTTGGTGTCCTGATTGGCAAGGGACTGCGCCAGCCTGTCGTTGACAAAGAACTTCTCCCAGAAGCGACGGCGTTCGCCCACGGTTGCGAAGGTTTGCTTCACGCGGGAGCGCAGCTCCCCGGCGTATTGGGCAATCTGACCAAGATGCTGCGGCAGCACGGCTTCCAGTTTTTCCCGCAGCAGACGGGCAAGAACGGGCGAGCGCCCGCCGGACGACACCGCAATCATCAGCGGTGAACGGTCAATAATCGACGGCATGATAAAGCTCGCCTCTTTCGGCGCATCCACAACGTTACAGAAGATGCGGCGCGCTTCGCAGGCGTCGCTGACGCGCTGGTTAACGTCATCGTTATCCGTTGCGGCGATGGTCAGCCAGCAGGTATCCAGCAGGGATTCATCAAATTCGCCCTGCACCTGGGTGAGCATCCCTTCCTGCGCCCAGACGTCAAACTGTGGGGCAAAGGTGAGGGCGTTGACGGTCAGCCGGGCACCCGCCTCTAACAGCAGGCGTGCCTTGCGTTCAGCCACATCGCCGCCGCCCACGAGCAGGCAGTCGCGGTTGCGTAATTGACAAAAAATCGGCAGGTGATCCACGACGTTACCTCACAGCATTCATGGCGGGGGAAGAATTGACGTCAGGATAACAGCAGGAATCGTACAGAACATACGGTTTTTCCTGCCGTTACCCATAAGGGGTCATAAGCCTTTCCTATTGAAAAGGCGAGAGGTTACGCTTTCAGCTGCACCTCGCCGTCCTTCACGCGGACGTCGTAGTGTTTGACCGAGAAGCTTTCATCTTCCATGCAGAGTCCGTCGGTTAAGCGGAAGCGCTGCTTTTTCAGCGGGCTGGCAACCCACAGCTCGCCCTGGTGCTCCGCAATCAGACCGCGGGAGAGCACGCTGGCCTCGAAGAACGGGTCGATATTGCTGATGGCATAGACCTGTTCATCGTGGCGAGGGCGGAAAATCGCCACCTGCTCGTTGCCCAGCAGGGCACAGACGCCGGTTGCTGGCAGAATGTCGTTAATATTGCAGATGTTTACCCACTGGCTCATGCGTTTTCCTCCACCAGCATCACCGGAATACGTTCATACGGGGTCGCTGGACGATGCTGTTCACGCTCCGGCACCACCTGCACGTTCGGGTCGCGCTGGGTGCTGTTGATAAAGTGTTTGAAGCGCGTCTGCGCCGCTGGCGTGTTCACGGTTTCGGTCCACTCGCAGATCACCGCCTCGCGCAGGCGAGTCATCTCGGATTCCAGCTGTTCATTCAGACCCAGCTTGTCGTCGATAATGACCGACTTCAGGTAGTCGATGCCGCCTTCGAGATTATCCAGCCAGGACGCGGTACGGGTCAGCTTATCGGCGGTACGAATGTAGAACATCATGAAGCGGTCGAGGTATTTGATCAGCGTATCGCGATCGAGATCGGCGGCCAGCAGATCCGCGTGGCGAGGTTTCATCCCGCCGTTACCGCACACGTACAGGTTCCAGCCTTTCTCCGTGGCAATGATACCCACGTCTTTCCCCTGTGCTTCCGCACATTCACGGGTACACCCTGAGACGCCGAACTTCATTTTGTGCGGCGTACGGATGCCTTTGTAGCGGTTTTCCAGCTCTACGCCAAAGCCCACGCTGTCGCCCACGCCGTAGCGGCACCAGGTGCTGCCCACGCAGGTTTTCGCCATGCGCAGCGCCTTGGCGTACGCGTGACCGGTTTCAAAGCCCGCTTCAATCAGCTGACGCCAGATTTCCGGCAGGTCATCTTTCTGCGCTCCGAACAGGCCGATACGCTGGGAGCCGGTGATTTTGGTGTACAGGTTAAACTCACGGGCGATACGGCCCACGGCGACCAGCCCTTCCGGGGTAATCTCCCCTCCGGCAGAACGCGGGATCACCGAGTAAGTCCCGTCTTTCTGAATATTGGCCAGGAAGTTATCGTTGGTGTCCTGAAGCGGAGTATGTTCTGGTTTGAGCACATATTCGTTCCAGCAGGACGCCAGCAGAGAACCGACGGTAGGCTTACATACTTCACAGCCATAGCCCTGGCCGTGTTTCTCCAGCAGTTCGTCGAAGGACTTAATGCCTTCCACGCGGATCAGGTGATACAGCTCCTGGCGAGAGTAAGCGAAGTGCTCGCACAGGTTGTTGTTCACTTCAATGCCCTGTTTTGCCAGCTCGGCGTTCAGCACCTGAGTGACCAGAGGAATACAGCCGCCGCAGCCGGTCCCGGCTTTGGTTTCCGCCTTCAGCGCCGCAACGGTGTGGCAGCCTTTGTTAATGGCGGAGATCAGCATGCCTTTGGTCACGTCGAAGCAGGAGCAAATCTGCGCGCTGTCCGGCAGTTTATCCACGCCGATGGACGGCTTACCGCTGGAGGCGTGCGCCGGGAGGATTAGCGCGTCCGGGTTCTCCGGCAGCTCAATGGCGTTCAGCACCAGCTGGAGCAGGTTACCGAAGTCGCTGGTATCACCCACCAGCACCGCCCCGAGCAGGGTTTTGTTGTCCTGGCTGACGATGAGGCGTTTGTAGACTTCTTTGCTTTCGTCCAGATAAACATAGCTGCGGGAGTTCGGGGTGCGGCCATGCGCATCACCAATACCGCCCACGTCCACGCCCAGCAGCTTCAGCTTGGCGCTCATGTCTGCGCCGGTGAAGGCGTTTTCGCTGCCGAGGATATGGTCAACGGCGACCTGCGCCATTTTATACCCTGGTGCAACCAGACCGTATACGCGGTTATTCCAGCTGGCGCATTCGCCGATGGCGTAGATATCCGGATCGGAGGTCTGGCAGGTATCGTTGATCATGATCCCGCCGCGCTGCGCAACGGCCAGACCGCACTGGGTGGCCAGCTTGTCGCGCGGGCGAATACCGGTGGAGAAGACGATGAAATCCACTTCCAGCTCGCTGCCGTCGGCAAAGCGCATGGTTTTACGCGCTTCGGTGCCTTCCTGCACGATCTCTTTGGTGTTCTTGCTGGTGTGAACCTTCACGCCCATGCTTTCGATTTTACGGCGTAGCTGGTCGCCACCCATATGGTCCAGTTGTTCCGCCATCAGCATCGGGGCAAATTCGATGACGTGGGTTTCAACGCCGAGGTTTTTCAGTGCGCCTGCCGCTTCCAGACCCAGCAGACCACCGCCGACAACCGCGCCGCGTTTGCTTCGACGTGCGCAGGATTCAATGGCGTTGAGGTCTTCAATTGTACGGTAAACGAAGCAATCCTGGGTTTCCGACCCTTTAATAGGCGGGATCCACGGATACGAGCCCGTCGCCATGATCAGCTTATCGTAAAAAACCGTACGTCCGGCGCTGGAGTGGATCACTTTCTCCTGACGGTTGATGGTGATAGCGCGTTCGCCCACCAGCACTTTTACGCCATGCTTCTCGTAGAACCCTTCACGCACCAGAGATAGCTCTTCGGCGGTATGGTGAGAGAAGTAGGAAGACAAGTGCACACGGTCGTACGCCTTGCGGGGTTCTTCACAGAACACGGTAATATCGAACTGCTCAGCATCGGCTTTATCGAGAAGATCCTCAATAAAGCGGTGGCCGACCATGCCGTTACCGATGATAGCGAGTCTGACTTTGCTCATTTTTGCCTCGATTTCTTTTCTATTACTGCCTACCTTAACGATTCAGCAGGGGCACTTATTGATGCAAATCAAATACGCCTTCACCTACCCCTTAGTGGGTATATCTATGATTTGTCAGGATTTTTATAAGTGACGGATATTGTTTGATTTTTGTGCTTGCTTATTTTTTGCACAAATGTAGTGGTGTTTTTTACCCATTGGCGGGCAGGGCGGGTGAGCAGGGGAAAACCCCTTTGCAGTACGCAAAGGGGTTACGGCGATTAGTGGGTAGCTGTTGCCGGGTTGTGTTGACGGTGACGGGTCACAAAGCCCAGCACGAAGCACATGATGAACACCACGGCGTACAGACCGTTAGCGGTATGCAGCGCCGCCAGCGGGCCGCTGTGCGCAACAATCGGGCCCGTGACCACGAAGGTCAGCATGGTGCCGATGGTGCCGCAGGTCAGCACGAAGTTCACCAGCTTTGGCGAGGCCACTTTGGTCTGAAGAGAGCCAAGGGTGATGATCGAGGTGTAAATCGCACTGGAGAAGAAGCCCAGGGTCAGGATGAACCACGGCATATGCTCCGGGGAACCGTTGATGAACAGATACATCAGCACGGTCGCCAGACCCGCCAGAACGGTCAGGATCCGTTGCAGGTCGAAGAAGCGCAGGATAAAGCTAAACGCCCACATGCCGAACATGTAAGACATCCAGAAATCGCTCACCAGTTTACCCGCATCGCTCAGGCTCATGCCCAGACCTTTCGCGTATTCAGGAACCCAGGAGATAAAGCCCAGCTGGCCGAGGATATAACACAGCGCGGCGATGGAGAGGAACAGTACGCCGATACCCCATTTTTCTTTCGCAACCGGCTCGGACGTAGTCTGCGCTTTTTTGCCCAGCACCGGGAACTCGCAGCCGAAGGTGAGAACAAAGATCGCGACATAAACCAGACCAATGCAGGCGTACACCCAGTACCACTCAATGCTGCGCGCCAGAAGATATGCGGCGACCATCGGGAAAATCATCCCGGCCATGCTGAAGAAGGAGTCGGTGAACAGCAGACGCGCGCCGCGCTGGCGGCCTTCATACATATGCGTAATCAGGAACGTACCGATCGACATGGTGATCCCGCTCACCAGACCCAGCACGAACATGGCGGCAGAGAAGAGGGCGATGCTGTGGCTCAGCATCAGGCCCGCCACGGCGGCAACCATCAGCACGAAGCCGAAACGCAGCTGCGTTTTCAGCGGCACGATTTCCATCAGCCAGGCATTAAGGAAAATAGAGATCAGGATCCCCGCGTTCAGGAAGGTGAATGTGTTACTCATGCTGGAAACGGGCAACTGGAAGTAGTCTGCGATATTTCCCATCACCATCCCGGTGACGATCACCAACGCGCCGGTCAGGGCGTAAGAGAAGAAGCTGATCCATGTGAGCTTGATGCGATTGCTGTTAGTCATGTCTGGCCTGTTAAAAGTAAAGAAAAACGCAATGACTGCGTTTGACCGGGCAGATTTTAGTCGCGAAAGTGATCTAATTAAATCTTTTCAGAAAATTTTGAGCACAATTGCAGGATTTAACGTGATGCAGATCACATTACGTTGCGGGGTGAACAATCGTTTGCGCGGTAATAATTGTTTCAATTTGGTAAAATTAGGTAAAAGACTGGTCTGGGTTCATACTGCTCTTTAGAATCAAGCCATTCGCTTTTTATACTGCGCTTTGTTAAGGAATTCTCATGCTCAAATCAACACTGGCGGCTGTCGCAGCTGTGTTTGCTCTTTCTGCCGTTTCCCCTGCTGCGCTGGCAGCCAAAGGAGACCCTCACGTCCTGCTGACTACCTCTGCGGGGAATATTGAGCTGGAGCTGGATAGCCAGAAAGCCCCTGTTTCGGTGAAAAACTTCCTCGACTACGTGAACAGTGGTTTTTATAACAACACCACGTTCCACCGCGTGATCCCGGGCTTTATGATTCAGGGTGGCGGTTTTAACGAGCAGATGCAGCAGAAACAGCCCAACCCGCCCATCAAAAATGAAGCAGACAACGGCCTGCTGAACAAGCGCGGCACCATCTCCATGGCGCGTACGGCGGACAAAGACAGCGCCACCAGCCAGTTCTTCCTCAACGTGGCTGATAACGCCTTCCTGGACCACGGTCAGCGCGACTTTGGCTACGCGGTGTTTGGCAAAGTGGTGAAAGGCATGGACGTTGCGGATAAGATCTCTCAGGTTCAGACTCACGATGTCGGTCCATACCAGAATGTGCCGACTAAGCCTGTCGTCATTCTCTCCGCGAAAGTGCTGCCGTAACGTTCCCTTACACGGGCACATCTTGCCCGTGTCTTTCCACCCTCCCTGCGAAAGCGCGTTTTGCTGCTTATACTTGTGACAAACGGACTATTCAGGGAGGCGTAGTGAAAAAACTCACCGACAAGCAAAAATCCCGTCTCTGGGAGCAACAACGTAAGGTCAATTTTCAGGCCAGCTGCCTCCTTGAAAAAGGCAAGGGTCCCGCTGAACCCGATATCGAGACGCTGGAACTGGGGCCTTCCGCTCCGGGTTTACCCCATCTGTGTCTTATTCACCGCCATTTATTCCGCAACGAAATGAAAGGCGCGGGCGAGCTGCGCACCGCCGATATTTCTAAGGGCGACATTCCTTTTTGCCATTTCGAGTACATCGAGAAAGTGGGTAATGAGCTGATGGCTTCGCTGGAAAGTGATAAATATCTGGTGGGCCTTCAGAAAGAAGAGTTTACAGACAGAATCAGTCATTACTACTGTGAAATCAACATGCTACATCCGTTTATGAGCGGTAATGGCGTGGCCCAGCGGATCTTCTTTGAACAACTGGCTATTCATGCGGGCTATGTGCTGAACTGGCAGGGGATCGACCCGAACGACTGGGCAGCCGCCAATCAGAGCGGGGCAATGGGGGATTTGACCGCCCTGAACGCCATCTTTGCCAAAGTTGTGAGCGAAGCGCGGGAATCTGCGTAAAATAGGGCGGCCATTTTTTCAGGAGCCGCCATGATTCTGCTGATTGATAACTACGATTCCTTTACCTGGAACCTTTACCAGTACTTTTGTGAGCTGGGGGCAGAGGTGGTTGTCCGCCGTAACGATGAGATCGCGCTGGCTGACATTGACGCGCTGGCACCCCAGAAAATCGTGATTTCGCCGGGGCCGTGTACCCCTTCGGAGTCTGGTATCTCGCTGGAGGCGATCCGCCACTATGCGGGCAAACTGCCGATTCTGGGCGTCTGCCTGGGTCATCAGGCCATTGCGCAGGTCTTTGGCGCCACCATTGTCCGTGCCGCGAAAGTCATGCACGGCAAAACCTCTCCGGTCACGCACACCGGTACCGGCGTATTCCTGGGGCTAAACAATCCGTTAACCGTGACGCGCTACCATTCTCTGATCATTGATCCGCCGACCCTGCCGGCCTGCTTTGAGGTCACCGCCTGGAGCGAGACGCAGGAGATCATGGGCATTCGTCACCGTGAGTACGATCTGGAAGGGGTGCAATTCCACCCGGAAAGCATTCTCAGCGAACAGGGGCACGCGCTGCTGGCCAATTTCCTTAATCGCTGAATATCTGTTGCCTTGTTGTGATTTTTTATGCATATTTTGTGATTATATTTTCACAATCAATGTGACATAAAAATGGATGGTCATGACATGGCAACTGAACAACCAGCAATTACTCGCGCGACATTCGATGAAGTGATCCTGCCGATTTATGCACCGGCTGAGTTTATCCCGGTAAAAGGCAGAGGCAGCCGCGTCTGGGATCAGCAGGGCAACGAGTATGTTGATTTCGCAGGCGGTATTGCGGTGACGGCGCTGGGCCATTGCCATCCTGCGCTGGTGGACGCGCTGAAAACGCAGGGCGAAACGCTGTGGCACACCAGCAACGTATTCACCAACGAACCGGCGCTGCGTCTGGGGCGTAAGATCATCGATGCCACCTTCGCCGAACGCGTGCTGTTTATGAACTCCGGCACCGAAGCCAACGAAACCGCCTTTAAGCTGGCGCGCTACTACGCAACCACGCGTCATAGCCCGTACAAAACCAAAATCATCGCCTTCCATAACGCCTTCCACGGTCGCTCCTTCTTTACCGTTTCCGTTGGCGGCCAGCCGAAGTATTCCGACGGCTTTGGTCCGAAACCTGCGGATATCATCCACGTGCCGTTTAACGATCTCCACGCCGTTAAAGCGGTGATGGACGATCACACCTGTGCCGTGGTGGTCGAGCCCATTCAGGGGGAAGGCGGCGTCACGGCGGCCACCCCGGAATTTCTGCAAGGGCTGCGCGAGCTGTGCGACGAGCACCAGGCGCTGCTGGTGTTTGATGAAGTGCAGTGTGGGATGGGGCGTACCGGAGACCTGTTTGCTTATATGCACTACGGCGTAACGCCGGATATTCTGACCAGCGCGAAAGCGCTCGGCGGCGGTTTCCCGGTCAGTGCGGTGCTCACCACCCAGGATATCGCTTCCGCATTTCATGTGGGCTCACACGGCTCCACCTACGGCGGTAATCCGCTGGCGTGCGCCGTGGCGGGTGCGGCGTTCGACATCATTAATACGCCGGACGTCCTGAATGGCGTGAATGCGAAACGCGACCTGTTTGTGAAACATCTCCAGCAGATTGACCAACAGTTTGATGTCTTCAGCGACATCCGCGGGATGGGGCTGCTGATCGGCGCCGAACTGAAGCCGCAGTACAAAGGCCGCGCGCGCGATTTCCTGCACGCCGCCGCGCACGAAGGCGTCATGGTGCTCAACGCCGGGCCGGACGTGATGCGCTTTGCGCCATCGCTGGTGGTGGAAGACAAAGACATCGAAGACGGATTAACCCGTTTTGCCGCGGCGGTCGCGAAGATCGTCAGCGGCTAATACGCGGTTCGTTTTAACCGGCGCGTTAACCAAATCCCGTGATGCGGGCGCTGACGCCATGCCACCGACGAAATGGTGTGCATGGTGTTCAGGTGCCCGAGAACGCGCTGTAAATGCTGCTCAAGGGTGCTCATCGGCCCGTGGGTCAGCGTCTCCGGCGCTTCCAGAATGTTCGAATCCCCTGACTCGCCCGGCGCGTCATACTCCAGACGCTGCTGACAGCGCTGCAACGCAATTTCACACGACTGCAAATAGCGCTGCGCCAGATCCGGCGTCAGCATCGTGTGCTCCCGCGCCAGCGTCGTCATGGCATTGATGTGCTCGACGATAAACTGGCTGTGCGTGACCCACAGCTTCATGTCAGCCAGATAGTGCGCGTTAAAGCCCGGCTCCTGCATGGCCTGGTTAAGAGAGTTGAACAGGGCGTTATGCGCCTGGTTGACCTTCATGCGCTCGTAGGCCAGCGGAGAGGGCTGCGGGTCATCGCTCAGAATAAGACGAATGGCCTGCTGGTCAGCTTCGAGCGCGTCGTGGGCGTTCTGCCTCAGCAACCCGCTCTGCCACTGCGGCCACAGCCAGACCATGCCGCCAAAGGCGATCAGGCAGCCAATTAGCGTATCGACCAGCCGGGCAATAATAAACTGTTCCCCGTTAAGCGTGAGCAGTTGCAGGGTATACACCGCCGTGACCGTAAAGCCCACCATCGCCCAGCCGTAGTTTTTGCGGATGATCAGGTAGCTCACCAGCGTGATTGCCAGCATACCGGCCAGGGTATAGCCTTCCGGCACGTGAAAGTGCAGCGTCACGCCCGCGATAATCAGCCCCGCCATCGTACCGCCCGCCCGATGCAGAATGCGCACCCGCGTGGCGCCATAGCCGTTCTGGGTGACAAACAGCACGGTCATTAAGATCCAGTAGGGTTTCGGCAGGTGCAGGGCCATTCCCATCAGGCTGGCGATGCTCAGCATCACACTGATCCGCGCGGCATTGCGCAGGGCGGAAGATTTCAGTGATAGATAGCTTTTGAGCGCGGGCAGCAGCGGCAGCCGTTTTTGCTTATCGGCCATCAGGTCCCGGGCATAAAGCGGGCGCTGGGTGCGTAACACCCGGGCGATGCGGCTGAAATGCCAGGCAGCAAATTGCCCGACCGGGTTATCCGCGTGCTGACGCGCAATCTTTTCCAGCGCGCCGAGCTGTTTGTCCATGTTAAAGCGCGTCGGGTAGCGGTGATAGAGGATATCGTCAGCCAGCACCCGCAGGCGGGCCGCGACGGTCTGCGCGTTCCAGCGGATCACCGCTTCCGCATGGCTGCGCTCCACCAGCTTTTGCACCTCTTCCGGATTATGAAGGCTGACGGAGATATGCTCCTGCAAATCCAGCCCGACCTGGAAGGTTCGCAGCAGCCGCTTGTATTCATGATTTTTGTTGGCGGCAAGCATGTGCAACTGCTGATAGCACTGGCTGATCAGATCCACCACTTTTTGCTGGCGCGCCAGCAGCGGCGGCAGGGATTTTTCCGGGTCGGTATGTTGAGTGAGCAGGGTGTATTTTGCTTCGCAGTATTCAGCAAGCTGCACGTAGAGCAGGCTCAGGGATTCGCGCAGCGGCTGTTCCCGCCACAGCCAGAACCAGAACCAGTTAAACAGCCCGTACCATAGCGTGCCGAGGGCGTAAATCAGCAATGGCTCCCACACCGGCATATTGCCCGCAAGGCTTAAGGTGAAGATGGCGGCAATCAGCGACGCGGGAAGCAGGCGGGCGTGCAGCGAGCTGATTTCGGCGGTGACGCCGAGCGTCATCGCCAGCACGGTCAGGATCAGCGGCAGAGGAATGTCGCGGGCCAGTAAGAGTTGTACGGCAAGGCTACAGCCGGCAAACAGGCAGCCGCCAATAATCAGACGTTTAAAAAAGCGTTTATGCGGCGTATCCAGACCGGCAATGTTGCAGCAGGCGGGCACAAGAGAAAACAGCAGGCCTTGCTGAAGATGTCCGAGGATCAGGCCCACGGCCACGGGAAGACACAGCACCAGCGTTTGTCGCAGTGCGTAGTTAACTTCCGGGTGATAGATCAGCCTGCGCCACATGAGGAGTAGAGACAAAAACGGCGTGCCACCCTGCGGCGGCACGCCGTTTGACCGAAATTAACGGGTTCCGTAGACCACGATAGTTTTACCGTGGGCAGAGATCAGGTTCTGGTCTTCCAGCATCTTCAGGATACGGCCCACTGTTTCACGGGAGCAGCCGACGATCTGACCGATTTCCTGGCGGGTAATTTTAATTTGCATACCGTCAGGGTGGGTCATGGCGTCTGGCTGTTTCGCCAGGTTCAACAGCGTCTGCGCGATACGACCGGTCACGTCCAGGAAGGCGAGGTTACCCACCTTCTCAGAGGTCACTTGCAGACGGCGTGCCATCTGGGAAGAAAGACGCATCAGGATGTCAGGGTTGACCTGAATCAGCTGACGGAATTTCTTGTAAGAAATTTCAGCCACTTCACATGCTGTTTTTGCACGAACCCAGGCGCTACGTTCCTGGCCTTCTTCAAACAGGCCCAGTTCACCGATAAAATCGCCCTGGTTCAGATAAGAAAGGATCATCTCTTTCCCTTCTTCATCTTTGATCAGCACGGCCACCGAGCCTTTAACGATGTAATACAACGTTTCCGCTTTTTCACCCTGGTGAATCAGCGTGCTCTTTGATGGGTACTTATGAATGTGGCAATGAGACAAGAACCATTCGAGAGTCGGGTCTGTTTGCGGTTTGCCAAGCACCATGCGCTGTTATCCTCTGTTATAAGCTGTCACCAGAGTCATAAGATGCATCCGGACTCTGGGGTTGCAATCGAATTCTTACCCATACCTGGGAAGTCGGCTGTCGTAACGTTTCGCAGCCAGTAAAGTTTGATGTCCTCTGCATACATGTGTAACGTCAATGTATTACTGTAGCATCCAGAGTGTTTTAGCATAGCTTTCGCCGCGTGTCTCCTGGTGTCTCGCTTCAGCATGACGCAGGTCGCCTTCCGTTGCGAGAATTGTAACGTACACGTAATCTGTCATAAAAAATGCAACGTTGGAGTGAGTGAATATGCAAGCGCGTGTGAAATGGGTTGAAGGGTTAACGTTCCTGGGCGAGTCTGCTTCCGGGCACCAGGTTTTGATGGATGGCAACTCCGGCGATAAAGCGCCAAGCCCAATGGAAATGGTGCTGATGGCGGCGGGGGGATGCAGCGCGATCGACGTGGTGTCGATCCTGCAAAAAGGCCGTCATGACGTGACCGATTGTGAAGTGAAGCTGACGTCAGAACGTCGCGAAGAGGCGCCACGCCTGTTCACGCATATTAATCTGCACTTTATCGTCACCGGCAAAGAACTGAAGGATGCGGCGGTCTCGCGTGCGGTTGACCTGTCTGCGGAGAAATACTGCTCTGTGGCGTTAATGCTGGAGAAAGCGGTAAAAATCACCCATTCGTATGAAGTGATCGCGGCTTAATTTTTTGGCGGGTGGCGCTGCGCTGACCCGCCCTACAAAAGCACGCCCGTAGGCCGGATAAGCGAAGCGCCATCCGGCAACAGGCGTCACGCGATCTGCTTTCCTTCCATCAGCCGCTGCACCAGCGGTGTCATGATCAGCTCCATTGCCAGCCCCATTTTTCCGCCCGGCACCACTAACGTATTCATGTGCGAAATAAACGAACCCTGTAGCATCGCCAGCAGCCAGGGGTAATCAATGCCTTCCAGGTTGCGGAAGTGGATCACCACAAAGCTCTCGTCCAGCGACGGGATGCTTTTTGCAGCGAACGGGTTGGAGGTGTCCACGGTGGGGACGCGCTGGAAGTTAATGTGGGTTCGGGAGAACTGCGGCGTCAGGAAGTTGATGTAATCTTCCATGGAGCGCACCACCGAGTCCATGACCGCCTCTCGCGAATGGCCGCGCTCGCTCATGTCACGCGTCAGCTTCTGGATCCACTCAAGGTTAACAATCGGCACCACCCCCACCAGCAAATCCACGTGGCGCGCCACGTCGTGCTGAGGCGTCACCACGCCGCCGTGCAATCCTTCGTAAAACAGCACGTCAGTCGGTTCCGGCAGCGGCTGCCAGGGCGTGAACGTGCCGGGGACCTGGTTCCAGGGCACGGCTTCATCGTAGGTGTGGAGATACTTGCGGGACTGCCCGGTACCGCTTTGCCCGTATTCACGGAAGGTTTGCTCCAGCAGGCCGAAGTCATTCGCCTCCGGGCCGAAGTAGCTGATGTGTTTACCCAGATCGCGCGCCTTGCGGATGGCCATATCCATCTCCGGGCGCGTGTAGCGGTGAAAGCTGTCGCCTTCTACCTCTGCCGCCCGTAAGTTAAGCTGGGCGAAGATCTTGCGGAAGGCGAGGCTGGTGGTAGTGGTTCCCGCCCCACTCGAACCCGTAACGGCAATAACCGGATGTCTGGCAGACATAGCAACTCCCTGACTGGAAAAGTGTAAAGATCAGCCGTGAAACGCGTTGCGGGGCATGATATTGACCGTCTCATGCAGTTCGGACCATACCAGCACCACGTCGCCGCTTTTAAGCTGGCGCTTAACATCGTTGACCTTTTGTTCAAGCGAACGTTCATGTTCACCATAATCGGTGCCTTCGCGCAAGACAAAGCTTTCAATCAGATTATCGAGCGTGTCGGGAGAGAGAGCCTGCCAGGGAATAATCATTATTTACCGTCCAGATAAGCCGTTAACCAGTCGGGAATACGCGTCTCAAGCCACATTTTTGGCCGACGCAGCGTGCCGCCGACAAAGCCGACGTGTCCCCCGAATTGGGTGAGCTGATACTCCACGTTGGCCGGCAGATGATCGGGCGCCGGAATCGAGTGGTGATCCATAAACGGATCATCTTTGGCGTGGATAATCAGCGTAGGTTTCGTGATTTGGTTCAGTAAAGGCATGGCGCTGCACTGACGGTAATAGTCAATCGCATCGGCAAAGCCGTGAATTTTCGAGGTGATCAAATCATCAAACTCGCGCAGGCGCTTCACGCGTTTGAGCTGTTGCAGCGTCACAGGCAGCGTATCCGGATAGGCCTTCAGCTTGCGCGCGGCGTTGGCTTTCAGCAGGTTGAGCAGGTAGCGCTGGTACACTCGCGAAAACCCCTTTTCCATATGATAGCTGCACTGCTCCAGCATAAAGGGCGCAGAGACGATCACCGCCGCATCCAGCGGTACGGCGTCGCTCTCCTTCGCCAGCAGGCAGGCCAGCATATTGCCGCCCAGCGAATACCCCACCGCTGCCGTTGGCGCCTCGCCGAAATTGTCTCTTAGCCAGCGCAGGAACCAGGTACCGTCCTCGGTTTCACCCGAGTGATAAATACGTTTCTGACGATTAGGCTCGCCGCTGCATCCGCGAAAATGCATCACCACCCCAAGCCAGCCGCGGGCTTTCGCCGCCTCAATGAGACCGTGTGCGTAAGGGCTGTGCAGGCTGCCTTCCAGACCGTGAAACACCACCAGACGGGGTTTATGTCTGGCCCGATCCGGATCTTCGCTCCAGGCGAGATCCAAAAAGTCGCCATCCGGCAAATCCAGGCGTTGCCAGTGCGGGGTGAACTGTACCTTGCGGCGGATCAGGCGCGGCAGCATGGTTTGCAGGTGAGGGTTAGCCACACCGCGCATGGGCACGAACTCTGCGCTCTCTTCGGCTGCAATGTCGAAGTCTGAGGGAATGATTTGGGTCATAAGGGCGATGCTGATTCTTGTCAGAAATTAACTATACCTTCCGAATTGTACCCCGTTTAGCCCGTTTTTCCGAAACATGAACTGATCCCGATCACAAATATTTACCTTGATTATTACTCTCAGGCTAATGATTTGGCTCTACGCTTAATTGATGCCTTTCTCACCAGAGCGCACACTTTACTCAACGTTAAGCAAATCAGAATGATGTGCTGAATCAGGAGGTTAATAATGTTATCTGGGCAAACACCCACCCGGCCATGGAACACCCGACGCAGTGAGAAAGCGCGTCGTCTGGCGTCCGTACCGGTGCAGGGCAAGGTACTGCCAACCGGCGATCTTGTCGCCATGCTGGAAAAACTGATCGCACCAGGCGACAAAGTCGTTCTGGAAGGCAACAACCAGAAGCAGGCGGATTTCCTTTCCCGTTCACTGGCGGAAGTGAACCCGCAAATCGTGCACGATCTGCATATGATCATGCCGAGCGTGGGCCGCAGCGAACATCTGGACATCTTTGAGAAAGGCATCGCCCGCAAGCTGGACTTCTCCTTCTCCGGTACGCAAAGCCTGCGAATCTCCCAACTGCTGGAGGATGGTCAGCTCGAAATCGGGGCGATTCACACCTACATCGAACTCTACTCACGTTTATACGTCGACCTATCGCCAAACGTGGCGCTGATTGCCGGTTTTAAAGCGGACCGCAAAGGCAACCTCTATACCGGGGCGAGTACCGAAGATACTCCGGCGCTGGTGGAAGCCGCCGCGTTCCATGACGGCATCGTCATCGCGCAGGTGAACGAGCTGGTGGACGACGAGTGCGACCTGCCGCGTGTGGATATTCCGGGCTCGTGGATTGATTTTGTGGTGGTTGCCGATAAGCCGTTCTTTATCGAACCGCTCTTCACCCGTGACCCGCGCCTGATCAAACAGGAACATATCCTGATGGCGATGATGGCGATTAAAGGCATCTACGCTGAACACCAGGTGCAGTCCCTGAACCACGGGATTGGCTTTAACACCGCAGCGATCGAGCTGCTGCTGCCAACCTACGGCGAACAGCTCGGACTCAAAGGCAAAATCTGTAAACACTCGACCCTGAACCCGCATCCAACGCTGATCCCGGCCATCGAAAGCGGCTGGGTGGAGAGCGTCCACTGCTTCGGCGGCGAGCTGGGAATGGAAGAGTACATCCGCGCCCGTCCTGACGTGTTCTTTACCGGTGCCGACGGCTCCATGCGCTCTAACCGCGCCTTCTGTCAGCTGGCAGGTCAGTACGCGGTCGATATGTTTATCGGCTCCACGCTACAGGTCGACGGTTACGCTAACTCCTCAACCGTGACTCGCGGCCGTCTTTCCGGCTTCGGCGGCGCGCCAAACATGGGCCACGATCCGCACGGTCGTCGCCACGCCACACCGGCCTGGCTGAACATGATCACCGAGCCTGACCCGATGCAGCGCGGTAAAAAGCTGGTTGTGCAGATGGTGGAAACCTTCCAGGCGGGCGTGAAGCCAACCTTCGTGGAAAAACTCGACGCCGTTGAGGTCGCGAAAGCCTCCGGTATGCCGCTGGCGCCGGTCATGATCTACGGCGATGACGTCACCCACGTGCTGACGGAAGAGGGGATTGCTTACCTCTACCGGGCGAAAGATCTGGAAGAGCGTCGCGCCATGGTCGCCGCCGTGGCGGGTATCACCGATATCGGTCTGGGCGTTGACGCCAAACGCGTGGCGGAACTGCGCCAGAGCGGCAAGGTTGTGTATCCGGAAGATATGGGCATTCGCCGCACCGATGCCACCCGTTCGCTGCTGGCGGCCGGTAGCGTCGCGGACCTGGTGGAATGGTCCGGCGGTCTTTACAACCCACCTGCGAAATTCCGGAGCTGGTAATGAAACTTCTGCCCCAGATCCAGGTTGAAGGCGGTGCCGAATGGCTGGCGCGAACCGCCACGCAGTGTCTGATTGACGAAGCACGTTTAAGCCCGAAGCCCGGTCTGGTGGACAGCCGGGGGAACGGCGCGCACCACGATTTATCGCTTGCGCTGATGGAGCGCTCCGCTCACAGCCTGACCCCCACGTTTCAGGCGCTGGCGCAGCAGAGCTGGCAGCGTCCGGCGGATATTGCCCTCAGGCAAACCGTTGGCCGCCTGGGTCGCGAAGGTGAACGGC
Organism: Enterobacter cloacae complex sp. IR5441; assembly: GCF_049238215.1. Lineage (NCBI taxonomy): Bacteria > Pseudomonadati > Pseudomonadota > Gammaproteobacteria > Enterobacterales > Enterobacteriaceae > Enterobacter > Enterobacter cloacae complex sp. IR5441. Next base: position 145,907 of record NZ_JBMKIA010000011.1, read on the forward strand.
AGATGATGGCCGCTACCGACGGCGTGAACACGCACCGTGGCGCGATCTGGGCGCTGGGATTGCTGGTGAGCGCGGTGGCGATGCTGGGCGGCGATGCCCGGGCGCAAACCGTCGCGAACACCGCCGCTCAGCTGGCGAAGCTGCCGGATGACGCGGCGCCGAAAGTGTTCAGCAAGGGGTTACGCGTTACGCACCGCTACCGTGTGCCGGGCGCGCGTGAAGAGGCTCAGCAGGCGTTTCCGCACATCATGCAGCGCGCGCTGCCGCAGCTTCGCCTCAGCCGTCTCAACGGCAGCAGCGAAACGCAGGCCAGACTCGACGCGCTGATGGCGATCATGACCTCGCTCACCGACACCTGCGTGCTGTCGCGCGCCGGCATGGAGGGGCTGGACGCCATGCAGAACGGCGCCCGTGCGGTGCTGAACGCCGGAGGATGCGCAACCCTCGCGGGGCAGCAGGCGCTGGCGCGGTTAGACCGTCAGATGCTGGCGCTTAACGCCTCGCCGGGCGGAGCCGCAGACCTGCTTGCCGCCACGCTGTTTCTTGACCGCGCCGAAACGCCCTATTCAAAGCATTAAGAGGATGTTATGGAAAAAATCACATTGACCGTGCCCGCCAGCCGCGAAGTAAGCGGCAGGGCGCTGGCAGGGGTAGTCGGTTCCGGGGATATGGAGGTGCTTTTCACCGCCGAACCGGGCCAGACCTTAACCATTGATATCACCACCTCCGTCGACAACAGCCGCGGGCGCTGGGAGGCATTGTTCAACCGCCTGCAAACCGTCAGCAGCCTGCCCGCAGGTAAGCTGACCATCCACGACTTCGGCGCGACGCCGGGCGTGGCACGCATTCGTATCGAACAGGTTTTTGAAGGGGTGAACCATGCGTGATGACAGCAGCTTTATCGAATTAAAAGCGCGCCAGCGTGCGCAGGCGCTGCTCGACGACGGCAGCTACCGCGAACTGCTGGATCCGTTTGAAGGCATTATCTCTCCGTGGCTTGGGCCACAGGGGATTGTTCCTCAGGCCGATGACGGCATGGTGGTTGCGAAAGGGACCATCAACGGCCAGCCTGCGGTGGTGGTGGCGATTGAAGGCACCTTCCAGGGCGGCAGCATGGGCGAAGTGTCCGGCGCCAAAATGGCGGCAGCGCTGGAGCTGGCGGCGGAAGATAACCGCAACGGCATTCCGACTCAGGCGGTGCTGTGCCTCGAAACCGGCGGCGTACGTTTGCAGGAAGCCAACCTCGGCCTGGCGGCGATTGCCGATATCCACGCCGCGATCGTTGACCTGCGTCGCTATACCCCGGTCGTCGGGATTGTCGCCGGGACCGTGGGCTGCTTCGGTGGGATGTCTATCGCCGCGGCGCTGTGCAGCTACCTGATTGTGACCCGCGAAGCGCGGCTCGGCCTCAACGGTCCGCAGGTTATCGAGCAGGAAGCGGGCATTGAAGAGTATGACTCCCGCGACCGTCCGTTTATCTGGAGCATGACCGGCGGCGAAGTACGCTTTGAAAGCGGGCTGGTGGACGCGCTGGTGGGCGACGGCGTGAACGCGGTGAAAGCCGCGATGAACGACGCCATCGCCAAAGGCGTACCGGCGAAACATCGCACCGATAACTACGACGATTACCTGAACCGTCTGACGAATTTCGACACCCGCAAACAGGCCGATGCCGAACAGATTAAAGCGCTTTTTGCCCGGGAGGTGAAATGATGACTAACGCAATTAGCCGTGGCGAACTCTGGCTGGAAACTCTGGCCCCGAACGCGAAACGTCTGGAGGGGTTATGCCCGTCCGTGCAGGCCGCAGACGGCGAGCTAAACGGTGAAACGGTGCGTTTTGTCGCCGTGGTGCCGGACGCCAACAACCACTTCCCGCGCGCGGCGCAGGGTGAAGTCGGCCTGCTGGAAGGATGGACGCTGGCAAAAGTGGTCAGCGAAACCGTCGCCGCCGACGCAGATAAAGCCGTGAAGCGCCCGATTGTGGCGGTAATCGACGTCCCAAGCCAGGCCTATGGCCGTCGCGAAGAGGCGTTTGGTATCCACCAGGCGCTGGCCGGCGCCGCTGCCGCCTACGCTAATGCGCGGCTGGCGGGTCATCCGGTGATTGGTCTTATCGTCGGTAAGGCCATGTCCGGCGCGTTTCTGGCGCACGGCTACCAGGCTAACCGTCTGATTGCCTTCAACGATAAAGGCGTGCTGATCCATGCCATGGGCAAAGAGTCTGCGGCGCGCATTACGCTGCGTACCGTTGAGGCGCTGGAAAAACTGGCTGCAACCATTCCGCCAATGGCGTATGACATCAGCAACTACGCCACGCTGGGGCTGCTTTCCGACCTGCTGGATATCAGCAATCCGGATGCCCCTACCGAAAGCGATCTGACGCGGGTGAAAACCACCCTGCAACAGGCCATCAGCGACGCTCGTCAGGACACCACGTTGAAAAACCGTCTGGGTGCTGACAACCGCCGCAGCTCGGCGCTCGTACGTGAACGTATGCGAGCCAGCTGGTAAGTAAAAAGAGACCTGCCAGATGCATCACCCCGTGGGCGCGCCCGTTGCGTCCACGCGGGAACCTGCATCCTGAAAATAATAAACATCGCGCCAGTGCTTAAACTTTTTTACTACAGGTGATTTATGACTTACGTAATTGTTCATGCTCTTGCACCGATTTTCGTCATCATGCTGCTGGGATTCTGGGCCGGTAAGGCAAAGATGGTCGATAACAAAAATGTTTCCCTGCTGAATATCTTCGTGATGGATTTTGCACTCCCGGCTGCGCTGTTCAGCGCCACCGTGCAAACCCCGTGGACCGGCATCGTGGCGCAGTCGCCGCTGATCCTGGTGCTCACCCTGGCGATGTGGATCACCTATGCGGTCATCTACTTCCTCGCGACGAAAGTGTTTAAAAAATCCCCGCAGGATGCGGCCGTGCTGACGCTTACCGTCGCCCTGCCAAACTACGCGGCGCTTGGCCTGCCGATTCTGGGCAGCGTGCTGGGCGAAGGCCCTTCAACCTCACTGTCCGTGGCGGTCTCCATCGCCTGTGGTTCAGTGTTGATGACCCCGTTCTGCCTGCTGATTCTGGAGCGTGAGAAAGCCCGCGCCGAAGGCAATAACTCGGGTTCAACGCTTTCCATGCTGCCGGTGCTGATGTGGCGTTCCATTAAAAAACCGATCGTGATGGGCCCGCTGCTGGGTGTGATCCTGTCCGCTATCGGCATCAAAATGCCGGAGCTGGTACTGGCGGCGATTAAACCGCTGGGACTGTCTGCGACCGCTGCGGCGCTGTTCCTGACCGGGGTGATCCTCTCCGCGCGTAAACTTCAGATCAACACCATGGTGATCACTTCCACTATCGCCAAGCTGCTGATCCAGCCAGCGATCGCCTGGGGTATCGTTTTAATCTTCGGTCTGCACGGCTCCGTGGCGATCACCGCCATCCTGATGATTGCGCTGTCCGCGGGCTTCTTTGGCGTGGTGTTCGGTAACCGCTTTGGCGTGCAGTCGCCGGATGCTGAAGCCGTGCTGCTGTTGAGCTCCGTACTGTGTATCCTGTCGCTGCCGCTGTTTATCTCGCTGACTTCAGGAATGTAATCATGACCACAACATTACGCCCACACGACCTCATCTGGCTTACCGCGCGCGACGCCCTGGAAGGGGTTACCGAATCCTGGGTGGACGCGGCCTGGCATACCGGACTACCGGTAGTGGTGCGGCGTGATGTTGATAATGAAGGCCGTATTCCCGTTGGCGTGCGCGGATTGCGCCGCGACCAGCGGGCGGGCGGATGGGTGAAGCCTGAGAACGTGTTGCGCGTGGTGTCGCCCGAAGATTTGAGCGTTGCCGCCGACCTGCTGCGTTCGCCGTTTATCACTCAGCCGCCGGTTCAGGTGGCGCTTCAGCTTGCGCAGCAGTCGTGGACGTGGACGTGGGGGATAACCGGCAGTACGGGTTACGCGCTGGCGACCGGCATTCCGGTGATCCACGCCGACAGCGATCTCGATCTGCTCATCCGCGCCCCGCGTGCCGTTTCCCCTGAGGCGTTTACTGGCTGGCAGGCTCAGCTCAGCCGTGCGTTGTGCCGGGCGGATACGCAGGTGGACACGCCCGAGGGCGGATTCGCGCTGGCGGAATGGTTACGCGACGGCAAAACGCTGCTAAAAACGCAATGTGGACCGCGCCTGGTGGCGGATCCATGGCACAGGGAGGAGTAATGAAAATACTGTTTACCTTTCCGGGGCAGGGCACACAGCATGAAGGTATGCTGCAAAACCTGCCGGGAACGGAGCTGGAGCAGGCCCGTGCTGTGCTGGGGGCGGAAGTCGATACCCTGGACAGCGCATGCTCGTTAACCCACACCCGTGCGGTTCAGCTTTCGCTGTTGATTGCCGGCGTGGCGTGGGCGCGCGAGCTGGAACGTCGCGGCGTGTCGCCGGATATCGTCAGCGGGCTGTCCATTGGCGCTTATCCTGCGGCGGTTATCGCCGGCGCGCTGGACTTTACGGACGCGCTGAAGCTGGTGGCGTTGCGCGGCGATCTGATGGAGCAGGCGTATCCTCACGGCTACGGCCTGACGGCAATTATGGGGTTGACCCTGCCGCAGGTGGAAAACCTGATTCAGGGGACAGGAACCTATATTGCTAACCTGAACGCCGAAACGCAGATCGTGATTGCCGGAGCCGATGACGGCATGGCGCAGGTGGCGGAGCGCGCCCTGGCAAAAGGCGCGAGCAAGGCTAAGCGGCTGGCGGTGAGCGTACCGTCGCACTGTGAACTGCTGGCGGAACCGGCGCAGAAGCTGGTGGCAGCATTTAATTCGGTCACGCTTTCACGTCCGCGCTGTGCGTACCTGAGCGGCAGTACCGGACGCGTGCTCTGGCAGCCGGAGAAAATTGCCGACGATCTGGCGATGAATATGGCGCGAACCGTGCGCTGGCAGGAGGCGGTGATTTCCGCTAACGAGCGTGAAGCGCGGCTGGCGATTGAGATGCCGCCAGGGGGCATCCTGACCTGTCTGACGCGGCAGGCGGCGTGGGAAGGTGAATCCATTTCGCTGGAGCGCAGCGGGGTGGACGTGGCGGTGCATCTGGCGGGTCGGCTTCGTGCATGAGTTTTTAGCCCGGTGGCGCTACACTTACCGGGCCTACAATTCGGGAGTAGGCCCGGTAAGGCGCAGCCGCCACCGGGCAATAACATCAGGCACTATCCTGCAAACTTCTCGCATACATCCGCCCTTCCGCGGCCAATGCCCGCAGGCTCGGATCCTGCTCGCGGTTGCGGGCAAAGACGATCGCAATCAGCTGCTGCATCTGGTACGGCTGCGCCAGCTTCAGTAGCTGTACCGAATTTTCATACACTTTCTTCATCCTGCCCGGCATCAGCGTAAACCCGACCCCCGCCTGCACCAGACTCAGCATCGAGAAGATATCGTTTACGCGCGTCACAATCTCCGGCTCGAAACCGGCGATATGGAACGCTTCCTGGAACCCGGCGTAGGTCGCAAAGCCTTCTGCAAGCGCGACAAATTTCTGATCTTTGTAATCGCGGAGATCCGCTGGCCCGTGGGTATTCAGCGTGGCAGAGGCCGGTGCGGCAAGGAAAATATCGTCATGGAACAGGGGAAGCACTTCGAGGCTGTTACGGTCGATATCGCTTTCGGAAATAGAGATTAAAATCGCATCCAGCGATCCCTCATCCAGCATATGGAGCAGGGTTTCGTTCGAGCCCATCGTCAGATCCATCTCCAGATCCGGACGGCGCAGCTTCATGCCCATTATCAGGCGCGGCACGGTTTCCAGCGTCAGCGAGTAGAGCGTGCCGACGCGCAACCGTCCCTGGCCGATACCGGCGATCTTGCGCGACTCTTCCAGCCCGCGCTCCATCACCTGCATCACCTCCTGACAATACTCCAGCAGCGTCCACGCGGAGGGGAGGGCAATCAGGTTACGCCCTTTGTGAGCAAAGAGCGGGCAGCGGACGTTCTCTTCGAGGGTATGCAGCGCGCGGTGCACGCTGACACCGCTCAGGCCGAGCGTTTCGGCGGTACGTGCGATATTGCCCTTCTCCATGAACGTCATGAAGATGCTGAGCTTACGGAATGTAATCTCGCTCGTGGTATCGAAGCCCATAACCCTCCCGGCGTGTTAGTCGGCTTGCAGCATCGCTTCCAGCTGTTCCTGCGCGTCCAGCCATGCCATTTCGCACTCTTCGAGGCTGGATTTGGTTTTCGCCTGAGTTTGCAGACAGTCCGTCAGCTCCGCTTTGCGGCTCTGATTGTACAGTTCGCTGTCGCCCAGCTTCTCTTCGACGGCAGCAAGCGTGGCGTTGAGCTTCTCCATCTCTTTTTCGAGACGGGCAATCTCTTTACGCAGCGGCTGCGTCTGGGTGCGCAGTTCCGCTTCACGGCGCTTCTGGTCTTTACGCGCCTGGGCGCTGTTGGCGTTGTCTTTCGCTGACTCTTCCGGCTGGTTTTCCTGCTTCTGCACGTCCGTCAGCCACTGCTGGTAATCTTCCAGATCGCCGTCGAACGGCTCCACTTTGCCACCGTGCACCAGGTAGAGATCGTCGGTGGTGGAGCGGATCAGGTGGCGGTCGTGCGATACGACAACCAGCGCCCCTTCGAACTCTATCAGCGCTTCGGTCAGCGCCTGGCGCATGTCGAGATCGAGGTGGTTGGTCGGTTCATCAAGCAGCAGCAGGTTTGGACGCTGCCAGACGATCAGCGCCAGCACCAGACGGGCCTTTTCGCCGCCGGAGAAGCGCTCGGTGTTTTCAGTCACCTTATCGCCCTGGAAGCCAAAGCCGCCGAGGTAGTCGCGCAGCTTCTGCTCCATCTCCTGCGGCGCCAGGCGCGCCAGGTGCTGGATCGGCGATTCATCCGCGCGTAAAAATTCCAGCTGATGCTGGGCGAAGTAACCAAGCTTGATGCCTTTCGCCAGGCCGATTTCGCCGCTGACCGGGTTAAGCTCGCCCGCCAGCAGCTTGATCAGCGTCGATTTACCGGCGCCGTTACGTCCCAGCAGACCAATGCGTGAACCTGGCACCAGGTTGAGCTTGATAGAGTCGAGGATAATGCGATCGCCATAGCCCGCGCTCACTTTTTCCATTTTCAGCAGCGGGTTCGGCAGGCTCTCCGGCTCGCGGAAGCTGAAGTGGAACGGGTTATCCACGTGCGCCGGGGCGATCATCTCCATGCGTTCCAGCATCTTGATGCGGCTCTGCGCCTGCTTGGCTTTTGACGCCTTGGCCTTGAAGCGATCCACAAAGCTTTGCAGGTGCGCCACGCGCTGCTGCTGGCTTTCATACATCGCCTGCTGCTGGGCAAGGCGCGTCGCGCGCTGGCGCTCGAAAGAGCTGTAGTTGCCGGTGTATTCGAACATGCTTTGCTGTTCGATATGAATGATTTTATCCACTACCGGATCGAGGAAGTCGCGGTCGTGGGAGATCAGAATCAGAGTGCCCTGATAGCTCTTGAGCCACTTCTCCAGCCAAATAACCGCATCAAGATCGAGGTGGTTGGTTGGTTCATCGAGCAGCAAAAGGTCGGAGCGGCAGATCAGCGCCTGGGCCAGGTTAAGGCGCATGCGCCAGCCGCCCGAGAAATCGCTCACCGGGCGTTCAAGCTGTTCGTTGCTGAAACCCAGACCGTGCAGCAGGCTGGAGGCACGGGAGCGAATGGTCCAGGCATCGATGGCGTCCAGCTTGCCGTGGACGGTGGCGATGGCGTGGCCGTCGTTACGTTCGTTGGCGGCGTTGAGCTCCGCTTCGAGCTTGCGGTATTCACGATCGCCGTCGATAACATAGTCGAGCGCGGGTTCGCTCAGCGCGGGCGTCTCCTGGTTCACCCAGGCGAGCTGCCAGTTGCCCGGGAAGGTAAAGTTACCGCCATCCGCGCTTATCTCGTTTTTCAGCAGCGCCAGCAGGGTGGATTTACCGCAGCCGTTTTTGCCGACCAGCCCCACTTTCTGGCCCGGGTTGATGGTAGCAGTCGCGTTATCCAGCAGGACGCGCACGCCGCGACGAATTTGTAACGAGGAGAAAACAATCATAGAAGCGCCGTATGTTCCGACTATGTTAATTTGTCATTATGATAATGTAAGGTGTGGGCCATTTTCCCCACCGGGCCGCCATGGTAGCCCAAAACGACAACAATACACAAAAACAGAACCGGGAGGGGAGTGATGTCTCAGACAGCGAAAGTGCTGCTGCTGTATGCCCATCCGGAATCACAGGACTCGGTGGCGAACCGGGTGCTGCTTAAGCCGGCCACACAGCTCAGTAACGTAACGGTGCACGATCTCTACGCGCACTATCCTGATTTTTTTATCGATATTCCTTACGAGCAGGAACTGCTGCGTCAGCACGACGTGATTGTGTTCCAGCATCCGCTTTATACCTACAGCTGTCCGGCGCTGCTCAAAGAGTGGCTGGACCGCGTGCTGAGCCGGGGCTTCTCCAGCGGGGTGGGGGGCAACCAGCTGGCGGGAAAGTACTGGCGGAGTGTCATTACCACCGGTGAGCCGGAAAGCGCTTACCGTCACGACGGGCTGAACCGTTACCCCATGAGCGACATTCTGCGGCCGTTTGAGCTGACGGCGGCGATGTGCCGTATGCACTGGATGAGCCCGATTATTATCTACTGGGCACGGCGGCAGGATCCGAAAGCACTGGCGAGCCATGCCAGGGCCTATGGCGAATGGCTGGCGTCACCGATTCCGGCGGGAGGACGCTAATGGACGGTTCGAATTTACTCCTTGCCGGGGTGCTGTTTTTGTTTGCCGCCGTCGTCGCGGTCCCGCTTGCCGCGCGTCTCGGCATTGGCGCGGTGCTGGGCTATTTGCTGGCGGGGATCGCCATTGGCCCCTGGGGGCTTGGGTTTATCAGCGATGTGGATGAAATTCTCCACTTCTCCGAGCTGGGCGTGGTCTTCCTGATGTTTATCATCGGGCTGGAGCTGAACCCCGCCAAGCTGTGGCAACTGCGGCAATCTATTTTTGGCGTCGGGGCGGCGCAGGTGTTACTCAGCGCGGCCATTCTCGCGGGACTGCTGATGTTGACGCAGTTTTCCTGGCAGGCCGCGGTGATTGGCGGGATCGGTCTTGCGATGTCGTCGACGGCGATGGCGCTTCAGCTGATGCGCGACAAAGGGATGAACCGCAACGAGGCGGGGCAGCTGGGTTTTTCGGTGCTGCTGTTCCAGGATTTAGCGGTGATCCCGGCGCTGGCGCTGGTGCCGCTGCTGGCGGGCTCCGGAGACGATCATTTCGACTGGATGAAGATCTCCATGAAGGTGCTGGCCTTCGCGGGGATGCTGATCGGCGGACGGTTTTTACTGCGTCCGGTATTCCGGTTTATTGCCGCATCCGGCGTGCGCGAGGTATTCACCGCCGCAACGCTGCTGCTGGTGCTTGGCTCAGCGCTGTTTATGGATGCGCTGGGGCTGTCGATGGCGCTCGGGACGTTTATCGCCGGGGTGCTGCTTGCGGAAAGCGAGTACCGCCACGAGCTGGAGACCGCCATCGATCCGTTTAAGGGGCTGCTGTTAGGGCTGTTCTTTATCTCGGTGGGTATGGCGCTTAATCTTGGCGTGCTCTATACCCATCTGCTGTGGGTTATTGCGAGTGTCGCCGTGCTGGTGGCGGTCAAAACGCTGGTGCTGTATGTCCTCGCGAGGATTTACGGGCTGCGCAGCTCGGAAAGAATGCAGTTTTCCAGCGTGTTAAGCCAGGGTGGAGAATTTGCGTTTGTGCTGTTTTCCACGGCGTCGTCTCAGAAGCTGTTCAAAGATGACCAGATGGCGCTGCTGCTGGTGACGGTTACGCTGTCGATGATGACCACCCCGCTGCTGATGAAGCTGGTGGACAAACTGCTGTCGCGCCGCCTGAATCCCGCAGACGATGAAGACGAAGCGCCGTGGGTGGAAGATGATAAACCGCAGGTGATCGTCGTGGGCTTTGGTCGCTTCGGACAGGTGATTGGTCGCCTGTTGATGGCGAATAAAATGCGCATCACGGTGCTGGAGCGCGATATCAGCGCCGTCAACCTGATGCGCAAATATGGTTATAAGGTGTACTACGGCGATGCGACGCAGCTTGAGCTGTTGCGCTCGGCGGGGGCAGAGGCTGCGGAGTCCATCGTCATCACCTGCAACGATCCGGAAGACACGATGAAGCTGGTGGAGCTGTGCCAGCAGCATTTCCCGCATCTGCATATTCTGGCGCGTGCGCGTGGACGTGTGGAGGCTCACGAACTTTTGCAGGCGGGTGTGAAACACTTCTCCCGCGAAACCTTCTCCAGCGCGCTGGAGCTGGGACGCAAGGCGCTGGTTTCGCTGGGTATGCATCCTCACCAGGCGCAACGCGCCCAGATGCATTTCCGCCGGCTGGATATGCGAATGCTGCGTGAACTGATGCCCGTGCACAGCGACACGGCGCAGATCTCCCGCGTGCGGGAAGCGCGTCGCGAACTGGAGGAGATCTTCCAGCGTGAGATGCAACAGGAACGACGCCAGCTCGACGGCTGGGATGAATTTGAATAAAGGGTAACGAAAGATGGCTGTACGTAAACGCTTTATCGCGGGCGCAAAATGCCCATCCTGCCAGGCGCAAGATACGCTGGCCATGTGGCGTGAAAATAATATCGATATCGTTGAATGTGTTAAGTGCGGTCACCAGATGCGTGAGGCCGATAAAGAAGCCCGCGATCACGTTCGCAAAGAAGAGCAAGTGATCGGCATTTTTCATCCAGACTAGCGATATGCTCTGAGTTTTTTTAAGCTTAAGGGTACACGGGTGCAGATTTCCGCTACAATCTGCGCCAGCAATTTTCCCACGCTCAGGAGATATCATGAAAGTAGCAAAAGACCTGGTGGTCAGCCTGGCCTATCAGGTACGTACAGAAGACGGTGTGTTGGTTGATGAGTCTCCGGTGAGTGCGCCGCTGGACTACCTGCATGGTCACGGTTCCCTGATTTCCGGCCTGGAAACGGCGCTGGAAGGCCATGAAGTTGGCGACAAATTCGACGTTGCTGTAGGCGCGAACGACGCTTACGGTCAGTATGATGACAACCTGGTTCAGCGCGTTCCTAAAGACGTATTCATGGGCGTTGACGAGTTGCAGGTTGGCATGCGCTTCCTGGCGGAAACTGACCAGGGTCCGGTTCCGGTTGAAATCACTGAAGTGGAAGACGACCACGTTGTGGTTGACGGCAACCACATGCTGGCGGGTCAGAACCTGAAGTTCAACGTAGAAGTTGTTGCGATCCGTGAAGCGACCGAAGAAGAGCTGGCTCATGGCCACGTTCACGGTGCGCACGGTCACGATCATGACCACGATCACGGCCACGATGGCTGCTGCGGTGGTCACGGCCACGACCATGGTCATGACCACGGCCACGGTAAAGGTGGTTGCGGTAACGGCGGCTGCGGTTGCCACTGATTCCGTACTCCGGAAAATAAAAAAGCGGGATAATCCCGCTTTTTTTACGCCTCAATAATGAGGTGGTGGTGTCTCTTCTGACTGAGAGGCAATGTTTGACGGCTGCGTGGCCTTCAGCTTTTCCGTCAGCAGGCGCATGTGATCGCGCAGTTTTGCCATTTCAAGCTCATGGGCCGTCACGGTCTGGTTCAGTTCTTCGATGGTGATGTCCTGAAAAGCCAGGCGGCTTTCCAGCTCAGCCAGTCTCGCTTCGATCGTTGTATCCTTCATCATTCACCTCGTTTATCTCTCATTCGCCATAATGGACCAGCGGCGGCGAAGTTTAGCTGACTTTTTCCTTAAGTACAGTATCCATCTCCCTGACAAGAAACTTATTTAAACAAAAATAGTCTGAAAAGAAGCGACATTCGGGGGAGTCTGTCTGTAGATTTCTTCCGCAACGTTTTATAGTACGTCACTCATTTACGTTTAACACTGGGGTGAGAGACCTCAGGTCCTGGAGATATGGATGAAATCACTGTTTAAAGTTACGCTGCTGGCGACCACTATGGCTGTAGCGCTCAATGCGCCGCTGTCTTTCGCTGCTGATACTGCTGCGAAGCCTGCTGCGACTACAGACAGCAAAGCGGCATTCAAAAATGACGACCAGAAATCCGCCTACGCACTTGGCGCGTCTCTGGGTCGTTACATGGAAAACTCTCTGAAAGAACAAGAGAAACTGGGCATCAAACTGGACAAAAACCAGCTGATCGCAGGGGTTCAGGATGCGTTCGCAGACAAGAGCAAACTGTCTGACCAGGAAATCGAGCAGACTCTGCAAGCGTTTGAAGCGCGCGTGAAAGGCGCCGCTCAGACCAAGATGGAAGCAGACGCTAAAGATAACGAAGCGAAAGGCAAAGCCTACCGCGACAAGTTCGCTAAAGAGAAAGGCGTTAAAACGTCTTCTACTGGCCTGATCTATAAAGTTGAGAAAGAAGGTACCGGCGACGCGCCTAAAGACAGCGACACCGTTGTGGTGAACTACAAAGGTACGCTGATCGACGGTAAAGAGTTCGATAACTCTTATACCCGTGGTGAGCCTCTCTCCTTCCGTCTGGATGGTGTGATCCCGGGCTGGACCGAAGGCCTGAAGAACATCAAGAAAGGCGGTAAAATCAAGCTGGTCATCCCACCGGATCTGGCTTACGGCAAAACCGGCGTTCCGGGTATCCCGGCTAACTCCACGCTGGTATTTGATGTAGAACTGCTGGACATCAAACCGGCGCCGAAAGCGGATGCGAAAACAGACGCACCGGCTGACGACAAAGCCGCAGCAGCTAAGAAGTAATCCTGAAAAAAACCGCCGCCTTTACAGGCGGCGGTTTTTTTATTGCGGGGCAGATATAATTAACACTGGAAAGCGTTATACACGCTGTATTAATTTAGTTGTCCGTGTAGATAATGAGCCTGCCCTGAAAACCTAACGACAGGCTCCTGAAAAGGAGTGTTTTTTTCATGTCCAGGTCGCTTTTAACCAACGAAACCAGTGAACTTGATTTGCTGGATCAACGTCCATTTGACCAGACCGACTTCGATATTCTGAAATCCTATGAAGCGGTAGTGGACGGGTTAGCGATGCTCATTGGTTCCCACTGCGAAATCGTATTGCATTCCCTGCAAGATCTTAAGTGTTCCGCTATCCGCATTGCGAATGGCGAGCACACTGGCCGTAAAATTGGCTCGCCAATCACCGACCTTGCATTGCGTATGTTGCATGACATGACCGGCGCGGACAGCAGCGTCTCAAAATGCTATTTCACCCGCGCCAAAAGTGGCGTGCTGATGAAATCAGAAACGATCGCGATTCGAAATCGCGAACACCGGGTAATCGGTTTGCTGTGCATCAACATGAACCTTGATGTGCCATTCTCGCAAATCATGAGCACCTTCATCCCGCCCGAAACGCCGGACGTGGGCTCATCGGTGAACTTTGCTTCTTCGGTTGAGGATCTCGTGACCCAGACGCTGGAGTTCACCATTGAAGAGGTGAATGCCGATCGCAACGTATCCAACAACGCCAAGAATCGTCAGATCGTCCTGAACCTCTATGAGAAAGGGATTTTTGATATCAAAGATGCCATCAACCAGGTGGCCGATCGCCTGAATATCTCCAAACACACGGTTTACCTCTATATTCGCCAGTTCAAAAGCGGTGACTTCCTGGGACAAGACAAGTAATGCGTTTTGCGTTAATGGTGACGGGCCCGGCGTACGGTACCCAGCAGGCCAGCAGCGCGCTACAGTTTGCCCATGCGCTGCTTGATGCCGGTCATGAACTGGCAAGCGTCTTCTTTTATCGCGAAGGCGTATATAACGCGAACCAGTTTACGTCTCCGGCGAGCGATGAGTTTGACCTCGTGCGCGCCTGGCAAAAATTAAACGAAACGCAGGGCGTTGACCTGCATATCTGCGTCGCGGCGGCACTGCGTCGCGGCGTGACGGATGCGACCGAAGCCGAACGCCTTGGTCTGGCGGGGGCTAACCTGCAACCGGGCTTTTCGCTCAGCGGACTGGGTGCCCTGGCACAGGCGGCGTTGACCTGCGACAGAATGGTGCAATTTTGATGAAGCGCGTAGCGTTTGTTTTTACTTCTGCGCCGCATGGCAGCGCTTCAGGCCGGGAAGGGCTGGATGCATTGCTCGCGACATCGGCTTTAACCGAAGATATCGGCGTCTTCTTTTTAGGCGATGGCGTATTCCAGCTTCTGGCAGGCCAACAACCGCAGGCCATTCTTGCGCGCGACTACATTGCGACCTTTAAAGTTCTGCCGCTCTATGACATTGGAACCTTCTATGTGTGCGCCGACTCGCTGGCCGCGCGTGGGTTAAACGAGAAAACACCGTTCGTGCTGGACGTGACAATCCTGACATCTGCTGCGCTGCGCGAACAACTCTCTCACTACGATACCGTTCTGACTTTCTGAGGCTGTCATGCTCCATACCCTGAGCCGTTCACCGTGGCAATGCGATATCGACACGTTACTGAGCATGCTGCGCGAAGGTGATGATCTGCTGCTGATTCAGGATGGCGTGCTCGCGGCGCTTGAAGGCAGCCGTTTTGTTGAAATCCTCGCGAATGCCCCCATAACAGTCTCTGCGCTGAAAGAGGATCTGGATGCGCGGGGTCTTTCTGGTCAAATTTCATCCAAAGTTGACGTGGTTGGCTATACTGATTTCGTCAATCTTACTGTGACGCACGCCAGTCAAATGAACTGGTGATTTGAGATCGCTGTATATTTCTTGACACCTTTTCGACGTAGCCCTAAAATTTCGCGTCCTCATATTGTATGAGGTCGTTTTATTACGTGTTTACGAAGCAAAAGCTAAAACCAGGAGCTATTTAATGGCAACAGTTAACCAGCTGGTACGCAAACCACGTGCACGCAAAGTTGCAAAAAGCAACGTGCCTGCGCTGGAAGCCTGCCCGCAGAAACGTGGCGTATGTACTCGTGTATATACCACCACTCCTAAAAAACCAAACTCCGCACTGCGTAAAGTATGCCGTGTGCGTTTGACTAACGGTTTCGAAGTGACTTCCTACATCGGTGGTGAAGGTCACAACCTTCAGGAGCACTCCGTGATCCTGATCCGTGGCGGTCGTGTTAAAGACCTTCCGGGTGTTCGTTACCACACCGTTCGTGGTGCGCTGGACTGCTCAGGTGTTAAAGACCGTAAGCAGGCTCGCTCCAAGTACGGCGTGAAGCGTCCTAAGGCTTAATGGTTCTCCGTTAAGTAAGGCCAAACTGATTTATCTTAATGTCAAACTAAACTCGTAGAGTTTTGGACAATCCTGAATTAACAACGGAGTAATCCCATGCCACGTCGTCGCGTCATTGGTCAGCGTAAAATTCTTCCAGATCCGAAATTCGGATCAGAACTGCTGGCAAAATTTGTAAATATCCTGATGGTAGATGGTAAAAAATCTACCGCAGAAGCAATCGTATACAGCGCGCTGGAGACCCTGGCTCAGCGTTCTGGTAAAAATGAACTGGAAGCCTTCGAAGTCGCTCTCGACAACGTGCGCCCGACTGTAGAAGTTAAGTCTCGCCGCGTTGGTGGTTCTACTTATCAGGTTCCAGTTGAAGTTCGTCCGGTTCGTCGTAATGCTCTGGCAATGCGTTGGATCGTTGAAGCTGCTCGTAAACGCGGTGATAAATCCATGGCTCTGCGTCTGGCGAACGAACTTTCTGATGCTGCGGAAAACAAAGGTACCGCAGTTAAGAAACGTGAAGACGTTCACCGTATGGCAGAAGCCAACAAGGCGTTCGCACACTACCGTTGGTAATCCCTTCGGAGTCGTAGTCACCAGGCGGGCGCTTCAGAGAAGCCGCCCGCTCTGGGTAACTTAACTGAACGCCTAAAGATATAAACGAGGAATCAAATGGCTCGTACAACACCCATCGCACGCTACCGTAACATCGGTATCAGTGCGCACATCGACGCCGGTAAAACCACTACTACCGAACGTATTCTGTTCTACACCGGTGTAAACCATAAAATCGGTGAAGTTCATGACGGCGCAGCCACCATGGACTGGATGGAACAGGAGCAGGAGCGTGGTATTACTATCACCTCCGCAGCGACTACTGCATTCTGGTCAGGTATGGCTAAGCAGTACGAACCGCATCGCGTAAACATCATCGACACCCCAGGGCACGTTGACTTCACCATCGAAGTAGAACGTTCCATGCGTGTTCTTGACGGCGCGGTAATGGTTTATTGCGCAGTTGGTGGTGTTCAGCCACAGTCTGAAACCGTATGGCGTCAGGCAAACAAATATAAAGTTCCACGCATCGCGTTCGTTAACAAAATGGACCGTATGGGTGCTAACTTCCTGAAAGTTGTTGGCCAGATCAAAACCCGTCTGGGCGCGAACCCTGTTCCGCTTCAGCTGGCAATTGGTGCTGAAGAAGGTTTCACCGGCGTTATCGACCTGGTGAAAATGAAAGCCATCAACTGGAACGAAGCAGATGCGGGCGTTACCTTCGAATACGAAGATATCCCGGCAGAGATGCAGGACCTGGCTGACGAATGGCACCAGAACCTGATCGAATCCGCAGCAGAAGCTTCTGAAGAGCTGATGGAGAAATACCTGGGTGGTGAAGAACTGTCTGAGCAAGAGATCAAATCTGCTCTGCGTCAGCGCGTTCTGAACAACGAAATCATCCTGGTAACCTGTGGTTCTGCGTTCAAGAACAAAGGTGTTCAGGCGATGCTGGATGCGGTAGTTGACTACCTGCCATCCCCGGTTGACGTTCCTGCGATCAACGGCATCCTGGACGACGGTAAAGATACTCCGGCTGAGCGTCACGCAAGTGATGACGAGCCGTTCTCTGCACTGGCGTTCAAAATTGCTACCGACCCATTCGTGGGTAACCTGACCTTCTTCCGCGTTTACTCTGGTGTGGTTAACTCCGGTGACACCATCCTGAACTCCGTGAAAGCGGCGCGTGAACGTTTTGGCCGTATCGTACAGATGCACGCTAACAAACGTGAAGAGATCAAAGAAGTTCGTGCGGGCGACATCGCTGCTGCTATCGGTCTGAAAGACGTGACCACTGGTGACACCCTGTGTGACCCGGATCACCCGATCATTCTGGAGCGTATGGAATTCCCTGAGCCGGTAATCTCCATCGCAGTTGAACCAAAAACCAAAGCTGACCAGGAAAAAATGGGTCTGGCTCTGGGCCGTCTGGCGAAAGAAGACCCATCATTCCGCGTATGGACTGATGAAGAATCTAACCAGACCATCATCGCTGGTATGGGTGAACTGCACCTGGACATCATCGTTGACCGTATGAAGCGTGAATTCAACGTTGAAGCGAACGTGGGTAAACCTCAGGTTGCTTACCGCGAAGCGATTCGCGCGAAAGTTACCGATGTTGAAGGTAAACACGCTAAGCAGTCTGGTGGTCGCGGTCAGTACGGTCACGTTGTGATCGACATGTACCCACTGGAGCCGGGCTCTAACCCTAAAGGTTACGAGTTCATCAACGACATCAAAGGTGGTGTAATTCCTGGCGAATACATCCCTGCCGTTGATAAAGGCATCCAGGAGCAGCTGAAAGCTGGTCCTCTGGCTGGTTACCCGGTTGTAGACATGGGTGTTCGTCTGCACTTCGGTTCTTACCACGACGTTGACTCCTCTGAACTGGCGTTTAAACTGGCTGCGTCTATTGCCTTTAAAGAAGGCTTTAAGAAAGCAAAACCAGTTCTGCTTGAGCCGATCATGAAGGTTGAAGTAGAAACTCCTGAAGAGAACACCGGTGACGTTATCGGTGACTTGAGCCGTCGTCGCGGTATGCTGCGTGGTCAGGAATCCGAAGTAACTGGCGTTAAGATCCACGCTGAAGTTCCGCTGTCTGAAATGTTCGGATATGCAACTCAGCTGCGTTCTCTGACCAAAGGTCGTGCATCATACACTATGGAATTCCTGAAGTATGATGATGCGCCGAACAACGTTGCTCAGGCCGTTATCGAAGCCCGTGGTAAGTAATCCACAGGATTAAAACCTAAGTCCCGTGCTCTCTCCGAAGGGGAGAGCACTATAGTAAGGAATATAGCCGTGTCTAAAGAAAAATTTGAACGTACAAAACCGCACGTCAACGTTGGTACTATCGGCCACGTTGACCATGGTAAAACTACCCTGACTGCTGCAATCACCACCGTACTGGCTAAAACCTACGGCGGTGCTGCTCGTGCTTTCGACCAGATCGATAACGCACCAGAAGAAAAAGCTCGTGGTATCACCATCAACACCTCTCACGTTGAGTATGACACCCCGACTCGCCACTACGCACACGTAGACTGCCCAGGCCACGCCGACTATGTTAAAAACATGATCACCGGTGCTGCGCAGATGGACGGCGCGATCCTGGTTGTTGCTGCGACTGACGGCCCTATGCCTCAGACTCGTGAGCACATCCTGCTGGGTCGTCAGGTAGGCGTTCCTTTCATCATCGTGTTCCTGAACAAATGTGACATGGTTGATGACGAAGAGCTGCTGGAACTGGTAGAGATGGAAGTTCGTGAACTGCTGTCTCAGTACGATTTCCCAGGCGACGACACTCCAATCGTTCGTGGTTCCGCGCTGAAAGCGCTGGAAGGCGAAGCAGAGTGGGAAGAGAAAATCATCGAACTGGCTGGCTACCTGGATTCTTACATCCCAGAACCAGAGCGTGCGATTGACAAGCCATTCCTGCTGCCAATCGAAGACGTATTCTCCATCTCCGGTCGTGGTACCG